>JBJTBI010000039.1:0-7167 GCA_046091265.1 bacterium
GGATCGAGCCAGCTTGTCTGAGTCTCTCTCCGCCGATCATCGACCGGAAGAGCATTCTACGCGCGCCCTCGTCGGTCAGAGCGAAGCGGCGGGCCATCGAGAGCTCCGCTCGCTGCGCGCGCTCCCGAAGCTCCTGAGCTACCCCGAAGGTGATCGCGTTCGCTCTTTGCAGGGCGACCAGCTCTCGGGGTTCACCGGCCTCGGCTCTCTCGAGGCCCTCGGGCGTGACCCGCTCGGCCCTCCTCCTTCCGACGAAGAGCCCGTGACCGCTGCCGGCCTCGCCGGTGAATCCGGCCGGGAGGATCGAGACAGGCTCGAACGCCCGACCCCAGTGGGCCTCGAGCCACCACGGTGAATGGAAGATCGAAGCAAAGGTTCCCTCCTCGCCGGTCGGCAGGCAGATCATCCCCGTCTCATGCTCGAGGTACGGGAATCCGCTCTGGGCTCGATGGGATTCCGCCATGCCGGGGCCATGGAAGGTCGCAGCGAGGAATCCATCCGGCTTGATGATCCGCTGCAGTTCCGAGACCCATTCGGCCCAGCCGCTTGCGATGTGGGTGAAGACGGAGATGGCGATCACCAGATCGTAGGTCTCGTCCGCCACTTTCTCGAGCGGCGGAGTGGAGGAGTTGACGAAGAAGCTGAACGGTGGATCGAGATTCGCTCTGCACCAGTCGATGCTCTCCTGATGCATGTCGCACCCGTCAATCTGCGCCACCCCTGCCTCTGCGGTCAGGTGCCGCAGGAGTCGACCCACTCCGCAACCGAAGTCGAGCACCCGTTTCCCCTGCCAGCTCCAGTCGCTGCCGAGCGCCTCGACGATCGAGTCGCGGTTGACCGCCCCGACCCGGTCGAAGGTATCCAGATCGGTCATCGAGACCCTGAAGACGAGATCTTCGGGCGGAATCGGAGCGTTCGACCTCGGGCCACGATCTGCCGAAGTCGTTTCGCTCAAAGCGGGATGTTGCCGTGCTTGCGCTTGGGTTGTTCGACCCGCTTGTTCTGCAGGGTCCGCAACGCCTTGATCAGCTTCGGCCGCGTCTGATGGGGGACGATCACATCGTCGATGTATCCACGTTCGGCGGCAGCGTATGGGTTTGCGAAGTGGGCCTTGTAGTCATCGATCAACTCGGCCCGCTTTGCGTCCGGGTCGTCCGCGTCGGCGAGCGCTCCCCGGTAGATGATGTTCACCGCTCCTTCCGCTCCCATCACTGCGACCTCGCCGGTGGGCCAGGCGAAGTTGAAGTCGGCGAGCATGTGCTTGGAGTTCATCACGTCGTAGGCGCCTCCGTAGGCCTTGCGGGTGACGACGGTCAGCTTCGGAACGGTGGCCTCGGTGAAGGCGTAGAGGAGCTTCGCTCCGTGCCGGATGTTCCCGTTCCATTCCTGCGAGGTACCCGGCAGGAAACCTGGCACGTCGGTGAAGGTGATCAGCGGGATGTTGAACGCGTCGCAGGTCCGCACGAACCTCGCGGCCTTCTCCGAGCTCTCGATGTCGAGCACTCCCGCAAGGTGAGCAGGTTGGTTTCCCACTACGCCTACCGAGTAGCCGTCGAGCCGTGAGAAACCGCAGACGATGTTCTTGGCGAAGTGCTCGTGCACCTCGAAGAACTCTCCGTCGTCTACCACCCTGCCGATCACCTCACGCATGTCGTAGGGCTTGGTCGGGTCGTCGGGGACGATCGTGTCGAGTTCCGGATCCATCCGCTCGGGATCGTCGGTCGGCTCGAAGCGCGGTGCTATCTCGAGATTGGTGGAGGGGAGGTGGCTCAGCAGGTAGCGAACGTCTTCGAGGCAACTCTCCTCGTCCTCGGATGCGAAGTGGGCGACACCGGACTTGGAGTTGTGGGTCATCGCGCCTCCTAGTTCCTCGAACTCGACCTCCTCGCCCGTGACCGTCTTGATCACCTCGGGTCCGGTGATGAACATGTGAGAGGTCTCCTTGACCATGAAGATGAAGTCGGTCATCGCCGGTGAGTAGACGGCTCCACCAGCGCACGGCCCCATGATCACGCTGATCTGCGGGATCACCCCCGAACACTTGACGTTGCGCACGAAGACATCGCCGTAGGCTCCGAGCGAGACCACGCCTTCCTGGATGCGGGCACCGCCCGAGTCGTTCAGGCCGACGACCGGCGCCCCTACCTGCGCTGCGAGGTCCATCACCTTGCACATCTTCTCGGCCATGACCTCGCCGAGCGAGCCGCCGAAGACGGTGAAGTCCTGGCTAAACACGAACACCGGCCTGCCGTCCACGGTGCCGTGGCCGGTCACTACCGCGTCGCCGTACGGACGCTTGGCGTCCATGCCGAAATCGAGGGTGCGATGACGCACGAACGAGTCGAGTTCCTCGAAGCTGCCCGGGTCGAGGAGTTTGTCGATCCTCTCGCGGGCGGTCAGCTTGCCCTTGGCGTGATGCTTCTCGACCGCAGCCTCGCTGCCTGCATGGAGGATCTGCTCACGCAGATCCGCGAGTTGGGCGAGTCTCTCCTCGTGGGTTTCAGGGGTCTTCTCGCTCACGCGAAGCGGAGTCTATTCCCCGTGGCAGGTGGCGCGCTGCCTGGCAGCGCTCCCGCTCAGCTCGTATGCGATCAGACCAGACCCTGGAAAGGGCGACGATCGTGCGCCGAGAACTCCTCGATCAGTGCTTCCAGCCAGTCCTCGAGGCCGGTCTCGTCCTCTCGCTGAACCTCGATCTTGACGTGGGTTCCCCAGCCCTTTTCTTCCATCTCTATGGCGATGCTGGCCTGCTCCTCCACCGCTGCAGCCTCCCAGGCGAGCCTCACCTCGGGCTCCTCCGCCGTGACCTTCACCTCGGCGGCACAGCCGACGAGGGCCGAGATCAGGCCCTGCATCCGCTCGGGTTGGCTGACCAGGTCCCAGAGCTCGGGGAGTGACTTCACCAGCGTTTTCTCTGCTGTAACCATTCGCCTGAGGAGTTCGCCGTGCGCGGCGATTCCCTCCCGCGGGCCGCAATCTTGCAAGCGTGACGGATGCGTCTTTTCGCTTGTTGAAGCGGAAAAACCGAGGCCCTCAGGCAGGAGCCAGCCGTGGTTCACGCCTGCGCGTGCGTGACTAGAAGAAGGTCCCGCCCTGGTATTCGCCGAAGACCTCGCGCATCTCCCCGCAGACCTCGCCGATCGAAGCACCGGCACGGAGTGCCTCCCGGATCGGCGGAAGGAGGTTGTCGCCTCCTTCGGCCGCCGTTCGGAGATCCGCCAGACGGGCGGTGACCGCTTCGTTGTCGCGGCTCTCCTTCCACTTGCTCAACCGCTCGACCTGCTTGCGCTCGGACTCCGGATCCACCTTGAGGATGTCCACGTCGTCTGGCTCATCGGAGACGTACCTGTTCACCCCGACGATCACGTCCTGCTCGGACTGGTAGCGCTCGTGATAGGACTGAGCTGACTCCTCGATCTCGCGCTGCATGTAGTCGAGCGCGTTCACAGAGCCACCCTGCTTTTCGACCTTCTCCATCAACTCCCGAGCGCGGAGTTCGATCTCGTCGGTCAGTGACTCGACGAAGTAGGAACCGGCGAGAGGGTCGACCGTCTCTGCCGCACCGGATTCATGAGCGAGGACCTGCTGGGTACGCAGAGCGATTCGCGCCGAGCGCTCGGTCGGAAGCGCAAGTGCCTCGTCGAACCCATTGGTGTGCAGCGACTGGGTTCCGCCGCACACGGCTGCAAACCCCTGCAGCGCCACGCGCACGATGTTCACTTCTGGCTGTTGGGCTTGCAGGGTCACGCCGCCAGTCTGGGTGTGGAACCGGATCATCTGCGCCTTCTCGTCGGTCGCGCCGAAGCGGTCGCGCATGATCTCCGCCCACATCCTTCGCACCGCGCGGAACTTCGCGATCTCCTGGAACACATTGTTGTGGCAGTTGAAGAAGAAGGCGAGCCGCTTGCCGAAGGTGTTGGGATCGAGACCCGCGTCGATGCCGGCCTGCACGTAGGCGATCGCGTTGGAGAGTGTGAAGGCGACTTCCTGAACCGCCGAGCAGCCCTTCTCGCGGATGTGGTAGCCGGAGATGGAGATCGTGTTCCACTTCGGCACGAACTCGTCGCAGTAGGCGAAGATATCGGTGGTCAGCCGCATCGTCGGCTCGGGCGGATAGATGTAGTTGCCGCGGGCCATGTACTCCTTGAGGACGTCGTTCTGCACGGTCCCTCGGAGCTCGGTCGATTCGACCCCCTGCTCCTCGCCCACCAGCTGTTAGAGGAGCAGCAGCACCGCGGCCGGGGCGTTGATCGTCATCGAGGTCGAAACACTGTCGAGCGGGATCCCCTCGAAGCAGATCCGCATGTCCTCGATCGTGTCGATCGCGACCCCGGTCCTGCCGACCTCGCCGTTGCAGAGCGGGTCGTCGGAGTCACGGCCCAGCTGGGTGGGCAGATCGAACGCCATCGAGAGGCCGGTCGATCCGTGATCGATCAGATACCGGTAGCGCTCATTGGTCTCTTCCGCGGTCGCGTAGCCCGCGTATTGGCGCATCGTCCAGGTGCGGTCGCGATACATCCCGTCGTGGATCCCGCGGGTGAACGGATACTCGCCGGGCTCGCCGAGCCGAGCCTCGAGGTCCGGAGCGACATCGCCGGCGTCGTAGACGCGGTCGATCTCTATCCCCGAGTCGGTGAAGATGCGCTCGTCTTCGGCTCCCACCACCGGCGCGATGTAACGGTTCTCGTCTGTGGTCTTCTCGCTCGCCATTGGTGGTCTGAGGATACGGCGACTAAGCGGAGTTCCGCTGCCTGAGGAACTTCTCGATCGCCTCGGCGGCGCGGGGTCCGGCGGCGCCGTCCCAGAGAGGGATCTCCGGCGGCTCGTCCGGGACTTCTCCGGCGAGTGCGCGTTCTATCGCCGCCGAGAGTGCTGCCGGATCGGTGCCGACCAGTTCGTTGGTCCCGAGTTCACAGGTGATCGGTCGCTCGGTCGTGGTTCGGTAGGTCAAACATGGCGTGCCCACCGCGCTCGACTCCTCCTGAACGCCACCCGAGTCGGTCACGACTACTCGGGCCTCCGCCTCGAGTGCGATGAAGTCCGGGTAGTCCATCGGCTCGAGTATTCGCAGGGCGTCGCTCGCATCTACCCCAGCAGCCTCCAACCTCGACGCGGTGCGAGGGTGGACGGGGAAGACGACCGGCATCTGCTCGGCCAGCCCTTCCAGCGCGTCGATCGCCTCCGTCAACTGAGCGGGGTCGTCGACCAGCGCGGGGCGATGAAGCGTCACCAAGCCGAATCCCCGCCTCTCCAGGTCATTTGCCTCCAGCACCTTCGTCCGGTCTACATCCGCGAGGATCCTGACCAGGCTGTCGATCATCGTATTGCCGACCAAGGCGACCCCGTCGCCGCTGATTCCCTCTGAAGTCAGATTCTCGACCGCATCGGGCGAGGTACAAAGGAGCAGGTCGGAGATCCGGTCGGTCACCACCCGGTTGATCTCCTCGGGCATGCTCCAGTCGCCCGAGCGCAGCCCCGACTCGAGGTGACACACGGGGACACCGGCCTTGGCCGCTGCGATCGCGGCAGCCATGGTCGAGTTCACGTCTCCGGAAACCACCAGCAGGTCCGGCTCGTTGTCGGCGATCTCCTCCTCGATCCCGATCAGCACCGCCGCGGTCTGTTCCGCGTGAGTTCCCGAGCCGACCTCCAGGTTGGCATCGGGCTCGGGCATTCCGAGCAGTTCGATGAAGCCTCCCGAGAGTGAGCGGTCGTAGTGCTGGCCGGTGTGCACCAGTCGCACCCGTCCGACCTCTCCATCCGCCAGCGCGTGCAGCAGCGGTGCCATCTTGACCATGTTCGGCCTGGCGCCGACCACGGCGAGGATCTCTGCTCGGGGAGTGTCGGCAGGAGTTGCCACGCGGGATTACCCGGGGGTGCTCCCGATCAAACTCTCGGCGCCAGCCAGATCGATCGTCCGCCGCAGACCCTCGGCCAGACTAACCGTCGGCTCCCAGCCGAGGATCTCTCTGGCCCTCGTGGTGTCCGGCTGGCGGGTCTGTGGGTCGTCCACCGGCAGCGCTTCGAAGACGATCTCCGATCGCGATTCGGTGGCGGCGATGACCGCCTCGGCGAGCTCGAGGATCGTCTTCTCGTCCGGGTTCCCGATGTTCACCGGCATGTGGAACTCGGAGTCGGCCAGCAGGATCAGCCCCCTGATCAGATCGTCGACGACGCAGAACGAGCGAGTCTGCTCGCCCTCGCCGAACACGGTGATCGGCTTGTCCTGCAGAGCCTGACGCAGGAAGGTGGGTATGGCGCGACCGTCGTGAGGGCGCATCCGCGGCCCGTAGGTGTTGAAGATCCGCACGATGCAGGTGTTCACGCCCTGTTGGCGGTGATAGGCCATGGTCAGCGCTTCGGCGTAGCGCTTGGCTTCGTCGTAGACGCCGCGCGGTCCGATCGGGTTTACGTGTCCCCAGTACTCCTCGGTCTGCGGGTGGATCTCCGGGTCGCCGTAGACCTCCGAGGTGGAGGCCAGCAGGAATCTCGCCCGCTTGTGTTTGGCCAGCCCCAGCATGTTGCGGGTGCCCTCGGCTCCGACCTTCAGAGTCTGCAGAGGCAGGCGCAGGTAGTCGATCGGGCTCGCTGGAGAGGCGAGGTGGAAGACGAAGTCGATCTCCTCGTCGATCTCCACGTGCTCGGTCACGTCCAGGTTGCGGAACTCGAACCGCTCACCCTCCAGATGCGAGATGTTGTCGAGGCTGCCGGTCTCGAGGTTGTCGAGGCAGATCACCTCGTCGCCGCGCGCGAGCAGCGCCTCGCAAAGATGCGAGCCGAGGAATCCAGCTCCGCCGCTGACTACTGACTTGGCTGCCACGCTGGCGAGGCTAGTGGACGGTCACATCTGATTGCGCAACGGGGAGGTCATCGCTGCGCGCACTCGCGACAGCGCGAATCTCGCAAATAGCGGGGGCTTCTTGTCTTTGGTGGGGGCTAATCCCGCGACCTCTCTGATTGAGCGGGTTGTAAGTGGCCGGAGAAGAGATGACAGAGCAGGTTGTCGAACAGTCTGAGCTGGATCTAAGCGGAGGGCCCGCGCCCTTCGGCGAGCGGGAACTCCGTCAGTTTCGGCAGGAGGCTGCTGTCGACCTGATCTCTCGTCACGAACGTACGCTCAGGCGGACAGCCAGGCGGTACTCCATCTGCGCGGACGATGCGGAGGAT
>JBJTBI010000040.1:0-5862 GCA_046091265.1 bacterium
GCTCAGGCGGCAGGTCTCTATTCGCTGCCCGCGCGCCGGGTGGACTTCTCGCTGGCGGACGAGATCGGCCCCGTTTTCCTGATCAGCACGGCCTGGGTCTGGCTGATCGTGCTCCTAGGTTCCGCGCTCTTCTCGGGGATCACGGAGATCCGCGCCCCGGCGGTCCTCTGGATCGCCGCAGTGGTGCTCGTCTTGTTGGCGAGGGGAATCGGGCGACTCCTCCTCCGCCGAAGCGGCGCGCTAGATCAGCGTGTGCTGGTCTTCGGGGAGGCGGAGGAGGCGGGCCTGATACTCCGTCGGCTGGATCGGCAGCAGTCGAACGGCCTCGTGCCAGCGGGAGTGCTCTCGCTGGGGAGCGGAGCTGATGTCCTCACCCCGATCCTCGACGGGCGGGAGCAGGAATCGATCCATTTCGAACGGGCGGCAGGGGAACGCGACTGGATGGATCTGCTCGATCAGGCGGTCTCGGCCACCGGCGCAGGCAGAGTAATCGTCGCCTCACGCGGTCTCGACTCGGAGGCCCAGCTGGGACTGATCGATGCGGCGTCGGCCAGCGGCATCGCCCTCGATTCGGTTGCGGGCGGTCCAGACACCCTGATTCCGGTCGAGTCGATCTACCGACTCGAGGGCCAGCCGATCGTCTCGCTGAGGCTCGGCCGCAGCAACTCCGTGGCCCTCGCCATCAAGCGTGGCTTGGATGTGGTCTCAGCGCTCGTCCTGTTGCTCGTTGCTTCGCCTCTGCTGATCGCCGTCGGTGTTGCTGTGAGCCTCGGATCGCCCGGACCGGCGATCTTCCGTCAGTCGCGGGAAGGTAGGGGGGAGAGGAAGTTCGAGTTGTTGAAGTTCCGGACCATGACCGAGGGCGCTGAAGCAGGTCACCGAGATCTCGCTGGAGGACACGAACGGATCCTCGTCAAGAGCTCCCACGATCAGCGGATCACTCCTCTCGGGAGATACCTACGGCGCTGGTCGATCGATGAGCTTCCCCAACTCTGGAACGTCCTGCGCGGGGAGATGAGCATCGTCGGGCCGAGGCCGCTACCTCTCGATGAGGCCAAGTGGGTCAAAGGCCGCTTCTACGCGCGTTCCAAGATGCGACCGGGCTTGACCGGCCCGTGGCAGGTCTACGGCCGCAGCGATATCCCCCACGAGGACATGCTGAGGCTGGACTATGCGTACGTCACCTCGTGGTCGCTACGGGAGGATCTGCGCCTCCTGATCGGCACGGTCTCGGCCGTCTTCGGCGGCCGAGGTGCCCGTTAGGTCTACCTCAGGGTGGATTCCTCGTATGGCATGCTGAGCCGCTCCGAGCGTGGGTTCAGATCGACCGCCCGCTGATATGAGTTTGCCGCCGCCGCGTCATCATCGAGCCAGCGCTGGATCCTCGCAAGCAGATACCAGGTCTGCCAGTTGGTCGATTCCCGCCTCACTGCCTCTCGCGCGGTCTCGAGCGCGGCCCGGTAATCACCCGCGCTTTCGTAGACGACCGTCTGCGCGATCAGCGGCGAGGCGGCGAAGGGCTCGATCCTGCCGGCTTCGCCGGCCTCGTCGAGCGCGGCTTGCAGATTCCCTGCCCTCAGCTCCGACGCGCTTCGATCGAGCGCTCTCTGCATGGTGAGAGGGATCGATATCACCACCACGGCAATAAGGCCACAGGAGGCGAGCGCGACCCTCCCCGCGACACCACGCCCCCTCGGGGTAGATTCGGCCGTTGCCTCGGACCCTCCGAGACGCAGCGTCCCCGCTGCGACCAGCATGAACGCCGCGGTCAGCGCGGTGGTCTCCCAAGCCCAGTCGAATCCTGCTGCCAGCGCGAATGCCGCCATCGCACCTGCGCTCGCGGCGAAGGCCCCGCGTTCGATCCTCCGGGATCCACCGAGGGACCCACGCACCGAGCGGAGCCGGGGAGTGGCAACGAGGGTCAGGGCGAGCAGCAGGCCGAACACGCCGAGTTCACCGAACGACTCCAGGTAGAGCGAGTGGGCGTCTCTCACGTACCCCTGGACGGTTCCGTTCGCGGCCCAGATGAACTCGAAGGTCCCGGGTCCAGCGCCGGTCAGCGGGTTCTCTGCCCCGGCCTCTGCCGCCAGACTCCACCACTGGTAGCGCCCGCTGCCGGTGGCGCTGGTGTAGCGGTCCGCACTGGCCCCGGGGGTATCGGGCTTCTTGAACTCGCTCCAACCGTTCAGCAAAGTCGGGATCGCCAAGAGCACCAGAGCGGCCGCAACGATCACTGCCGCGATCTTGAAGATCTTCACTGTGCCGCGATCGAGCCCGCTGCCGAGGCCTTGTACCCAGGACAGCGCCCCGTAGCGACCGAGCGCCGTCAGCAACCATCCCGATAGCAGGCAGCACACGAGCAACACGACGATGATCGAAGCAGCCTCCGCTCCGCTCGCCCCCCCTTCGCTCGCCCCGGGTATCGCCGTCACGACGCCGACTGCGAGCGTCCCGGTGATCAAGCCGATCGAGGCGATCACCCCGACCTGCCTCCTCAGTGGATGCAGTGCGATCACGACCAGTAGCCCCACCAGCGCGCAAGCGATGCCGGTGCGTGAGAGGGTCAGATACGAGGCCAGCACCAGCACGGGCAGTGCGGCACAGGCGAGGGCAGCCCATCGCGGTTTACGGGAAACCGCACCGAGTCCAGTCAACAGCGCACCCCCCATGGCGAACATCTCGGCCAGGCCGTTCCAGTTACGAAGCGGGTAGCTGAGCCTGACCAGAACCTGCCCGCCGAGATCCTCGGCCGTCCCGTAATCGGGGAACCAACCCTTTCGCAGTTGGGAGAGGATCCCGATTGCGGCCACTGCGACGATCGCTGCGGCGACTCCCCAGAGCAGCGCCTTCGCATGTCGGGGCGGGGTGGCCAGCACCGCCAGCGCGAGGATTCCACCCAGGGTCAGGACCCGCTCGACCTCGACCATCCCGCGCTCGGCGCTCGGCGACCAGATGATCGCGATCGCCGTCCACGCGGCGAGGGCCGCCATCGCGCCGAGCATGACGAAAGCCGATCGTCTCGGTCTTCCAACCGGAAGCACGCCCAGTGCACCCAGCACCGCGACCGCCCACCACGCCAGCAGGCCGAGCTCCGCTCTGGCGGTCAGTTCGTAGCCGCCACCTCGCATGGCGAGATAGAACAGACCGGTTGCTGCGGTCACACCGGTCAGCAACGCGGCAGTACTGCCCCGAGGTCGAGCCGCGGCGACCTTTCCGAAACTTTCCTCAGCCTTCGGGGTCATAATCATCACCTAACCTAATCAGCAAGACGCAGGCGTGACAGCCTGCTCTATCGCCCTTGGAACAGACACTCCGAAAACCCGCCTCCGTTCCCACCTTGATCCTCGTTTCAGCCACCTGTCTGGTGGCGCTGCTCGGGTCTTGCGCTTTGAGTCTCTCAGGGATGGTGCCCGGATCGATCAGTAGCGCCCGAGCCGATGTGATCGACGAGTACGAGGAGCCACCGCCCCCCGTACCCGAACCGCGTCCCGAGCCCAATCCGGGCGGATCGGACAAGCCATCACCGTCGGTGGACTCAGGGTCGGGGTCGGATTCAGGGAGCTCCTACGACTACGGCAGCGCATACTCGGCTCCGACCGGCGGGGAGAGCAGCGGGAAGAAGGGCAAAGGCAAGCCCGACCGGAAGGCCGCCGAGCCAGCCGAGCGGACTCCCGCTGCGGTCGCAGTGAGGCTGGATCCTCCCTCCGGCGATTCGTCGTTTCTCTCCGCGGCCCTGGGTGGCATGGGCTGGCTCCTGCCGAGTTTGATGTTGATCGTCCTCTTGGCCGCTGTGATCGCCAAACGGTTCGACCGGCCCGAGGTCGAGGCACCGCGAGCACCCCGCGCCGGGAAATGACCCGGGCCAAGACGTTTGCGGTTCCGCTCCGGTACCTGGCGCCTGCATCCGCGGCGCTCGCCCTGATCTTGGGAATCTGGACCTCGCTGCCTCCCGGATCGGCAGCGGCGGCCGATCGCCCGCCGTACCAACTCGCGCTCTACGACAACGCCGAATTCATGGACCTGGACACTCCCGAGCCACAGCGCGCCTTCTGGCTAGATCGTGCGGACGAGGGTGGTGTGGGGTTGATCCGCCTCGATTTGATCTGGAGCAAGGCTCTGGTAGACGAGTCGGTCGCTCCCACCGCACCTGCCAACCCCGCGGATCCCAACTACGACTTCTCCGCCTACGACGCGGCGGTGCGCGCCGCCAATCAACGAGGTATGCAGGTCCTGCTCACCATCTGGGGAGCACCGGAGTTTGCCGAGGGAGCGGGCAGACCTCCCCTCGAGTGTGTCGAGGGCCAGATTCCCCCCGAATGTGCAGGAAAGGGAACCTGGAAGCCAAGTACCTCCGCGTTCGCCGATTTCGGCGCCGCGGTTGCGACCCGATACTCGGGTTCGTACACCCCATCAGGATCAGGGTCGCCTCTCCCGCGAGTCAGATACCTCCAGGCTTGGAACGAACCGAACCTCTTCAGTTTCATGAACCCCCAGCTCAACCCCGACGGGTCGCCCTTCGTGGCAGGTCACTACCGCACGATGCTGAACGCCTTTTACGGTGCGGTGCATGCTGCTCAACCCGGCGCAGTCGTGATCGGACCGGGGACGGCACCGGCGGGACCGGGTACCGATTCCGATCTCGCTCAGGTACGCACCGGCCCGCTCGACTTCATGCGGCAGATGTTTTGCGTTCGCGAGTCCGGCGGGCAGGTGAGAGTCGACTGTTCCTCCAAACCGAAACTCGACGTCTTCGCCCACAACGCCATCCCTTCCGCCAACCGGGACATCGGCGCGCTCCCGTACTACCCGAACTCGGATCTCCGTCCCTCCAACTTCGAGCGGGGAACACGTCTGCTGAGGGCGATCGAGAGGCTCGGCCAAGTTACGCCGTCGGTGTCCGGTGGTCGCTCGATCTGGGCGACCGAGTTCTGGACCGGCAGCAATCCTCCCGATCCGGGGGCACCCAGCCTTCGCAGTCAAGCCGACACGATTCAACGAGCGATGCGGATGCTGTGGCAGAAGGGCGCGGATATGTTCCTCTACTTCAAGCTCCGCGATCAGGTCCCCTACGACCCGGTGAGCAATCCCGAGGGCTGTACGCGGCAGTGCAACGTCGGTCTCTTCCCCAACACCGCGACCTGGCCGTTCACCGTGGCCGACCAACCACCTAAGCCGGCGATGACCGCATTCACCTTCCCCTTCACCGTCGAGCGCGTCTCCTCGAAGGCCGCTACCGCGTGGTTCAGACCGCCATTGCAGGGCAACGCGCTGATCGAGCAACTGATCAAGGGCAAGTGGACTCGGATCACGAAGATCGGCGTGAAGAAGGGAGTGCCGGTCACCGCCAAGCTCTCCATCATCGGGAAGGCGAGGTTTCGTGTGCGGGTGGGCTCACGGACCAGTCTGATCTGGGCGGTTTCGGGAAGCGCCTGACCGAAGGAAGAGCCCCTTGCGCACCGGCTCAGCCGTCCTCTCGAGTCTGGCGCGCTATATTCACTGCACCTCAGGCCCCGCGGCCGGAGGTTTTTTTCGTAAAGAGGTCCAAAACTTTGAACGGGAGTTGAGCGATGGCCGGAGATCAGCGCATAGGAGTGACCCTCGCATGTGAGGAGTGCAAGCGGCGGAACTACGAGACGATCAAGTCGAGGCGTAACTCGCCCGACCGGATCGAGATGCGCAAGTACTGCCGATGGTGTGGACGCCACACCCCACATAAGGAGACCCGCTAGGTAACTCCGCCTCAGGCGGACCAGGGTATGGCAAAGTCGAGAGCACAACGGAAGGCGGAGCGCAAGCGCCGCGAGCAGCAGCAGGCATCGGCTGGCCAGCAGCAGGCGCCACCAGCGAGCGAGGCTGCCGAGG
>JBJTBI010000041.1:0-4488 GCA_046091265.1 bacterium
TGCTGGGTACGAGGAGGCGGTGGACGAGATGGCGGTAGTCGCGGAGCGGATCGAGTTCGATCTCACCTCGGATCTCGGTTACCGGTATCCCGGGGCGGACGATCCCGAGGCCGACCGGCGGTTGGCCGATCTCTGCCGCGACCGGCTCGACGAGCGTTATCCGTCTCCCGACCCGAGTCGGGACCAGGCCACGGGCCGCCTGGAGACGGAACTGGATCTGATCTCGTCGTTGGGGCTGTCGGGATTCTTCTGCCTCCACCGCGAGATCCTCGAGCTGGCTCGCGAGGTCGCGGTGGAGGTGCGCGGGCCCTCGGCAGCCCGGTCGCTGCTGCCGCCCGGCCGGGGCAGGGGCTCGAGCGTGAGCTCGATCGTCTGCTACCTGACCGGCCTCTCGCACGTGGATCCGATCTCCAACGACCTCACGTTGGGACGGTTCCTGAACGAGGACCTGAGCGCCGTACCCGACATCGATCTCGACTTTCCCCGCGACATCCGCCACCGACTGATCCCGAGAGTCCAGCAGCACTACGGTACCGAGCGCTCGGCGCTGGTCAGTACCTTCGCGACCTACCGCTCGCGCAGCGCCACCCGAGACTTGGCCCGGGCGCTGAGCCTGCCGCCCGCCGAGGTGGAACTGGTCTGCAAGAGCGTTGGCTCCTACGCGGACCCCGAGCGTTCGTCGGCGAGGATGCGCGAGGCGCTCGGCCGCGAGAGGTTCGACTCGCCCGGCTGGACGACGGTGCGCCGGCTCGCCCCCGAGATGCTGGGACTGCCGCGACACATCTCGCAGCACCCGGGCGGGATGGTCGTCTCCACCCAACCGCTGATCGGTATGTGTCCGTCGCAGCCGGCGGCGATGGAGGGAAGGCGGATCCTGCAGTGGGACACGGACTCGTGCTCGGACGCTGGCTTCCTCAAGATCGATCTGCTGGGCCTGGGGATGCTCTCGGCGGTGGAGAGGTGCGTGGACGAGATCGAGCGCACCCGCGGCGAGCGGGTGGACCTGAGCCGGATCCCGCACGACGACCGTTCCACCTGGGAGTCGATCCGCCGCGCCGACACGCTCGGCGTCTTCCAGATCGAGAGTCGCGCCCAGATCCAGATGCTCCGGCGCACCCAGCCGCAGGATCTGGAGGAGCTCGCAATCCAGGTGGCGCTGGTCAGGCCGGGGCCGATCAAGGGCGGCGCGGTTCACCCTTATGTGGAGCGGCGGGCCAAGCAGCGGGTCGATCCGTCCTATCGACCGCCGTATGACCATCCGCTTCTCGAGCCGGTCCTCGCCGAGACGCTCGGGGTGATCGTCTTCCAGGATCAGGTGCTCGGGGTGGCGCAGGCTCTCGCGGGGTTCAGCGTCGAGGAGGCAGAGGGCTTGAGGCGGGCGATGAGCCGCAAGCGCTCCCACCGTGCGCTCGTCGGCTAGCGCGAGCGTTTCCTCTCCGGCGCCGCCTCCAGAGGCGTCTCCGGCGAGACGGCTGAGCGGGTATTCGCCCAGATCGAGGGGTTCTCGGGGTTCGGCTTTCCAAAGTCACACTCGGTGGCGTTCGGCTTGCTGGCCTACCAGTCGACCTGGCTTCGCACCCATTACGGATCCGAGTTCTTGTGCGCGCTCTTGAACGAACAGCCGATGGGCTTCTATCCGCCCGACGCACTCGTCCACGAGGCTCAGCACCGGGGGTTGGACGTCTTGCCGGTCGATGTCAACTCCAGCGCGGTCGAGTGCCGGGTCGAGACCTCAGGGGCGGTCGCCGGTCCCGAGGGGGCCCCTCCGGTGAGGTTGGGGCTCGCCTGCGTGAACGGGCTCTCAGGAGAGGACGCATCGGCTGCGATCTCGGGGCGAGAGAGCGGAGGCGTCTATCGCGACGTGGCGGATCTGGCCGCCCGATCGGGGGTCTCTCCGGCCGGCCTGCGGAGACTCGCCTGGGCTGGCGCCTGCGATTCGCTGCTCGGCGCGGACCCCTCGCTTTCGAGCGGCAGACGACCGGCTCTCTGGCAGGCAGGCGCGGTGCCGGTGGCGACGAGATCCGGCGGTTCCACCCAGTTGGCGATCGCTTCCAGCGGCAGTGGCGGCGGTGGCAACAGCGGCGCGACGCCTGTCCTCCCAGCCCAGAGTCGCTGGGAGGAGGTGCAGACCGCCTAGGTGACGACCGGGATTTCGCGCGGCGACCCCCCGATCGGTGTCCTGCGCGAACGCCTCCCCGCCGATTGGAGCGACAGCCGACGGATCGCCAGAATCGCGCAGGGAAGCCCGGTCACCTGCGCCGGGCTGGAGGTGGCCAGGCAGCGGCCCGCGACCGCGAACGGGATGGTCTTCGTGCTGCTCGAAGACGAGCACGATCTGTTCAACGCCGTGCTCACCCCGCCAGTGGCCGAGGGGCACTCGCTGACTCTCAGGCTGTCGCGCCTGCTCGAGGTGACCGGCAGGGTGGAGAGGCGCGGGGGTACCACCAGCATCCTCGTCGGCAGCATCTCACCGCTGCGAGTGGACCGGCCCGAGGTGGGGACGAATCCTCCTCATCCGGTCGACGGGGTGACTAGCATTGCCTTCGACGAAATCAAACCGTTGCGATCGAGAAAGGCAAGAACTTGACTCTCCTCGGAGATGACGACATCAAGAAGAAGTTGAAAGAGCACGAAGGCTGGCGCCACAGAGAGGACTGCCTGGTCAAGTCGTACGATCGGGGCGACTTCAAGGGCGCAGTCGAGTTCGTCTCGCAGATCGTCGCGCCAGCCGACGAGATGAACCACCACCCAGATGTGGCTATCGCCTGGTCGCAGGTAGAGGTGTCGGTCACGAGCCACGACGAAGGCGGCATCACCGAGTCCGACTTCGAGTTGATCGGCAAGATCGACGAGTTGGCCTAGGACTGTCGGTACTGCTGATAGGCTCGCCAGAGTTGTCGATGGAGGACGAGGATCCCGGAGGTAAGGCGCCCCTGAGCGGGCGCGAGATTCAGATCGTGCGGGCGATGCCGGGAGCGCGCCTGCCATGACCGCCGTGCTGCTGGTCCTCGTGTTGCTCCTCATCGTGGCGAACGGCTTCTTCGTCGCCGCCGAGTTCGCGCTGGTGCGCTCACGCCATTCGCGGATGGACGAGTACGTCCAGCAGGGCAGCGGCAGCGCAAAGCTCGCGCTGAAGCAGATGGATCAGGTCGACGAATACGTCGCGACCTGTCAGGTGGGGATCACGCTCGCCTCGATCGGAATCGGTTTCATCGGTGAACCGCTCTTCGCCGGGTGGCTGGAACCGCTGTTCGGCGAGTTCCTCGGACACGGTCTCTCGATCGTCGCCTCGATCGCAATCGCCTATCTCCTCATCACCCTGGCCCACGTAATCGTCGGAGAGCAGGCGCCGAAGATGTACGCGATCTCCGCCGCCGAGCCGACGATGCGACGGATCGCGCGGCCGCTGGAGTTCTTCCGCCTGGCCTTCCACCCGCTGATCGTGATCACCAACCGCCCGGCCAATTTCATCGTCGAGAAGATCTTCCGTCAGCCGATCGTCTCGGAGGGCGAGGCGGCGAGCTCCAAGGAGCTGCAGGTGCTGATCGCCCGCAGCGTGGTGGGCGGTGATGACGATCCCGGCGAGGCGGTGATGCTCCGCGGCGTCTTCCACCTGCATGAGCAGGAGGCGCGCGAGGTCATGACTCCGATTCCCGCGGTGGTCTCGATCGATGATTCGGCGACGGTGCGCGAAGCGCTCGAGAAGTGCACGGACACCGGCCACAACCGCCTGCTGGTGATCGAGGACGGCAACCCCGACAAGGTCAAGGGGATAGCCCACGCTCTGAAACTGGCCCGTCTCTACATGGAGCAGGGCCCCGACATCTCGATCGAGCAGGCGATCCGCCCGGCCCTGATCGTGCCCGAGACCAAGCCGCTCGATGACCTGTTGACCGAACTGCAGCACCAACGCTCGTCGATCGGCGTGGTCGCCGACGAGTACGGTCGCACGATCGGCATCACCACGGTCGAGGACATACTCGAAGAGGTGGTGGGTGAGATCGAAGACGAGACCGACCCGCTGGCAGGCTCTCTGCGGCGCCTGGCCAACGGCGACTGGTACGTGCGCGGACACGTTTCGCTCGGCGACCTGCAAGAGGCCGAGATCGACCTTCCGGTGGACACCGACGCCTTCAACTCGATCGGTGGCTACGTATTCGACGAACTCGGCCGCCTGCCCAAGCGCGGCGACGTAATCCGCACCGACGGCTGGGAGATACGCGTGGAGCAGGTGCGCGAAAACCGGGTCGAGGCGGTGCGGATGATCGCGTTGCCCGGCGGTGACGGCGAACCCGCGGACGAATCGGGAGAGTAACCGGTTTCCGAGAAGGTTCGGAGCCGAAGATTCCGCTTTAACAAGCGAGAAAGTAGGTCCGAAGGGAGGCGTAGGTTTCCGGCTCGTGTGGGGCGTTCGACTCAGCGAGAAGCACCTGGAGGTCCTTCGAGCGGTGAGCCGGGCGGAGCGGCATCGCGGCGCCGCGCTCGAGG
>JBJTBI010000042.1:0-8205 GCA_046091265.1 bacterium
GCTGTGGCCGGAGAGGCGGATGGCTTTTCCGGGACCGTCGTATCGCTGCTCGCCGGGTCAGACCTCTCGCTCCTCAAGACCTCATTTCCAGGCGCCGAGTGTGTCCGTGTGATGCCGAACGTCGCCGTGGAGAAACGGCGGGGTGTTCTCTGCCGCACCGTGCCGGAGAGCCCTGAGTCAAGTGAGGCGGATCTGGCGGGGCTACTCTCGGTGCTCGGCCTCGTGGTCGAGATCCCAGAGCGGCTGTTCGACGCCGCAACCGCGGTGATGGGATGCGCCCCGGCCTATTTCGCGCTGGTGGCCGAGGCGATCGCCGACTCGGGCGTGAGGGCCGGGCTGCCCCAGGACCTCGCCGCCGAACTGGTTTCCGAGACTCTGGCCGGTACGGCCGCGCTGCTCGAAGACCGTGACACCTCGGCATTGCGGCGGGCCGTGGCCTCTCCCGGCGGTTCCACCGCCGCCGGCTTGGCAGCTCTGGAGCGAGGGGCGGTGACGGCGGTCTTCGCCGAAGCCGTTGCTGCCTCGATCGATCGGATGAAGGAATGACTTATCTCCTGCTGGCCGTTGGCCGGGCCGAAATAGCGGACTACGTGGGCGCGCTCTTCAGCGTCTACTTCGTCTTGATCTTGTTGAACATCCTGCTCTCATGGATTCCGCGAATTCCCTACAACCGATTCTTATACGGGGTAATCGACTTCATCAACGAGGTGACCAACCCGTACCTGAATCTCTTCCGACGGTTCATTCCCCCATTGGGGGGAGGTGGTTTCGCGCTCGATCTGAGTCCGATTCTCGGCTTGATCGTGCTCGGGCTAGTCCGTGGTCTGGTGGTGGGGGCGATCGACCCGAATTGATCCTGCTCCGCCGCAGCACACCTCGGATCCTGCTGATTGCGTTGGTCGTCTTCGTGTTCGATCAGGCCAGCAAAGCAATCGTGGTGGCCCGAATGAGACCCGGCGAGGAGACCGAACTCTTCTCCTTCCTGTCTCTGGAACGCACTTCGAACACAGGAGTGGCATTCGGACTCGCCAGTGGTGTCCCGCCGGTCGTCTTGGTGCTCTTGGCATCCGCGATCGTCCTCTTGTTGCTGATCCTCGGCAGTCGCCTGAGATGGCGTGGATCCTCGGTGGCGATAGGTCTCGTGCTTGGTGGGGCCCTGGGCAATCTCGCGGACAGAGTGTTTCGGGGTCACGTCGTCGACTTCATCGCGGTTCCGCACTGGCCTACCTTCAACCTCGCCGATGCCGCAATCACAGTAGGGGTGCTATTGCTGTTGATCGGGAGCCTGAGGTCCGGTGGCGGCCGCTGAGAGACCACCTCGCTTCCGCGAGGTGTATTCCGATCAGGACGTTCTCGTCCTCGATAAACCGGCCGGTCTGGTGGTTCACGAGGCCCCTTCGCACGTCGGTGAGACCCTCGTCGACCAACTCGAGGGGAGTGGTCGGGGTGGAGAGGATCAGCGAGCCGGCATCGTGCATCGGCTCGACAAGGACACATCCGGGCTGATGGTCGTCGCCCTGAGCGAGCCCGCCTTTGCTTCCCTCGGCTCGCAGATTCGGGAGAGGACCGTGAAACGCGAGTACCTCGCTCTCGTCGAAGGTCATCTGGGATCGGAAACAGGAACGATCGAGGCGCCGGTCGGTCGGAGCCGGAGGGAGCGCACGAAGATGACCGTCGGGGGTGTTGCATCGCGTGAGGCGACGACCCATTTCGACACCGAGGAGGTTCTCCCGGCGGCCACCTTGGTTCGAGCCCGGTTGGAGACCGGCCGGACTCACCAAATCCGCGTGCACTTCTCCGCGATAGGGCATCCGGTGATAGGGGACCCCCGTTACGGGCACGGGGAGACATATGGACTCGGGAGGCAGTTCCTGCACGCAGAGACACTCGAATTCCTGCATCCACGCACGGGAGAGGTCTCGAGGTTCTCATCCCCACTGCCTGGCGAGCTGATGAGAGCACTCGAACACGCGAGGGGCGAAGCGTGAGTATCATCCGTCACGCAACTGCAACCTAATCCCTGAAACGGAAACGGGGTGCTGCCCGGCGAGATACGCCGGGTCCCCGCCACCGGTCAGGGCTCGATCACACACAAGCGAAAGGAATCGAATTGGCCACAAGTGCGCCCGAGACTGCGCAGGTCGGACTTCGCGAGCTTCTCGAAGCCGGCGTGCACTTCGGACACCACACCCGCCGTGGGAACCCCCGGATGCGGAGGTTCATCCACGGTGAGCGGGATGGGATCCACATCATCGACCTGATCCAGACAGAGACTCTGCTGGAGGAGGCCCGACTGTTCGCGACCGAGTTGGCCGAGAAGGGCGGAGTGATCCTCTTCGTCGGCACCAAGAAGCAGGCTCAAGACTCCGTTCAGGAGTGGGCCGAAAGGTGTGGCATGCCCTACGTCAATCGTCGCTGGCTTGGCGGGCTGCTGACCAATTTCAACACCATCCGGAAGCGCATCGCGAGACTCCACGAGCTGCGCTCCCTTTCCGAGGAAGGTCAGCTGGACCTGCTGCCGACCAAGGAGCGCATGACCATGGAGGCCGAGCTCGCGAAGCTCGAGTTCAACCTGGGTGGGGTAGCGGACATGGAGCGTGTTCCCGACGCCCTCCTCGTACTCGACATCACCACCGAAGAGATCGCTTTGAACGAGGCCAACCGGCTGGGCCTCCCGATCATCGGACTGGTCGACACCAACTGTGATCCCGGACCGGTCGATCATGTCGTCCCTGGTAACGATGACGCCATGAAGGCCTGTGAGCTCGTCGTGAGCACGATCGGGTCTTCGGTCGAGGCCGCCGCCGGGGAATGGCGTAGGGCCGAGGAGAAACGAATCGCGGAAGAGGAGAAGAGGCGCGCCGAGGAAGCCGAGAAGCGCAGAGCCGAGGAGGAGGCTGCCAAGAAGCGTGAGGCCGAGGAGGAGGCTGCGAAGAAAGAGGCCGAGGCCAAGGCGAAGAAGGAGGCCGAATCAAAGGCCAAGGTCGAAGCTGCCGGCAGCAAGCCCCAAGGTGGCCCACAGGCAGCGCCTGAGCCGCCAGCCAGCGAAAGCGGTGAAGCCCCCGAGACCGTTGAAGCGGTCGATGCATCAGCCGCGGGAAATGATGCCGCGTCCGGCGACACGGCCGATGAGGCTGGTGCCTGAATGGCCGGGAAGATCTCTGCTTCAGACGTGAAGGAGCTTCGTGAGATGACCGGGGCCGGGATGATGGACTGCAAGGAGGCCCTCGAGGAATCGGAAGGGGATATCGACAAGGCTCAGGAGATCCTGCGGGTCAAAGGAGCAGCCTCTGCGGCCAAGCGGGGCGAGAGGGGAACCGGAGAGGGGATCATCTCTTCCTACATCCACGCCACCGGGAAGGTCGGCGTCTTGGTCGAGGTCCAGTGCGAGACCGACTTCGTGGCTCGCAACGAGGAATTCCAGGAGTTTGCACATGAGATCGCCATCCACATCGCCGCGATGAATCCCTCGGTGGTCTCGGTCGGGGATCTACCTGACGATGAGGTCGAGAGGGAGCGCAGGCTGTTCGCGGAGACGGCGAAGGCCGACGGAAAACCCGACGAGGTGATCGAGAAGATCGTCGAAGGTCAGATCTCCAAGTGGGCTTCGGAACGGGCTCTGATGGACCAGGAACACTTCAACAGCGAGCGGTACGAAGGCAAGACGATCGAGGAGCTGAGGACAGAGGTATCGGCCAAGACCGGAGAGAATGTCCGGATCGCCCGATTCGCCCGCTTCGAGGTCGGCGCGGACGGCGAGTAGTACCGCGTGGCTGCGAAGGGTTTCAATCGCGTCCTCCTGAAACTCTCCGGGGAGGCCTTGATGGGGTCTCTCGAGTACGGAACGGACCCCGAGCAGGTAAGGGACATCGCCAGACAGGTGCACGATGTGAGGACCTCTGGGGTCGACGTGGCCATCGTCGTCGGGGCCGGGAACATCTATCGAGGACTGGAGGGCGCTGCACAGGGTATGGATCGGGCCACAGCCGACTACATGGGGATGCTCGCGACGGTCCTCAACGCCCTCACCCTTCAGGATGCCCTGGAGAGGGAGGGGGTAGATACACGGGTCCTTTCCGCGATGGACGTGACGGAGGTTGCTGAGCCGTACATCAGGCGCAGAGCGATCCGACACCTGGAGAAGGGAAGGACGGTGATCTTCGCGGCCGGGACAGGAAATCCGTTCTTCACCACCGATACTGCGGCCGCTCTCCGTGCTCTCGAGATCCGCGCTGAGGCCATCCTCATGGCGAAGAACGGAGTGGAGGGGGTATACGACGACGATCCGCGCACGAACCCTGAGGCTCGGATGCTCGAGGAGGTCGGCTTCCTCGAAGCGATAGAGAAGGGCCTCAAGGTCATGGACTCCACCGCGTTGTCGCTCTGCATGGACAACGATCTCCCGATCTACGTCTTCAACATGGCCGAGTCGGGCAACGTAAGTAGGATCGTAAGCGGCGAGCGAGTGGGGACGATCGTTTCCGGGGCCCCAGAAAGAGGTGAACAGTAATGACGGATTCGATCGATGGACTACTTGCTGACGCGGGTGAGAGGATGGCCAAGGCGGTCGAGTCCTGTACGGGAGAGTTCGCGACCGTCCGGACGGGACGCGCCTCCCCGCATCTATTCGACCGAATCACCGTCGATTACTACGGAGCGGAGACACCGCTGAAGCAACTCGCGCAGATATCGGCGACGGATGCCAAGAGCGTCGCCGTCACTCCGTTCGACAAGGGCGCCATCCCGGCGATCGAGAAGGCGGTGATGGAGTCCGATCTCGGACTCAGTCCGGCCAACGACGGTTCCGTGATCAGGATGCAGATCCCCGACCTCACGGAGGACCGCAGGAAGGAGTTGGTGAAGGTCCTCCAAGGAGTTGCCGAAGAGGGGCGAGTTGCCGTGAGGAACATCCGACGTGACGTCAACAGTCACCTCCGGGATCTGGAGAAGGAGGGGGGAGCGGGTTCGGACGAAGAGCACCGTGCCGAGGCCGGCATCCAGAAGCTGACCGATGATTCGATCGGCGAGATCGACGAGCTCCTGAAAGCCAAGGAGCAGGAGATACTCGAGATCTGAGCTCGAGCTCACGGTTCCATGCCGCCGCGATATGTAGCCATCATCACCGACGGCAACGGCCGCTGGGCTCATGCGAGGGGACTGCCGGCGCTCGAGGGTCACGAGGCTGGCGCCGATGTGGTGAAGGACCGACTCAGGGACGCCGTGGACCTGGGTATCGAGGAGCTGACCGTCTATTCATTCTCGACCGAGAACTGGACCAGACCTGCGGAGGAGGTTGCTGGCCTGATGGAGATGTTTGGCCAACGGATCGCACGGGAAACTCCAGAGCTGAACGAACAGGGCGTTCGGATGCGGTTCATCGGTCGCACGAAGGGTGTACCCCCGGACTTGGTCGAGGGAATGCGTGTTGCCGAGGAGCAAACCGCTGCCAACAGCCGTATCACCCTCTACGTGGCATTCAACTACGGCGGTCGGGCCGAGCTCCTCGATGCGGCCGAATCGTATGGCGGCGGAGGTGAAGAGGCGTTCAGGGAGAAGCTCTATGCACCCGAGATGAACTACCCGGACCTGCTGATACGAACGAGCGGGGAGCAGCGGCTCTCCAACTACCTCTTGTGGCAGTGCGCCTACTCGGAGATCGTCTTCAGAGACGAGATGTGGCCTGACTTCCAGCGGGCGGATCTGGAGGAGTGTCTGGAGATCTACGATCAGCGACAGCGGCGTTTCGGGGGACGGGCATGAGAGACGATCTGGACCCACCCTCCTTCCAGTTCGGCGTGCCTCGGGACCGCGACGACCCGGCGCCGTCCGATGCTGCCTCCGGTGAGAATCCGGGTGAGGTGCCCAAGACGGATAGTCCACCCGCTGGGCCTCCCCGCAAACAGGGGCCTCTCGGTCCCCTGCGATCGGAGACCTTCAAACGAATCGCATGGGCAGTGCCGCTCGCTGTTTTCGCGATCTTCCTGATCGTGGTCGGCGGAGAGACCTTCGCACTCCTGATGGCGGTCTTCGGCTTACTGGGTCTGCGTGAGTTGTTCAGGATGGCGAGCTCGCTCAGGCCGCTCGAGTGGCCAGCCTATATCTGCCTGGTGGGAATGGTGTCCGCAGCGCTCTACAGCGGTACAGGGGGAGTTCTGATCGCGTTCGTCGCGGTGCTGCCGCTTTGCTTCGCAGCGGCAGCGATGCGCAGCGATCGCAGAAACATTACCGCGTCGATCGCAGTCTGCATCCTCGGGTTGGCCTGGATGGGCATGGCCTTTGCCCACGCCGTCTTGCTACGTGAGGTCCCCGACCACGGAGCAGCACTGCTGTTCGACGTGTTGGTGGCGACATTCCTCGCCGACACCCTGGGTTATGTCGGTGGCCGACTCTTCGGATCGAAGAAGCTCGCACCCGGAATCTCCCCGAACAAGACCGTCGAGGGACTGATCGCCGGCTTCATCGGAGGAACGCTGGGGTTTTGGCTCGCTGGTCTCTATCAGGATTGGCTCCCTGGTCTCGACGCCCTCGCCATGGGCGCGATCATCGCCCTGGTGGCGCCCCTAGGAGACCTCTTTGCCTCACTGCTGAAGCGCGACCTCGCCACGAAGGACACCGGAAGTCTGTTCGGACCCCATGGGGGTGTACTGGACCGTCTCGACGCCGTTCTGTTCACGGTCATCGTCGGGTACTACCTGGTCAAGCTGTTCGGGTTCTAGCGGGTCGGCCCGCCGCAGGCGACGCCTAAACTCCGAGCAATGAAGAAGATCGTCATCTGCGGCTCGACGGGCAGCATCGGGACCCAGGCGCTGGAGATCATCGCCGCTGACTCCACGATCCAGGTAGTCGGGTTGAGCGCAGGGAGTAGATGGGAGGCGTGCGTAGAGCAGGCGCGCGAGCACGGCGTCTCCACCGTCGTGCTCGACGACGCGGAGTCTGCAGAGTCCGCCCGCCAGAACTGGTCAGGGTCGGTCCTGACCGGACAGGCCGGTATCGAGAGAATGATCTGTGAGAGCGGCGCCGACCTGGTGCTGAATGCCGTGGTCGGGGCTGGTGGCCTCGGGGCCACCATCGTGTCCCTCGGAGAGGGCATCGATCTCGCGCTGGCGAACAAGGAGTCGCTGGTCATCGGCGGAGATCTGGTCATGGCACTCGCAGAAGGGAAGGGGGCCCGGATCATCCCAGTCGACTCCGAACACTCAGCCGTGGATCAGCTCCTCGCAGCAGCCGGTGCGGGTTCGGCGGAGCGAATCACCCTCACGGCATCGGGGGGACCCTTTCGAGGGCGATCGGACCTGGCAGGCATCACCAGGGATGAGGCTCTGGCCCATCCCACGTGGTCGATGGGCGGGAAGATCTCGATCGATTCAGCGACGATGATGAACAAGGGCCTCGAGCTGATCGAGGCACATCATCTCTTCGGCCTCGACTACGACGATCTTGCGGTCGTGGTGCACCCGCAGTCGATCGTTCACGCACTTGTCTCGCTGAACGACGGGGCAACGCTGGCGCACCTGGGTTACCCCGACATGCGCGTACCGATCTCCTACGCGATTCACTTTCCCGAAAGAGCGGACGTACCGGTCCCGACGCTGGATCTCGCGCTCGCAGGCGAGCTCACCTTCGAGGAACCCGATCTCGAGACCTTCAGATGCCTGCCACTGGCCATCGATGCGGGCCGCCGTGGCGGCACGGCGCCCTGTGTGCTCAACGCAGCCAACGAAGTGGCGGTAGAGGCATTCCTCGAGCAGCGAATCTCGTTCGAGATGATCGCGGAGGTCGTAGCGATGACGCTTGCCGAGTCTGAGACGGTCAGCGAACTGTCCCACTTCACCGAGGTCTTGGACTGTGACGCGGAGTCGCGAGCTCGGGCCGCGGAGATCATCGCGCGGGAGGTAGCCGCATGAGTTGGTTCCTGGCTTTCGTCGGCTTTGCAGCCCTCGTGATTCTCCACGAGCTGGGTCATTTCCTTGCCGCGAAGGCAACGGGAATGCGGGTCGAGAAGTTCTTCCTCTTCTTCCCGCCGAAGATTCTCAGCATCAAGCGTGGTGAGACCGAGTACGGAATAGGTGCGATCCCCGCAGGCGGGTTCGTGAAGATCACGGTGATGAATCAGGATGAGGTCATCCCTCCGGACTTCGCACACCGCGGTTACTACCACCTGCCCGTATGGAAGCGCAGCGTGGTGGGCGCCGCGGGACCCGCCAT
>JBJTBI010000043.1:0-3781 GCA_046091265.1 bacterium
GTTCATCCCCATGTGCAGATGGGAGAAGACGTGGCAGTGGTAGAACCAGCGACCCGGGTTGTCTTCGGTAAAGGTGAAGCTGTACGAGTCACCCGGCCCGAAGGTCTTGTTTTCGATGATCTGGCCGGTGCCAGGGTCCTCCCAACGATGTCCGTGCAGGTGGAAGGTGTGGAAGTTGTTGTCCATGCCGTAGATGTGGAAGGCGACCTCGTCGCCGACCGACGCGCGAAGGGTCGGGGTGTTACCGGCGTAGGCACGGCCGTTGACCGACGAGTAGGCCTTGGCCAGACCGGTGGCTACCGGCTGCAGGTCGTGGAAGAAGAGGAAGAAGTCCTCGTCGGGAGGGGTGGCGCCAGACGGTCGGATGATCAGGGGCCCGAAGAGCCCTTTGTAGAGGGGGATCGGATCCATCGGACCGTGATCGTGGTAGGTCCAGGCACCGGCCGTTCCTTCCTGCGCGAACCACCGGTACTGGAACTCCTGCCCGGGCTGGACGAATCCTCCAGGATCGGTGAAAGCGCCCTTATAGGCACCGTCCATCTCCTCGGCGTAGTGGATGCCGTGCGGATGCATGGTGACCGGAGCGCTGGTGCGGTTGCGGAAGTTGACCACGAGGGTCTGACCCTCCTCTACCTCCAGCAGAGGACCGGGACTGGAACCTGCAGCCACCGGTGAGCCGAAGACGCGCGAGACGCGGCGGTAGGTCCAGGCAGTGATCTTGTACCGGGTGCGGATCTTACGGTTCATCATCTCGTCGCGGCCGGTGGGGACGATGCTCCAGGCGGTCGGCTCGGCCTGGATCCAGTACTCGACCGTGTTGCCCGCCCCGGGTTCGCCGGCGATGCGCTTGTCGGGCTGCGCGCCCTTCGCAGCAGCGACCTTCGGCGGGACCTCGACTCCCTCGGTGAGTTTGGCCAAATCGGCCTCCTCGCCGCTGAAGACCTGCTGGCCCGCGAGGGTGCAGATCAGCACCCCTGCTGAGGTCTCGAGGAACTCGCGTCTTCCGTGTGGCTCTCGACCGAACACCGGCCGGTCCTCCCTACCTGCGGACCCGGATCGTGGCCCGCATCTCCGAACTGTGGTTGGTGCAGTTGAAGATGTAGGTGCCGGGCTTGGTGAAGCGGACGGTCCAGTCGAGGTTGGTGGTGCCAGGGGGCGGACCCGAGCGGAAGCCCTTGACCGTGACGCCCTTCGGATAAGGCCTGATCAGAACGGCGTCGTGGAGATCGGTGAAACCCGGTCCACCCGTGAAGTTCGGGCCACCGAAGGGGCTCCAACTGCGGAACTTGACTCGATCGCCGACCTTGATGCTGAGCGAATTGGGCAGGTAGTAGTTGTCGTAGGTCTTGATCAGCTTGGTCGCCGAAGAAGAGGCGACTTTCGCCTGCCCGCGGTCAGCCACCGTGACCGCGAAGCCCGCCGCGGCCACCAAGGTGGCCGCGGCGAGAGTCGCCAGTCGAATGCGGTGGTGTCGGGCAATCGCCTGAGGCATCAGGAACAGGTGATCGCCTTGGTCACGCGGTAGTAGGTGTAGCCCAGGTATGCAGCGTGGGAATCAGCGGCATCGCGCTCCCAGAGGCACTGCATCTTCTCGGGGTCAGGAGACGACTGGGAGATGAAACCTCCCGTGACGAGGTCGAGGAGGACGTTGAACTGACCTCCATTGGCGTCCTTGGTGCCGGTTCCCGTGGTCCCGGGACAGGCGGTGGGATAGAGATCCGAGTCGGATACGACCGGGCCGCTGGACGCGTTCTCCGAGGTGAAGCTCCCGTTACCGGAGAAACACTGGTTCAAGCCGGCGTAATCCCAGTAGAAATCGAATCCGTTGGTGTCGGCCCCACCGCGACCGAGAACATTGTCTCTCACCTGGTTGTCGGTTCCGACCGCATCGTTGTCGTCGTTGAACGGGTCAGAGACGATTCCAACGCCCCACTTGTTGTTGCCGAATATGTCGTTGTCGGTGATCTCCCAACCCGTCGAGCCGTGGAGCAGTACCCCGATGCCGGTCGGGTAAAAGATCGTGTAGACCCCTCCGACGGTGCCGAGATTGCCCACCCAGTTGCGCGGAATGGGCGAGCAGGCCGGCGTGTTGCCGATCTTGGAGCCCGCGCAGTTCGCGTAATAGTTGAAGTTGTTCCAGAAGATCTGGTTGTCGCGGATCTTCCCGTTGGCGGTCGGCTCGAACCCCTCGGAGTCGAGGGTGTTGGGCGCGATGCCGGCGCCGTTGTTGAAGAACTGCGAGTTGTTGATGTCCACATACCTGGAGTTGGTGCCCGAGTAGCCGAGCACGTTCTTGTGCATCTTCAGGTAGGAGAGATCGGTCCAGACCGGAACGTCCTGCTCCGGCGTCTCGCCGATGTAGACCCCTGCGTCGCCGTTGATGTAGGCCTCGGAACGGGTCATCTGGCCGCCGATGCAGTTGCGGGCATAGAGGCCGTACTTGACGTTGTTGTACGCAACTAGGTTGCTGAACTTGTAGCCCTTGCACGGCTCTCCAGGGCCGGAGTTCGTGTAGTCGCCTCGCGCGAAGAATGCGGTGCCGGTGTAGTTGGCTCCGCGCAGGTTCTTGAGCTGGAAACCGTCGACGCCTTCGGCGAGGATCCCGAAGTCGGTCTGCGGTCGCGCACGGGTACCGGTGAGCAGCGGCATCTTCGCCCTGTTGGCGGTGGTGCCGAAGATCTTGAGGTTGTCGTAGCGAGAGCCCTTGATGTAGACGCTCTCCGGATAGGTGCCCGGCTTGACCTTGATGGTGTCGCCGGAGCGGGCCTGCTTGACGGCGGCGGTGATAGTCCTCACCTTGCAGCCGGGCTTACAGACGGTGATCGTCTTGGCAGAAGCAGCATCAGAGGCGACGAATCCGAACAACGCCGCAGCGGCGATGCCCAAGATCAGAAACCTTCCCGTGCTTCCCGTAATCGACCTGCTGGGGGTGGCGCTGGATGTCATGTGATTCCCTCTCCCTTTCTCTCCGGCAGCGGCGTTCGCCGCTGCGCGATCCCTTATCTGGTCAAACCACCGCGGATACCGAACGTTGCGGTGATCCGAAAACAAAAAGAACAACTCTCTGATGCGCTGCCAGTCTACCGAAAGCGGTGACGCATCAAGCCGCTTAGAATCGGCGAATCTTGGCTCTCGGAAGCAAAGAGGACACGGCGGGGAGGAAGCACCTTCGCCCGAACCCGAAGGCTCCGATGGAGTCCGATGCCTTGCTCCCCGGGGATCCAGCCAGGGCCCTCGCGCTCGCTCAGGAGTTGCTGGTCGAGCCGTTGATGTCGAATCATGCGAGAG
Source organism: bacterium (assembly GCA_046091265.1). GTDB lineage: Bacteria > Actinomycetota > Thermoleophilia > Solirubrobacterales > 70-9 > CAIUSP01. The sequence goes on from JBJTBI010000043.1 coordinate 3,289, forward strand.
GCCTCTGGGGCTACAGCGGTCGAACGCCGAACGGCGACGGCCTGACCATCCAGAGCACCGGTATCGGGGCCGCGAGCGGAGCCGTGGTGCTCGCCGAGTTGGCAGGACTCGGAGTTCGGCGAGCCGTTCGCATCGGCACCTGTCGGGCCCTCCAGTCGGATCGAGAGGGTGCCCGTATTCCGGATCGAGATGGCGCTGACGCTACCGAGGAAGAGGTAGGGCAGGTGCTGATCGCCGAGCGCGTCCTCGCCCTGGACGGAGTCAGTGCGGAGCTCTCAGCGGGCGGAGCAGGTGAGGTCCTCGAGCCCGACCCGGGGCTGACCGCCGCACTGATCGAATCAGGGGTGGGGACACCCGCGACGATCGCCGGAGAGGATCCGCTCGCCCCGGCTGGATCGGTCAAGAACGAAACGCTGGCCGCTTCGGGGGCGCAGGCAGCCGACCTCCAGATCGCTGCTCTGGTGGCAGTGGGCCAGCGGGTCGGGATAGCGAG
>JBJTBI010000044.1:0-18625 GCA_046091265.1 bacterium
CTCCAGGCCGACTACGACTCCCTGAGCGCGAAGGTGCTCCGTCACCCCGAACGCAGCGAGATTTCTGCACCCATCACCGAGCAGCTCATCGTCGAGCTGTACTCGAAGTAAGTAAACCCAACTCAGATCAGCGAGGACGCCATATGACCACCCTGCCCGATTTCCAGACCCCCAAGATCAGCTCCGAGAAGATCGACGAGAACCGGGGCACCTTCACCATCGAGCCGCTCGACAAGGGTTTCGGTTACACCTTCGGCAACAGCCTGCGTCGGGTCCTGCTGTCCTCGCTGGGTGGAGCCGCGATAACCAGTGTCCGGATCGAGGGTGTCGCCCACGAGTTCGCGACCATCCCCGGTCTGAAGGAGGACGTCACGGACGTCGTCTTGAACCTGAAGGACATCGTCGTACGGATGCACACCGACGCGGACGAGGTCGAGGTTCCCCTCGTTGCGACCGGACCCGGTGCGGTGACCGCCAAGGACATCGATCTCCCTGCAGGTGTGGAGATCCTCAATCCCAAGGCTCCGATCGCGAACCTCGACCAGAAGGGAAAGCTCGAGATCTCTCTCACAATCGGCCGCGGCCGGGGTTATTCACCGGCGGACGAGAACAAGTCGGAGGATCAGGCTCTCGGAGTGATTCCGATCGACGCCATCTTCTCCCCGATCCGCAGGGTCTCCTACTCGGTCGATTCTGCGCGCGTCGGCCAGCGAACCGACTTCGACAAGTTGACGCTCGAGATCGAGACCGACGGCTCGATCGAGCCCGGCGCGGCTCTTCGCGAGGGTGCAGAGACCCTCATCAAGACCCTCGGCATCTTCACGACAGCCGATCGTGTCGACGAACTGGCCGGTGAGGCTGCGCTGCTCGCCAGCGGTGCCGTGGCGGTGGAGGGCGTGCCCTCAGCGCCGGACGGATTTGACGAGATCCTGATCGAGGAACTGGAGCTCGGCGTGCGCTCCTACAACTGCCTCAAGCGTGCCGGCGTCCAGACCGTTGGAGAGCTGGTGATGAAGTCCGAGGCGGAGCTGAATGCGATCCCGAACTTCGGCCGGAAGTCGGTCGAAGAGGTCCAGGAGACACTCCGCTCACGGGGTCTCTCGCTGAAAGGCTCCTGAGGCCCTAAGGTTCGAGGCCGGGGCAGACCATGAGACACGCCAAGCAGAGGAACAAGCTCAGTCGTGATTCAGCGCATCGCAAGGCGCTGCTCCGCACCATGTCCAAGCAGCTGATCCAACACGAGCGCATCCGCACTACGCAGCCGAAGGCCAAGGCCCTGAAGCCCGAGTTCGAGAAGCTGATCACGCTCGCCAAACGCGGCGATCTCCATGCCCGCAGGCAGGCCCTCTCGAAGCTCGATCAGGACAAGTTCGCAGTTCACAAGCTCTTCGAGGAGATCGCCCCCCGCTACAAGGAACGTCCGGGTGGCTACACGCGGATCGTCAAGCTCGGTGCACGCCGCTCTGACTCCGCCGAGATGGTCTACCTCGAGCTCGTCTGAGCAGCCTCAGGTCAGTAACCGCGTCGATTCGGACTCAGCGCAATCATGAAGCCGATCACCGTCAGGCAGATCGCGCCGAGTACGACCCATTGGGCCCAGCTATCGATACTCTCGACCGCTATCGCGACCGCCACGAGAGCCACGACCACGCCGATCACCGTATAGGCCTCGGTACCGTGGCCACCCTTCCCACCCCGACCGATCAGCTCCTGACGAGCCTCCTCGCGCTGGATGGATTCGGGGTCGTCGTAGCTTGGGGGAGCCATCGACTGGAGTCTTGCGGATGACCCTGACGACCTTTCGACTGGACCATTCGTATGACGGAACGGAGTTCTCGGGCTGGGCGGCGCAGCCCGGTGAGAGGACGGTCCAGGGCGAGTTGACCAGATCTCTCGACAAGCTCTTCCCGGACGCGCCGCAGCTCACGGTCGCAGGCAGGACCGATGCGGGAGTACATGCCTGGAATCAGGTGGCCAGTTTCTCGACCGAGGGGAGTGGACCCGAAGATCTGCTGCACGCGATCAACGGCACGACCCCCCGAGATCTGACCGTGCATCGGGCTGTTGTGGTGGAGCCCGGGTTCGATGCCCGTCGCGACGCAGTCTCGAGGACCTACTGCTACCGCGTGCTGGTCTCAGCCGCTCCGAGCCCGCTCGAACTCCGCTACGCCCTCCACTGGCCATACGAGTTCGACCTCACCCTGCTCGGTCGAGCCGCGGAATCGCTGCTGGGTCAGCACGACTTCACGGCCTTCACCCCGACTCAGACCGATCACGTCCGGTTCGAGCGCGTGGTGTCGCGGTGTGAATGGGTCGTCGCCCAGAATCGCGGTCCCGGCCAAGGGTCTGGTGAGGTTCATGAACTGTGGATCGAGGCCGACTCGTTCATGCGAAGCATGGTCCGGGTGCTAGTCGGAACATTGCTCGAGGTCGGCTGCAGACGCCGGAGTCAGGATGAGTTTGAGGCGCTCCTCCAAGGCGCTCCTCGCGATCAGGCTGGAGAGACCGCCCCGGCCCACGGACTGCATCTGGCCTCGGTCAGATACCGCTCTGACGAGGTGTAAGCAACTCGGTTCAGGTGACGGGGTGGCTGTTACTCAGCGGGTAGAACCGTTACCGGTCCATCTACCCGCACGCCCACTCGGTCTCCTCGGTTCCAGACCGGGAAGCCGAGGCGCCGACTGCGAAGTCGAAGCCCGGAGTCGAGTTCGACTTCGACCAACTGATCGTGTCCGAAGAAGGTCCGGTCGAGCACCGTGGCCTCCTTGAAGCCCGTGCAGACATTCTCGAGCGGCGAGAGGTCGATGGATTCCGGCCTGATCACTATCTGAGCCGGGCCGCAGAAGGAGGTAGCGGCGTTGATCGGACCCAGTTCGCATTCGTCCTCTTCGCCTAGCGCAATTCCCGGAAGCACATCTGCTTCGCCGAGGAATTCGGCTGTCCAGCGGTCGACGGGACTCCCGTAGACCTCTTCGGGCGGCCCGGACTGCACGACCCGTCCATCCCGCATCACCGCTATTCGGTCGGCGATGCTCATGGCCTCTTCCTGATCGTGAGTGACGAAGACGGTCGTTACCCCAGCCTGCTTGAGTATCTGACGAACCTCGCTTCGCATCTGCTCCCGCAGGCTCGCGTCGAGGCTGGAGAAGGGCTCGTCCAGCAGGATGGCTTGCGGGTTGGAGGCGAGTGCTCTGGCCAGCGCGACTCGCTGTTGCTGGCCCCCTGACAACTCATGCGGCATTCGCTCGGCGATCGAGGTGAGACCTACCAACCCCAGTAGCCGGTCGAGCCTTCCTCGTTGTCCGTCCTCAGGCAGTGCGTAGGCGATATTCCCGCGTACGTCCAGGTGAGGGAACAGCGCGTAGTCCTGGAAGACGATGCCGACCCGTCTCTTCTCCGGTGCGACGAACTTACGGTCGTCGGCAACGGTGCGACCTTCTATCTGGATCGAACCCTCATCCGGGGTTTCGAGACCCGCAATCAACCTCAACGTCGTGGTCTTTCCGCAACCACTGGGCCCCAGGAGAGCCGTGATCTCGCCCGGCGTTGCGGTGAGGCTCAGTCCGGATACAGCCTGCTCAGACCCGAAGCTCTTGCTGATCGCCTCGCAGTGGATGCCCTCTTCGGTATCTACCGAACCCAACAGGGGAGGCAGCGGACTGCTCGTGTGTGGTGTGACTGAGGGATTCATTCTCTTCCAAGTATGAGGTATAGGGATGGGGCCGAGACAGCCAGCAGGATCAACGACGGAATCGCTCCACGCTCGAAGAAGCCCACGCTCGTTGCACTCCAGATCTCGGTTGCAAGCGTCTCGAATCCGATCGGAGCGAGGATCAAGGTCGCAGGCAGTTCCTTGACCGCACTGAGGAATACGAGTGCCACCCCTGAGACGACTCCTCCGGCGATGAGGGGGGCGGTGACGGTCCTCAAGGCCGAGAACTGGCTGCGGCCGGTCGTGCGAGCTGCCTCGTCGAGCCGGGGGGAGACCTGCTGGACGCTCGTCCGCACTACTCCTATGGCGAGAGGTATGAACAGGACCACGAAAGCGAACACCAGCAGCAGGAGCGTTTGATAGAGACCCACCACCGCCCTGGTCGCAAAGAACACCAGCGCCAGCGCAACCACGATCCCCGGAAGCGCATAGCCGGTGTGTGAGAGCCGGTCGGTCCACCGCGCGAACTGGCTCGGGAATCTGATCGTGAGTATTGCGATGGGGACTGCGCAGGCTGCCGCGACGAGAGCCGCCGATCCGGAGAGGAGAACCGAGTGACCGGCGGCGGTGAGGATCTCGCTCCATTCGATGCTCCCTGCAAAGCTCTGAGTGGCCCAGTAGACGAGCACCGCGACGGGGACGACCAAGGCAAAGGTCGCGAGGAGGGTGAGGAAACCAATTGCTGGGTATCGCCACGATCCGAGCCTCCAGATTCGTGGCTCTCGCGTTGCCCCCGGCCCCGAGCGGTGACGCGCTTTCAGTCGTGTCCGGCCTTCCACCCAAACCAGCACGATCATGATCGCCACCAGCAGCAGGGAGAGTGAGGCGGCACCGATGCGGTCGAAGCTCGCTCGGTAATTGAGGTAGATCTCACGCGTGAAGGAGTCGAACCTCATGATCGAGACCGCTCCGAAGTCATGCAGGGTGTAGAGAGCCACCAGCACTGCGCCCGCAGCGATAGCCGGCGCCAGCTGGGGCAGGACCGCGCTGGTGAAGACCTTGAACGGTGATCTGCCCATCACCGATGCGGCGTCCTCGAGCTGAGGATCCAAACGTGACATTGCGGTCCTCACGGGAAGCAGTACGAGCGGGTAGGTGAACAGTGACAACACGATCCACGCTCCAGGGAATCCGATGATCGAGGGGAGACGCTCCACGCCGAAGGGTCCAGCGAGGATGTCTTGAAGCAGCCCACTGGGGCCGAAGGCCGAGATGAAAGCGTAGGCACCGATGTAGCTCGGCACCACCAGCGGCAACAGAGCGATGACGAGCCAGATCCTGCGGCCAGGCAGATCGGTCCTGCCGGTCAGCCAGGCGACAGGGAGGGCGATCAGGGTGGCGGTAGCCGTGACTGCGACAGTCAGCCCTACGCTTCGGGCGACCAACTCGGCTGTTCGCCCGTTCCAGATCGTCTCCAGTGCCGCTGGCAGTGACTGGAAGACCGTGATCAACAGGTAGACGAGCGGAAGAGCCATCGCAAGCGCCAAGAGGGCGCCGATGATGATCAGGGCGATCGGTGCCCTTCGAGTCGACACCTGCGAGGCGACGCGGCGTATGGCCGGTCCGACTCTCTGTTCCAGTGATGAATCCGTAGCTACAGCGCCCCTGTCTCACGCAAGAGATCGAGTGTTCCATTCAGATCCTTGAGATCTGAGAGGTCGATGTCCGGTTGCTCGATACTCGAAAGCGGAACCAGCTCGGGCTCGCTCTCGATGCCTGGTACCAGCGGGTACTCCTTCAGCTCGCGGCTGAAGTACCGCTGGCTCTCGTCTGAGAGCAGGAAGGAGATGAACTCGGCTGCTTCCGCATCTCCTCCGATGAGCTCGCCCGCACCGGCGACGTTTACCAGCGCCCCTACGTCTCCGTCGACCGGGAAGTAGGAGGAAACCGGGTAGTCCGGATCCTCTGCCTGGGCCTTCGCAACGTAGTAGTGATTCAGGAAGCCAACGTCGATCTCTCCGGCCGCGATCGCATCCCGGATAGCCTCGTTGTCGTCGAACGACTGGGGCTCGTTGGCGACTATGCCTTCGAGCCACTTCCTGGCGGTCTCATCACCCTCCACGAGCCTGAGGGCGGTTACGAAGGCTTGGAAGGAGCCATTGGTCGGCGCCCAGCCGATTCTCCCCTTCCACTCGGGGTCGGTGAAGCCGAGAATCGATTCGGGGAGATCCGATTCCTCGAGTTCACGGCTGTCGTAACCCACCACCCGGGCACGTCCCGAGGTGCCGACCCAGTTTCCGTCATCTGCTCTGAATCGTGCGGGTACTCGTGAGAGCGTGTCGGACGAGAGGGTCTCGAACAGTCCGGAATCGTCGACTGCACCGAGCGCACCTGCGTCCTGCGCCCAGAAGACCTCAGCTGGTGTGTTTTCACCCTCTTCGACGATGGTGGCAGCGAGTTCCGCGCTGTCACCGTATTTGATCTCTATCTCGACACCAGTCTCTTTCTCGTATCGCTCCATCAGAGGCGCGATGTACTCCTCCTCGCGACCGGAGTAGACGGTCACCTTGCCGTCGTTGGGTTCTGACCCGCAACCGACGCCGATGGCGGCTATCGCCAGCAGAGAAAGGGGCCCCGCCACGTTGAAGACACGTCGCCTGGCCAGACTCATTCGGCCACCGGATCTTTGCTCATGTGCTTTCCTCTCACGCATTTCAAGTTCCCCTCTCGTTGTCAACCGGGCTTATTCCTAGTCTGCGACTAGGATATCTAATCCCTAGTTTCTAGGTCGGAATGCGGGGGAGCGGCGGGCGGGCAGCTCAGAGGCTCGGCCTGAGTTTGACCGACGCAACCCTAGAATCAGTCACCGATGAAGGTCCTCCTCACCAATGACGACGGAATATCTGCCAGCGGAATCCAGGCGATGCGTCGTGCTCTCCAGAGCGTGGAGGACCTCGAGGTCGATCTGATCGCGCCTGATTCGAATCGCAGCGCCACCGCGAGGAGCATCACCACCCGCGTCCCTCTCTGGGTTCAGCGGATCGAACACGAGGACGGCTTCGTGGGTTACGCAACCGATGGAACCCCGGTCGACTGCGTCCGCTTCTCGTTGCTCGGTCTGCTCGGCGATCCTCCCGACCTGATCGTCTCGGGGATCAATCACGGTTCGAACCTGGGTGACGATGTCACCTACTCCGGCACCGTCGCTGCCGCTCTAGAGGGTGTGGTCTACGACATTCCGGCCATCGCCGTATCCCAACAGTGGAAGGCAGGAGAGATGGGCTATCGCTCGGGAGACTTCGACTTCCGGGTCTCCGCCGAGTTCACCGCCGAGGTAGTCGAGAGGGTGATCTCCGACGGTCTCCCCAGGGAGACCCTGCTCAACATCAATTGTCCTGCCGTTCCACCCCAAGGGGTTGCCGTCACTCATCTGGGAAAGCGCATCTACAAGGACGAGCTGAAGCAGGTGGGCGAGGAGGGCGACCGCCGGCAGTACGAGATCTACGGTTACGACGCCTCATTCGAGGACGACAAGGGGTCGGATCTCAACGCCGTGCACGAGGGCCTCATCTCCGTCACCCCGCTCCATTTCGACTTGACCGACCGGGCCGGTTTCGACGCTCTCGAGAGCTGGAACCTCGGAGGACTGTTGGAAGGACTGGGCTGATGGCGCCGAAGGCCGCGGTCAAGCGTGCCGCTGAGCTTCGAGAGCTGATCAATCATCACGACCATCGGTATTACGTCCTCGATCAGCCCGAGATCACGGACGCCGAGTACGACGCGCTGTTCCGCGAACTGCGTGAACTCGAGGAGGCCGATTCCGACCTGTTGACTCCGGACTCACCCACTCAGCGGGTCGGCGGCATTCCGCTGGAGAAGTTCGGGCAGATCGAGCATGCCGAGCCGATGTTGTCGCTCGCGAATGCACGAAACGAGGAAGAGCTTCGGTCCTGGGCCGATCGTGTCGCCAGAGGCCTCGACCGACTCGATCTGGCAGCGGCGACCATCAGGTACGTGACCGAGCCCAAGATCGATGGGCTGGCGATCTCCCTCACCTATGAGGACGGTGTGCTCACCCACGGTGCTACTCGGGGGGACGGTCGAATTGGCGAGGATGTAACCCAGAACCTGAAGACGATCAAGGCCATTCCCCTCTCCTTCCAGAACGCTCCACCGCTGATCGAGGTTCGTGGCGAGATCTACCTCCCGTTGGCCGACTTCGGTCGCCTGAACGAGGCCCGGTCCGAGCAGGGCGAGGCCGTGTTCGCCAATCCTCGTAATGCAGCGGCAGGATCGATCCGCCAACTCGACCCCGCGGTGGCCGCCTCGCGCCCGCTGTCGATGTGGACCTACGGCGTGGGCCGTCTGGAGGGGGCTGAGTTCGACAGCCACAGCGAGTCGTTGGCCTGGCTCGCAGAGAAGGGATTCCGAGTGAATCCGAATGTAGAGACGCACGAGGGGATCGACGAGGTTGCCGCTCGCTGCGATTGGTGGGCCCAGCAACGTGATGAGCTCGACTTCGAGATCGATGGAGTCGTGATCAAGGTCGACGATCGCTCCCTTCAGCGTGAGTTGGGGGTGGCAGGGCGAGAGCCTCGTTGGGCGATCGCCTGGAAATTCGCTCCGACGACCGCTACGACGATCCTCAAGGAGGTCGTCTGGAACGTCGGTCGTACAGGGCATCTGGTTCCCTTCGCGATGCTCGAGCCGGTGCATGTGGGTGGGGTGACGGTGAGTACGGCGACCCTCCACAACGAGGAGGATCTTGAGCGCAAAGATGTGCGAAATGGTGATGAGGTGGTGGTGTTGAGAGCCGGTGACGTGATCCCACAGGTCGTCTCCCATGTCCCCGGCAAGCGCAGGAAGGGAGCACGCAAGCCCAAGCCTCCATCGAAATGCCCTGCCTGTGGAGCCGCGACCGTCAAACCCGATGACGCGGTATTCACGATCTGTCCCAACTCGAGCGGATGCCCCGGGCAGGTCTTCCAGCACCTGAAGCATTTCCGCCAGGCGAGGGAGATCGACGGGCTCGGCGAGAAGAACCTCGAGCGTTTCCTCGGCCAGGGCCTGATCACCGATGCCGCGGATCTCTACGCACTCGAGGCGCCGCAGATCGCCGAGATAGAGGGATTCGCCGAGAAGTCAGCGGAGGTATTGATCAGCGAGATCGACGCGTCTCGCCGCCAGCCCTTCGGCAAGGTCCTCTACGCCCTCGGCATCCGCGGGGTCGGAGAGGTCAACGCTCAGTCGCTGGCTGAACATTTCGGGTCGATCGCGGCTCTGCAGGCCGCCCAACCAGAGGCGGTGCAAGAAGCAGACGGGATAGGACCGATCCTCGCCGAACAGGTGGTGGAGGAACTGGCAGAGGATCGAGCGATCGAGTTGGTCGATCGCCTCGGACGTGCAGGTCTCAGATTCGAGCTCGATCCCTCCGAGCGTCGTTCCACCGAAGGACCGCTGGCCGGCAAGACAGTGGTGCTCACGGGGACCCTCCCTGAGCTCTCACGTGAGGAGGCCACGAAGATGATCAGGCTCGCTGGCGGCAAGGTGACAGGTTCGGTCTCGAGGAAGACCGACTTCGTAGTCGCCGGGGAGAACCCCGGTTCGAAGCTCGCAAAGGCGGAAGGGTTCGAGGTAGCGGTTCTCGACGAGGCCGCACTGCGAAAGCTTCTCGATACCTAGAGAGTCTCCAAAGTGCTCTAAAGGCGCAGGCTGGCGATCAGGGCCGCGACTTTGTCCTGGGCGGTTCGGGCGGCATCGGTGTCCACGCGACCTCCGAAGAGCAGGGAGAAGGCGACACTCTCGCTCGATGCGGTGCGGCAGTAGCCCGAGAGGGCGCTGACGCCGTTCAGGGTTCCAGTCTTGGCCTGACAGCGCTCCTCGGCCGCGGTCCCTTTCATTCGGTAGGCCAGAGTCCCTGTTCGCCCTGCAACCGCGAGTGAATCGCGGAAAGCCGAGGCCACCGCAGGAGGCTCACCAGCCATCGAGCGCAGGAACCTCCCGACCGCTGCCGGCGTAGCCCGGTTGCGCCTGCTCAACCCCGAACCGTTCTCGATACTGATCCTGGCATCGTTGGCAGCTGCGAAGCGCTCGACGATTCGGACACCTGCTTTGGTGGTTCCAAGTGGGCCGAGCTGGTCTGAGAGGATCTTCAGCGTCATCTCCGCGAGGAAGTTGTCGGAAGGCGCGTTGGTCGCGGCAGCGATCGATGACATGGCCGGGCTCTCCAGTCGGGCTACTTGCTCGGCTCGCTGCAGGCCTTCCGGCGCCCTCTTGACCGTTCCCGAGACGACGACTCCTCGTGCTCGGAGCGTTCTCGCCAGCTCCGAGGCCGCGGTGCCAGCCGGATTCGAGACCGGCCCTGAATCGCCCCATCCCCAGCCGTAGGAGAGCCCGGACAACGACCCGAGATAAGGCCCTCCGGTGACACCGGTCTGGGGCACGGTGGTTCGCAGATCGAAGTTGCTCGCATCGTAGAAGACCGGTCCCTGGACTCTCTCGATCCCGGCTGTTGCGATGCGCTTCGCCAACTTCGCGATCCCCGAACCGGCGAGCGTCGGGTCCCCGTCTCCCACCAGGACGATTCCACCCACCGCTACCCCGTCGATGGGTTCCGTCCGGGACCACACGGTCGGCTCGCGAGTACTCGCGGACCCGAGCCGCGTGAGTGCGGTGCCGGTGGTGAACAGGTTGGTCACCGAGGCCATGGGGAATGCTCTCCCGGCATCGTCGACGAAGATCGCCTTGCCACCTTGCGCAGGAGCTATCCAGGCACCTGCCGACTCACCGAACCGACGAATGAGTTTTCCGAGCTTCTTGCGCAAGATCGCCGGCGAGATCGAGGAAGAGGATCCAGCGTCGAGTGTCTGTCTGACCGGCAGCGTGCGGAATGCGCGATCGGGGTTGACCGGAGCGGCCGACGCGCTCGATGCCGCCAGGACGACCGCGGAGACCGAGAGAGTCGCGAGGATCGTCACGAACCGGGCCAAGATGGGCCGTTCGCCTCGTGCTGCCGTGTGAGTGTGTTGTCCCGGGTCCATGTCCAAGCGGTTTTCGACGGCTGGATAGCCGTTCCTACCCCCTTGAAACAACTCTTGGCCCCGAGGGTAGCGGGGGCGTGCGCAGCCACCTTGGGGCAGGGGTTGGCCCTGATATAAGGAGGTATGGACACAGTCGTGCGAGTACGCGAATCCTCGAAGCGCAAGCGCAAGCGCCCAAAGCGTGAGAAAGCCGCCCTCGTGCTCGGCGGAGGGGGTATCACGGGCGGGGTCTACGAGATAGGTGCACTCCGCGCATTCGACCTGCTCGCGGTCAACCGGACGGTGAACGAGTTCGACGTCTACGTCGGCACGAGTGCCGGATCATTCGTCGCTTCGATGCTCGCCAACGGCGTCACCCCGGAGGAGATGATGCGGGTCCTCAACAAGGGCCTGCCGTCCGAGATCGACGATCCTGAACTGAAGGCGCTGCTCAAGTTCAACTACGGAGGCCTCGCATCGAGTGTCGCCAAGATGCCGTTGCGTCTCGCCTCGACCTTGAGGAACCTGATCGGGAACGTCGGCGAGATCTCTCTGGTCGATCTCGCCACTGGTCTCTCGGAGGGGCTGCCGAGAGGGCTCTACAGCAACCACGGGATCGAGGAGTACATGAACGAGGTGCTTTCCAGAGAGGGTCGCACCAACGACTTCAGAGAGATCGATGCGGACTTGTTCATCACCGCCTGCGACCTCGACACCTGTGAGCGGGTCGTGCTCGGTCGCGACGAGTGGTCAGGGGTACCGATCTCACAGGCTGTTGCAGCCTCGGGCGCTCTGCCCGTGGTCTACGAGCCCTACAGCCTTCGCGGACGCGAGTTGATTGACGGGGGCATCTACTCGACCACGAACGTGGATGTGGCGGTAGAGGAGGGAGCCACCTTCATCGTGGTCGTGAATCCGATGGTGCCCTTCGTGAACGACTTCCAGCGCGGCCTCCCTACCGCTTCGGGGTCGAAGGTCGACCGGGTCGGAGACATGGGCATGGCGGCGATCGCCAACCAGTCCTTCCGGATGATGGCCCACAACCGTCTCCATCGCGCGCTCCACAACTGGGTCGAGGCCTATACCGACGTCGACATCATCCTGATCGAGCCGTCCTTGGATGATGCCTTGATGTTCGGCACCTCGATCCTCGACTACAAGGCGAGACTCGCCATCGCGAAACACGGATTCGAGTCCGTGACCGTCAAATTGGCCAAGGACTACCGCCACTACAAGGAGATCGCCGCAAGGCACGGGATCGAGATCTCGGCGCGACGGGTCGACCGGGTGCTCGACGCCGTGGACGAAGAAGATGAGGGGCTCTCCGCTTGGCGCAGAGTGCTCGAGCAGACCACCGGTGCTCTGATCAGGCAGAGCGGCGAACGCGAAGTCGCGAAGACCTAGCCGTCGTAGACCGAGTCCACGACGTCGGCGTACTTCTCTGCGACGACGTTGCGTTTCACCTTGAGCGTGGGGGTTAGCTCTCCGCCCTCCTGGCTCAGATCCACGGGGAGGGTCGAGATCTTCTTGATCTGCTCGACCTGAGCGAACTTCTTGTTGATCTCCTCGACGTGAGCCTCGATCAACTGCTTCATCTCCGGATTCTTCGCGAGCTCAGCAGAGTCGGTCGGCCAGCCCTTCTCGGAGGCGAGCTTCTCGCACTCCTCCATGTCGAGGGTGACCAGAGCGATCAGGTAGGGGCGGCGATCGCCGATCACCACGCACTGTGAAACCCATGGGCTCTGCTTGATCTCGGCCTCGAGGTTGGCGGGAGTGATGTTCTTGCCTCCCGCGGTGATGATGATGTCCTTCTTGCGTCCGGTGATCTTGATGTAGCCCTCCGAGTCGATCTCGCCGATGTCTCCGGTGTGGAGCCAACCGTCCACGATCGTCTCGCGCGTGGCCTCCTCGTTCTTGTAGTAGCCCTGGAATACGTTGGGGCCCTTGACCAGGATCTCCCCGTCGTCGGCGATCTTGATCTCGCATCCGGGGAATGGTTTGCCGATGGTCCCGAACTTGAACGCGTCCGGTGTGGCCACGGTCGCGGCGGTGGAGGTCTCGGTCATTCCCCACCCTTCGAGCACCAGGACGCCCGCAGCATCGAAGAACCTGAGGATGTCGGGGTTGATCGGTGCGGCGCCACTGACTGCGAGTTTCAGGTTCCCGCCGAACAGGCCACGGATCTTGGAGAGCACGAGTTTGTCGGCCAAACCGTGTTTGAGCTTGAGCAGCGGGGATACCGACTGTCCGGCGTGTTCTTTCGCCCTCACCTTCTCACCCACCGAGACGGCCCAGTTGAAGATCTTCTCTTTGGCTCCTCCCGCTTTCGCGACGTCGCTCGTTGCGGCGCTGTAGATCTTCTCGAAGACGCGCGGGACGGAAGGGAAGTAGGTGGGCTTGACCTCGGAGAGATCGGGGAGGATCTTCATCGCGTCGCACTGCCAGTACGCGAGCGTGGCGCCGAGGTCGAAGCTGCCGAGCTGGATCAGCAGCGCGAAGCTGTGCGCCAGTGGCAGGTAGAGGTAGGTCAGCTCGTCGGTTCCGAGTGTGTTGACCGAGTGGATCATCCCCAGCATCGATCGATAGTTGCCGTGAGAGATCACACAACCCTTGGGTGGCCCTGTGGTTCCAGAGGTGTAGATGAAGGTGCAGATGTCGTCGGTCGTGACGGCCGACCAGCGAGCCTCCCAGTCGGATTCCCCTAGTCCGGCGTCGCGCCCCTTGGCCGCAAGGTCCGTCATCGAGAGCACATTCGAATCCCCGTCGCCGGTCATGATGATGATGAACTCGAGCTTCGGGCACTGGTCCTTCACCTCGAGGACCTTGGCCAACTGGTCGGAATCCTCTACGACCACGGCTCGCGAATCGGAGTTCTCGAGGATGTAGTGACACTCTTCCGGGCTATTCGACTGGTAGATCGGCACGACGGTCGCACCGGCGCTCAGCACCGCGAAGTCGAAGTAGGTCCACTCGACCCGGGTGTTGGCGAGTATCGCGACCTTGTCGCCTTTCTCGATTCCCAGAGCGACCAGCCCGAGCGACAGATCCCTGACCGTCTCTCCCACCTCGGAGAAGGTCTTTCCCACCCATGCGGAACCGTCGTTGTAGAGAACCGCTTGCTTCGGACCGTGTTTGCGTGCTGCCAGGGGCAGGAGTTCGGCGATCGTCTTGCTGCCGGTTGACGCCTCTGCAGCCGAGATGTCGGAGTCAGTCATCGCTCTTGCCATTCGCCTCTCCTCCTGGTCTTGGCGCGGCTGGCTGCCGCTCCGGACCTGAGAGATTCTAAACCAGGAGTGTGTGTTCGGCTCTCCGGGTTCAGCCTGCGGTCAGGCGGTTCGTCTCAGGTGCAGCCTGTACTCGGGAGGTCGCGACTGCCCTCGACTCGCACGCAGAGATGCCTCGAACAGAGTGCGATCGATCCGCCCGTGCAGGATCGGGACGTTCATCTCCCTGCACCGCGCGATCACCTCCCTGCGGGGCATCTCCATCTCTTCTGCGAGCTCGGATGGTGTCAGGTGGATGGACATAACTCCTCCTTTGATCGCCTGTCACCCTTGTACCACCTGACACTAATTTGGCACGGACGCTCTTCCGAAGAAAGTTGCAAATAGCGGCTTTATCGAGGTTCGGCCCTCTGTCAAACAGGGTTTGGAACGTCGATGAAGAGGTGCTCGACTCCGAAGCGTTCGGAGATCAGATCGCCGAGGGCTCGAACCCCGAGAGTTTCCGTCGCGTAGTGCCCGGCGGCATAGAAGGAGAGGTCGCCTTCCAGGGCCGTCGCCATCGCGTATTCGGATGGCTCACCCGTGATCATCGCGCCGAAACCCCGTTCGATCGCCTCGTAGATGTACGACGATCCACCGCCGCTCACGAAGCCCACCTCCGACACCGCTCCCTCCTCCCGACCCTGCAGTAGCGGAGCGCGTCCGAGCAGGTCCTCGATCCGCTTCGAGAGTTCATCGGTCGATATCGGCTGACTGCAGGTGCCGCTCCACCCGATCGCGATCCCTCCATCGAATCCGAACGCCTCTCCGAGATCGAAGCCGAGCTCACGGCAGAGGAGGGAGTTGTTGCCTACGGTGGCGTGCGCATCCAGCGGGAGGTGGTAGGCGAGCAGGCTCACCCGGGCGTCGAGCAGACGCCGGATCCGTTCAGTCGTCTGCTCGCTGAGCGCACGCGACTGGAACTTCCAGAAGATCCCGTGATGGGCCAGAATCAGGTCTGCTCCGGCCTCCACCGCGGCTTCGATCGATGCGAGATTCGCCGAAACACATGAGGCGATCCTGGATACTCCATCGCTTCCGGGTACCTGGAGCCCGTTCGGTCCGTACTCGATCGACTCGAACCTCCCTGGCTCCAGCAGGTCGTCACAGAACAGGGTGATCTCGTCACGGTCGGCCATATGCCCTCATAACTACCATCTTCGACATGGCAGAGAGTCCAGAGTCAGCGCGACGGCGACCACGACCACTCGGGATCGCCGTACTCACCCTGTGCTTGGGGATCTTGATCGTTTCGATCGTCGGCATCGCCCTCAGGGAACCAGAGGAAGATCCGATAGTGATCACGGGAGTTGGCGAGGTCCAGAGACTGGTCGCAGGGCTGCCCCAACTCGGTAACCGCCTCGGTCAGGACTCCGCACCGGTGACGCTGGAGATATTCAATGACCTTCAGTGCAAGCCATGCAGAACCTGGCAAGGCGAGGTGGTCCCTCCTCTGATCGAACGTGAGGTGAGGACTGGCGAAGCGAAACTCGTCTTCCGGCACTTCTCCCAGAGTCAGCGGACCGTCACGGCTGCGGCTATCGCCGCTACCGCCGCCGGAGATCAGGGTCGCCAGTGGCAGTACATCGAGACCTTCTTCGTCAATCAGCGTGAGGCGATCAATACGGGAGTCACCGAGGAGTTCCTTACCCGGATCGCTCGTGCCTCTGCGGTCGCTTTCGAGCTGGATGCCTGGAACGCTGCCCGCAAGCGCACGGCCACCGAGCAGCAGGTGATCGAAGACGTGACCTTTGCCGAGGACCGGCGCCTACCGGCCGGTCCGGCTGTGGTCGTTGACGGTCCCAGGGGGTCCAGAACACTGATCCAAGGGCCGTCACTCTCGGAGATAGAGCGCGCGATAGTCGCTGTCTCCTAGACGCGCGAGCGGTGGGTTCAGATGCGTAAGTCGGGGCGCCGGGATTTGAACCCGGGACCTCACCGTCCCGAACGGTGCGCGCTACCAGGCTGCGCCACGCCCCGAGAAAGCGAAGGATAGGGGGCCGGGGAGGATCTGCGTCGCCCTAGCGCAGATCACGACGGCAATAGGCCCAGACCGAGAGCGCGATGAGGACCAGGCACTCGCCGATCAGGATCGCGAACTGATCCCACCTCATACCGTTGATCAGGGGCGCGTAACCGATCGCCTGCCTGCAAGGGGAGAGGAACTGCAGGCTCTCGAGTGTCTTGGCGATGGGCGAGAGCAGTGTGTAGAGGAAGCCGGCGATCGCGAAAGCGGCGCCTACTCCGAGCGCAAGCCTGAGCCAGCGGTGCGTGGATCCTCTCCGAGCAGTTCCACCCGACCGGAGGTGGGCCGCAGCAGATCCAGCATCAGCCTGATCGCAGTCGTCTTGCCAGCTCCGTTCGGTCCGATGAATCCGAAGATCGACCCGGCCGGGACCGTCAGGTCGACCTCGTCGAGGGCGGTCACACCGCCGCGGAACCGCTTGGTCAGACCTTCGAGCCTGATTGCAGGAGTCCCTGCCACCCTCCCGATGCTAGAGGTCCCTCTCGGGCTTGCTGCCTGTCAGCTGCTCTCGGGTGAGGTCTGTCGGAGCACGCGTCTGACCGAGAGGACGGCGAGCACGAACCCGACGGCTCCGATCCAGATGATCGGATCGCTCAGCGAGAAACCCTCGATCTGACTCCCCAGATAGACGAAGTACGCGGTCAGCGGGATGTAGCCGATGGCCGTCGTCCAAGTGAACGTCCAGACAGGCATCTTCGCCGCGCCGGCGACGATGCTGAGGAGACTGAACGGGATTATCGGGACGAGTCGGGCGCTGAGCAGGAACAGCGCCCCTCCTTTGTGCACGAGAGCCTCCGCCTTCCGGAAGCGCTCCTCGCCGGCCAGTTTGTACAGGAGCGGCCGTGCAGCCGAGTGTCCGATCCAGTACGCGATCAGAGCCGAGATGGTCCAGAAGACCATCAGCATCGCCAGCGCGCCCCAGAAGCCGTATACGAATCCCGCCGCCGCGTCGAGGATCTCGCTCGGGAACCAGACCACCGCATGGATCTGAGCCAGCGCGAAGACGATCACCACCCCCCAGACGCCGAGGCGGTCGAGATCGCTCTTGACGGCATCGGTGTCCCCTTTGATCGCGTGTTGGAAGGCTTCGCGAAGAGGATCGATCAGCAGCACACAGGCCGCGACCACGATCAGGCCGGCTGCAAGCAGGATCAATTCGAGGCGCGTCGCCTTTACCGGAGAGTGATGGGGGTGGTCTGTCTTGCTCATTCGCTCATTATCGCCCTTGCGGAGCCCGGCAAGACGGGTCGGAGTCCTCAGGGGCGCTAGATTTCGGAGTCCAGGCAAAACCCGAATCCAAGGAGTCGAAACCCATGCCCTATTCCCTGCCGGACCTTCCCTACGCATACGACGCGCTGGAGCCTCACATCGACCAGCAGACGATGACGATCCACCACGACAAGCATCATCAGGCCTACATCGATAAGGCCAACGCCGCTCTGGAGGGCACCGAGTGGGCCGATACCCCGGTCGACGAGTTGCTGACGAAGCTCGGTGATCTGCCGGACGACATCAAGGGTCCCGTGTCCAACAACGCGGGCGGTCACGCCAACCACACCTTCTTCTGGGAGATCATGGCGCCGGACGCAGGGGGCGCTCCCGAGGGAGATCTCGCAGCGGCGATCGGCGAGTCGTTCGGCTCATTCGATTCGTTCAAGGAGGAGTTCAAGAACGCTGGGATCAACCGCTTCGGTTCGGGCTGGGCATGGCTGGTCCATGACGGCTCCGGTCTCGCGGTGACCTCGACCGCCAACCAGGATTCACCCATCTCCCTCGGTCACACTCCGATCATCGGTTGCGACGTCTGGGAGCACGCGTACTACCTGAACTACCAGAACCGCCGGGCTGATTACCTCGATGCTTGGTGGAACGTGGTGAACTGGGATGTAGTGGCGAAGCTGTACGGCGCGCGTAAGTAGCCTCGGCCAAAACTCGTTATAGTAAGCGACAAGAGCCCTTACCAGCAGCGCTGGGAGGGCTTTTGTTTTGATCCACTACTCGTTTTGGCTTGCCTTCGGGAGTCCACGCCAAAAGGCAGCTGCGTTAACTCCGCTTCGGACCTCTGCCACTCGTCATGGAGAGCTATTGCGTTACTGCGGAGAGCGGCTGGTCGGCTGTGCCCGAGCCGGCGTCGCCACCTCCAGCGGTGTCTGTTCCCTGGCCACTAATGCCGGAGCTTGCGCGATTGAGTCCCGGCGTATTCAGAGGCCCCAAGGCCTGCACAGCCACGATACTCAGAACGACGATGCAGATCAGGATCACTAGGTACTCGGCGAGGTTTGCGCCGCGCTCTTTGGAAGAATCTCGGTAGCTTTGGGAGCTACAACCCCTACTAACGCCCATGTCCCCAAGTTTGCCCGACACCTGGGGTGGAGGCTACCTCTTTTTTTGGCACATCCCTCAACTGACTGGGTGCCCCCGCATAGGTCCTTAGAGGAACAAACAATTCCCTTCTCTACCAACCTCCCCCAACGAGGTAGAGAACCACCCCGATAAGGCCGCCGACGATGGTGCCGTTAATGCGGATGTACTGAAGGTCGTGCCCCACCTGCTCCTCAAGCTTCGAAACCAGGGTGGTGGTGTCCCACGAATCAATGGTGCGCGAGATGAGATTTGCCACGTGGTTGCTCTTGCTGCCCACAACCGCGCGAAGCACCCCGCGGAT
>JBJTBI010000045.1:0-5678 GCA_046091265.1 bacterium
GCGCAAGCGCCGCGAGCAGGAGCAGGCTGCCGGCAAGCAGGAGCAGGCAGGCGCCAAGGACGCTGCTGGCTCTAGCGCTGCCGCTGCCGAATCTCGCGCCAAGCACGACACTCAGGTCCCCGTGTCCGGCGACGTCGCCGAAGTGGAAGCCGTGATCGAGACCGGCGCGAACGTCGCCGACTACGGCGAGCACACCAAGGCACCGGAGGAAGACGTTCCCTCAGGCGAAACCGCTGCCACGGAGAACCCGATCGGCTCATCTACGGCACCTGCCGTTCCTGGTGTTACCGGAGGAGTAGAGCCCGGACCACCTCCATCCGCCGAGCCCGTCGCTACGCCCAAGCCCGGCAAGGAGACCCGCCGTCAGCGCAAGCGCCGCGAGGCGAAGGAGCGCGAGGCTGCCGCAGCTGCGACCGAGATGAAGGAGTCACCCAAGACGGATAAGGAGAAGAAGGGTGGCCGCAAGGCGAAGCCCCTCCCCGAGACCAAGGCCGAGCCCAAGCAGCGCGGCCGAGTGGTCGCCTTCCTCGCATCCTGCTGGGCAGAGTTGAAGCGCGGCCAGTGGCCTGACCGTGACACCCTGATCCAGGCCTCCGCGGTGACGATCCTCTTCGTCGCTGCCTGCGCCGCATATCTGGGCGTCCTCGACACGGTCTTCAGTCGCCTCGTCAACCTGATCCTCTAACCGGCGCAACCAACCGCAACCAAGAGAAAGAGACACACCGACAGATGTTCCACTGGTACGTAATCAACACCTACTCAGGCCACGAAAACAAGGTCAAGCAGAACCTCGAGCACCGCATCCACTCGATGAATCAGGGCAGCAACGTCCGCGACGTGGTGGTACCGACAGAGCAGATCACCGAGGTCAAGGATGGCCAGCATGTACAGGTGGAGAAGCGCACCATGCCTGGCTACGTCCTGGTCCAGATGCAGATGACCGACGAGTCTTGGGGAGTAGTCAAGAACACGCCGGGCGTCACCGGCTTCGTCGGTTCGCGCACCGACCCTGTGCCGCTGCCGAAGGCGGAGGTGGATCGGATGCTCAACCGTGAGACGGCCGAGCGTCCGCGCACCCAGGCCCAGTTCGCCATCGGCGAGTCGGTCAAGGTCATCTCCGGCCCGTTGGCTGACTTCTCGGGTGAGATCGCCGAGATCAACGATGATTCGCAGAAGCTCAAGGTGCTGGTTTCGATCTTCGGTAGGGAGACCCCGGTCGAGGTGAACTACGACCAAGTCAAGAAGATCTAACCTCACCTGAGAGAGGATCACCAGAACCCATGGCACCCAAGAAAGTAATGACACTGATCAAGCTGCAGATCCCCGCAGGGGCTGCAAACCCGGCGCCGCCGGTGGGACCCGCGCTGGGACAGCACGGCGTCAACATCATGGAGTTCTGCAAGGCCTTCCACGCCCAGACCCAGCAGGACTCCGGCACGATCATCCCGGTCGAGATCACCGTCTTCGAGGATCGCTCATTCGAGTTCATCACCAAGACCCCGCCGGCTGCCTTCTTGATCAAGGAAGCCGCCGGGCTGCAGAAGGGCAGCGGCGAGCCCCACACCAACAAGGTCGGCTCGATCACCGTCGACCAGGCCCGTCAGATCGCCGAGAAGAAGATGCCCGACCTGAACGCCAACGATCTCGACGCCGCGACCAAGATCATCGCCGGTACCGCCCGCTCGATGGGCGTGACGGTGGAAGGACTCGAGTCCTGATGGCTGGCCGCAGCAAGCGCTACCGCGAAGCGGTCGATCAGATCGACCGCGACAAGACCTATCCGCCGAAGGAGGCTGTTCGCCTGGTCAAGGAAGGCGCCAAGGCCAAGTTCGATGAGACGATCGAGTTGCACGTGTTGCTCGGGGTGAACGTCCGCCACGCCGAGGAGCAGCTGCGCGGGACCCTCGCCCTACCCTCGGGACTCGGCAAGGACATATCGGTGCTCGTCTTCGCAGAAGGAGATCAGGCTCGCGATGCCGAGGCCGCTGGTGCCGATCATGTCGGCGGAGCGGATCTCGCGGCCAAGGTCGAAGAAGGCTGGACCGAGTTCGATGTGGTGATCTCGACCCCCGCGATGATGCCTCACGTGGGCAAGCTCGGAAAGGTCTTGGGACCCCAGGGCAAGATGCCCAACCCCAAGGTCGGCACCGTTACCGACGAGGTGGAGAAGGCCGTCGGCGAGGCCAAGGCAGGAAAGGTCGAATACCGCACCGATCGCCAGTCGATAGTGCACCTGGCGATCGGGAAGGCGAGCTTCACCGAGCAGGCTTTGCTCGACAACTACGCCGCCGTGATCGACGAGATCAATCGTGCCAAGCCCTCGGCCGCCAAGGGCAAGTACTTCGTCTCTATAACCCTCACCTCCACCATGGGACCGGGTGTGCACGTGGATACTTCGCTGGTACGCGCAGCCGACATCCTGGGTGAGGACTCGGCCGAGGAAACGGATTCGGCCGATGCCCCGGCTGATGCCGAGCCCGTCGAAGCCTGAGCCGCCTGATTCACGCGCGAACCGAATCTTCGCTACCTTTCGTCGCCTGCCCAAGACCATCGGCGGGGCGAGCAGCGTGAGGCCCGGAAGTCCGATGCAGGTGGATCGATAACGAGAGCTTTTTCGGCGCGATTTCGTGGGTGCGCCAAGTCGAGATCGAACCCGCCTGTGAGCGGGTTCTTTTCGTTTCAGGCCACCAACCAGAAGCAGGATCGCAAGAGAAAGAGACTTCGATGGACAGAGCACAGAAAGAAGCAGCGGTAGCGGAGTTGGCCGAGAAGCTCGGCGCAGCTCAGGCCGTGCTCGCGATCGACTACCGGGGAATCAGCGTCCCGCAGGCATCCGAGCTGCGCTCCGGTCTGCGTGAGTCCGGAACCACATTCAAGGTCGTCAAGAACCGCGTCACCCAGCGCGCCGCAGATCAGGCCGGGGTGGAGGGGATCAAGGAGTATCTGGTCGGCCCGACCGCGCTCGCCTTCGTGGAGGGCGATGTAGCGGCCGCAGCCAAGACGCTCTCGACGCTCGGCGGCGAGTGGGAGCTGCTCGAGTACAAGGGCGGCCTGATGGACGGCGAGCCGCTGGACGTCGACCAGTTCAAGACGATATCTAAGCTGCCCGGCCGCGATGCGCTCAACGCCCAGCTGGCCGGCATCGTCGCCAGCCCGCTGACCGGACTGGTGCGCGGACTCGGTTCGATGATCCAGGGTCTTGCAAGCCAGCTCGGCCAGATGCGCGACCAAGAGTTGGTCGGCGGTACCGCCGAGCCCGAGGCCCCGGCCGAGGAGGAGAAGCCGGCCGAGGAAGAGAAGCCGGCCCAGGAGACTGCTGAAGCAACCGAGGAAGCGCTGACCGAAGAGGAGAAGCCCGCAGAGGCCGAGGAAGAGAAGCCTGCTGAAGACGACGAGCCTGCAGAGGAGCCGTCAGAAGAGGCTCCGGCCCAGGAGGAAGAGTCGGCAGCGGAGGAGGATTCAGACAAACAAGCTTCTGACGAAGGTCAGGAAGAGAAGGAGGACAGCGAGTAATGCCAACCACAGAAGAGTGGATCGATGAACTGAAGGGGATCTCCGTACTCGAGCTCTCCGAGCGGATCAAGGCGCTCGAGGAGGAGTTCGGGGTTTCCGCAACAGCAGTTGCTGCCGCAGCGCCCGCAGCGGGTGGCGGCGGAGGCGATGCCGGTGACGGCGGCGGAGACGAAGGTGCCACGGTCGACGTGGTCCTGACCGGTGCCGGCGACAAGAAGATCGGCGTGATCAAGGTCGTTCGCGCGGCCACCGGACTCGGTCTCAAGGAGGCCAAGGCCCTGGTCGACGAGGCTCCGAACCCCATCAAGGAGGGGATCGAGCGCGAGGAAGCCGACAAGATCAAGGCCGAGGTCGAAGAGGCCGGCGGCACCGCCGAGATCAAGTAACGGGAAAAAAGGCTTGCGTTTGCGCGCCTGACTTGCGCGCGCAGGCGTGAGTCTGTTATATTTTCCGGTCGTGCGCCGGTGAGCCATTCGCCTGCTTCAAGCGCGCGACATCCGAGTCCGCCTTCTACCTGAGGAGTCGCCAAGTTGGCCCCATCCAACTCTTCCCCGGCACCCCGCCGAACCTTTGCACGACTTGAGACACCGCTTGACGTTCCGCACCTGATAGATATCCAGCGCCAATCCTTCGAGGATCTCGTCGATCCCAAGAAGGGTCTGCTCCGCCGGACCATCGACGACGTCTCGCCGGTCGAGGATTACACCGGCAACCTCGCTCTCGTCTTCGGCGAGATCAGCTTCGACGAGCCGCAGAACACCCTGGAGGAGTGTCGCGACAAGGATCTCACCTTCGCGCGCCCGCTCAACATCAAGGTCGCCTTCCAGAACCGCGAAACCGGTGAGATCCGAGAGCAGTCCGTCTTCATGGGCGACTTCCCGTGGATGACCGATCGCGGCACCTTCGTGATCAACGGCACCGAGCGAGTCGTGGTGACCCAGCTGGTCCGTTCTCCACGCGCCTACGTGATGGAGCCGAAGGATCGCGAGAAGCAGGTCCTGATCGCGACGCTGATGCCCAACCGCGGATCCTGGCTCGAGCTCGAGATCGACAAGAAGGGCCGTGTCTTCGTTCGGATCGACCGCAAGCGCAAGCTGCCGATCACGGTCTTGCTCCGCGCCATGGGCTACGTCACCGATGAGCAGCTCCTGGAGATGTTCGACAACTCGGTCTACATAAGGCAGACCATCGCCGCCGACAGCGACGCCACCAAGGATGAGGAGGGCGCACTGATCGAGCTGTTCAAGAAGCAGCGACCCGGCGAGCCGCCCTCGATCGATGCCGCGCGCAATCTGCTCGAGCAGTTGTTCTTCGACCCCAAGCGTTACGACCTGACCAAGGTGGGTCGCTACAAGTTGAACGCCCGACTCGGCCTCGACGTCGACCTCGACACCCGTACCCTCACCCACGAGGACATCATCGCCCTGGTCAGGGAGCTGGTCGAGATCCCGAAGGAGATGGGTGTGCCCGAGGAGATCGACGAGGAGAACCCGATCAAGGACTACGCCGCCGAGGCTGCCAGCTATCCGCGCGACCGGGTCCAGGACCGTCTCGACGAGTACGAGAACTTCGGAAACCGCCGACTTCGCACCGTCGGAGAGTTGATAAACGAGGCCTTCCGGATCGGTCTCTACCGCATGGAGCGCGTGGATCGCGAGCGCCTCACCACCGAGGACTCCGATGCGATCACCCCGCAGACGATCATCAACATCCGTCCGGTCGTGGCAGCGCTGAAGGAGTTCTTCGGCTCCTCACAGCTCTCCCAGTTCATGGACCAGACCAACTCCCTTGCAGGACTGACCCACCGTCGCCGTCTCTCTGCACTCGGCGCCGGCGGTCTCACCCGTGAGCGCGCACCCATCGAGGTCCGCGACGTCCACGCAACCCACTACGGGCGCATGTGCCCGATCGAGACCCCCGAGGGTCCGAACATCGGTCTGATCGGCTCTCTCTCTTCCTATGCGGAGGTGAACGAGTACGGATTCGTAACCACTCCCTACAGGGTGGTGAAGGACGGCGTCGTCACCAAGGAGATCGTCCACCTCGATGCCACGCAGGAGGAGGACAAGACGATCGCTCAGGCGACCGCCGAGATCGACTCCTCGGGCCGCCTCAAGGGGCCGCGCGTGCTCTGTCGTCGCTCCGATGACGAGGCCGCCCTGGTC
>JBJTBI010000046.1:0-3734 GCA_046091265.1 bacterium
CATAACTGGCAATCGCATCATCAGGGGGCTCAGGGCAAAGGCCGATCGTGTGTCCATGTTCCGCTCGATGCCGAAGATCAAAGCCTGCGCCGTACTCGACGATTGGGGGATGAACGGATTCGACTTGGATTGGCTGGATCCCGTGACCAACCAGGCGTCGGTCGTCTCGCTCAAATTGGAGGCATCGAATTCGACCCCGCGCATCAATTCGGCAATCGCGGCAATGAAGACGGTTCCAGGTATCGATGCCAACGAGGCGCAGGGCTTCGACAAGGAGCTGGTCGAAGACGCTTACCTTGCGATTGGGCAGCTGCTCGCTCCCTGAACGAACCTCGCTGGCAGCCGATTTGCCCGCCCACGCTCTGGCTCCTTTACTCTGATCAGTGCACAGTGCATGGGGACGACAGGCTTCGACGTGGTCATCGTGCGACTGGTTGCAGGTCGAGGTTGCTGGAGGCCTCGTTAAACCCCAGCAAAAACCAATACGTGCGGACCATGAGTTCGCCCTCGCCGCTTAGTTAGAAGCTAAGCAGTGAGAGTCGGCCCTCCTGCGCCCGTCGGGAGGGGGCCCGGCTTCAGAAACGGGCTTACCCGGGCGGACTGCCCCGCCCATCCGGGGACACATTTAGGGGCTTTGTCCGGGACCGTGCCCGTCGGTGCGGACTCCCCCGGACGAGAAACAAGCACCGGCTAAGCCTGTAGATGCCAATCGTTTCGTTACCGCGGACGTGGGTTCGATTCCCACCGTCTCCACCTGCCTGAAAGCGGGCGCCCACCTGCGCGCAACGTAAACGGCCGTCAGCGAGGTCGCGGAACCCGGCTCCGCTCCACCTTGCTTCCACCCGGCAGCAAGGTGTAGAGATCTCCGTCCTCGGCCAGCCACAGCGGTCCGGAGAAGATCTCGCGGGAGTTGCCGAGGAACGGCCCTTCCAGCGCCTTCAAGGGAAGCGGCGGGATGATGTGGGTGAGGGCGAGGTTCTTCACGCCTGCCTCGGAGGCCATTCGGGCGGCCTGCTGGGGGCTTGAGTGGTAGGACGGGATGTCGGAGAAGATCTTCGCCCGCCGCGGTCTGCCGATCTCTCTCGAGGTCTTCTCCAACAGCCCCACCAACTCGGGTGAGAGCGCATCGCAGATCAGCAGATCCGCGCCCTCTGCCGCCTTCACCAGCGACTCGGTGTAGGTCGTATCTCCCGAGCTAACGACGCTGCGGCCCTGGTAGTCGAACCTGATCCCTAGCGCCGGGTCGACCGGGGTGTGGTCCACGGTGAAGGCGGTGACCTTCACACCGCCATCGTCGATGATCACCTCGGATTCCAGCTTGCTGCCGGCGTCGAAGCGCTCTGGCACCAGGCCTCCGAGCTCGAGCGGAGCGACCTCCTCACCGTGATGGGCGGCCCGGTACTGACTGTCGAGTGAGTAGGCGCGGTTGAGACCCTTTGCCACCCGCTTCACCCCCTTCGGGCCGAGCACCCTGAGCCTGTCGGAGCGCCTGTCCGATACCCACCTCTGGATAGCCACCGCCGGCAGCCCTCCGATGTGATCGGAGTGGAAGTGGGTCAGGATCACGCACTCGATCCGGCCCGGGTCGAGCTGGCAGGCGTTGAGCGCACTCGCGGTGCCCTCGCCGGCATCTACCAGGAATAGCCGCCCTCCGGCGACCACCCCGACGCTCGGCTGGCTGCGCCCCGGATCGGGCAGCGGCGCGCCAGTTCCCACCATGAACACGTGCAGCCCGTCGGGTAGTCCCTCCATCGCATCCGCCGACATCCGCGCGGGCAGACTCCGCTCGACCAGACTGAGTGCGAGTTTCCCCCTGAGGCCCATCAGCCCTGCACTTCGGCTTCGCGCTCGGCTTCGTCGAGGCGCTCTTCGATCAGGTCGAGGCCCTTGTTCCAGAACTCAGGGTCGCGCAGGTCGACCCCGACGATCTCACCGAGTCCCTCGGGCGAGCGAGACCCCCCAGCCTTGTTCAAGTCGAGGTAGGCGGGCACGAAGTCAGGGCCTTCTTCGCGGTAGCGCCGGTAGACCGAGAGCGCCAGCAGGTTGCCGTAGGCGTAGGCGTACACGTAGCCGGGTGAGTCGATGAAGTGGGGGATGTACGACCACCAGATTCCGTAGGCCTCGTCGAGTGAGACCGAATCTCCCAGCAGATCGGTCTGGGTGGCCAGCCAGTCCGAGGCGAATCGGTCGGTCGAGATCTCGCCTTCCTCCCGGCGGGCCGTATGAACCCGGTCTTCGAACCGGTTCATCGCGATCTGTCTGAAGGTGGTTGCGACGTATCCGTCGATCGTCTCGGCAAGCAGCGAGAGTTTCTCCTCTCTGGCCGCATCGTCGAGCAGCCGGTCGAGCACGATCGACTCACCGAAGGTCGAGGCGGTCTCGGCCACGGTGAGCGGGGTGGTGAACTCGAAGATCCCTCGAGGTCTCGCAAGCGAAGCGTGTACACCGTGACCGAGCTCGTGGGCGAGGGTGAGCACGTCGTTGGGCTTGGCGGTGTAGTTGAGCATCACGTAGGGGTGGGCCGATGGGACCGTGTAGGAACAAAACGCCCCTCCGCGCTTGCCAGCAGCCGGGGGCACATCCACATAGTTGCCATCGAAGAAAGCGGCCGCTGTGTCGGCCATCTCGGGCGAGAAGCCGCGGTAACAGTCGAGCACCGTCGACTTGGCCTCCTCGTAGGGGACCTCGCGCTCACTTCCGCCCACCGGGGCAGCGCGGTCGTACCAGGCGAGCTGGTCCACGCCGAGCAGTTTGGCCTTGAGTCGATACCAGCGACGGGCGATCTCGTAGCGGTTCGTCACCGCCTCGACCAGGGCCTGCACCGACTCGTCAGATGCCTCGTTGGAGAGGTTGCGTGATGAGATCCAACTGGGGTAGCTGCGGAGGCGATCCATCGTCGCCTTGTCCTGGAGCAGTGTGTTGAAGATGTAGGCGCGAGTCTTCAGACCAGGCTCGAGGGTCGTGGTGATGCTCCCGGCTGCCGCCTCACGGCGTGAGCGATCCGGTGACTGCAACTCAGCCAACGCTTCGTCCAGTTCCACCGGTTCGTCCCGGTCGGGCAGATCGACCCTCAGAGCAGAGATCTGATCACCGAAGAGCCGCGCGACAGCCGAGCGTCCGGTCACGCGCAGCTCGGTTGCGATCTTCTCCTCTGGTTCCGTCATCAGGTGGGGCTTTTGCATCCGCGCCACCTCCAGGAAGTGCCGATAGAGATCGAGCGCGGGGGAGGCGAGCACCTCCGCGGCGCGCTCGTCGCCGACCTGCGCCCACTCGAGTTCGAAGAAGAGGAGGTTGGTCTCTATCTGCGCTCCGCGCTGCTGCAGCTCGGCCAGCAGGGCGCCTCGCTCGTGACTGCCCGAATCCACCGAGTATCCGAGCGCTGCGTACGAGCCCGCTCGCCCCAGGCGGTCCGAGATCCCGCCGAGGACAGCGAGCGCTTCGGCGAGCCCTTCGCCATCGAGCTCTTCGACCTTGCCCCGGTAGGTCTTCGCGAACTCCTCGGCCTCCGCTTCTGCCTCGGCGAGGAATCCTCTCGCCGCGTCGTCTCCGCCCCCCGATACGAGCGGCTCCAGATCCCATCGCGGGAGATCGGCCATCGGGGCAGTTTTGGCGGCGGCGTCGGGCATGGCCACGCACGATACGCGCCTTGGGCCTTAGGACGCGCTTTCCGTCCGCCGTCGGCATGAAGGTTCCGGATGGTGGAGCGAGTGAAGGACACCCTCTCGGGCCTCTTC
>JBJTBI010000047.1:0-2237 GCA_046091265.1 bacterium
TCGGCTGTGTCGCTCTGGTGGTCGAGTCGGCCTACGGAGTGACGACGCTGGACGACGATCAGGTGATGGCCAAATCGATCCGGATCGGAAGGGCAGTCGGAACGGCCCTCGAATCGCTGACCTGAACCTCGACTTGAGGTAGAGGCTAAGTCGCTAACTCGACCCGGTCAGGAAGACTTGGGCTTGGCCGACTTGGGCTTGGCCGACTTGGGCTTCGCCGACTTCGACTTGGCCGCAGAGGCGCTTGACTTGGCCTTGGCGGACGACTTGCCGAGGGCGTCCAGCCGGTCCTCGACCGCTTCGAGCCGATCGGAGATCCCCCTCACCCGGCGCTCGAGTCGCTCGAGGTCGGCCTGGGTGGCGAAACCGACGTTGCGCATTGCCTGGGCGGTGACCTGCCCGGCTGCCTCACGGGCACCGAATGCGGACTGGAGGATCTGGCTGAAGACCGGGTTCTCGAGCAGGGCCTGAGCAACCTCGCCCAAGGCCTCCTCCCCACGCGAGGAGATCCTGTCCTTCAGGTTGTCGCTTTGTTCAGCAGCCATCTGCGTGGGACCTTAGCGCGATGCGCTGCCCGGGACCGAAAGAAACGACCCCGCTTCGTGATCCCGCTTCGTTCACGCGCGGTTAACCCGCAAGACCGGCGGCCTTGCGAGTCTCCCGCAGGCATATACTCCTCGAAAGCGTCTCGTGAGGAGAGCGGGCACGCGAATCACACGAATCAATCGCAATGCGAGAACAGGGAAGAGGGTCTGATCGAGCGGTGAAGGTGAGTCGGAAAATCCAACTGGTCGCAGCCATCGGGGCCGTGTTCGCCGTGGTCGCGGTGGGTACCGCCAGTTCGGGCGAGTTCACCGACACGGGTGTTTCCGTCGAGGCTCCGGCCGGAGCTCTGCCCCAGTGCGCCGACCTGATCGACAACGACCGCGACGATCTGTTCGATCTCGAAGACCCCGACTGCAAGGACGCGCTCGACAACCTCGAGGGCAAGCGCAAGCCCCAGAAGCCGGGTGCCAAGCCGAACGCCGGCAAGCCTTCTCAGGGTCCCGCAAACGGACCGAGCGGAGGCATCTTCGATGAGCTGGGACCGAAGTCCGACAAGGGCGAGGAAATCGCCAAGGCGGAGCTCGACAAGATCGAGGGTCGGGCGCCGCGAGGGAGCGATGGCGCGCCCTCCCGCCGCGATCCGACCCTGACCATCGCGCCGTACGGGGCGGCGCCGATCGGTGTCCCGAACATCGTGATCGACCAGTTCGAGATACCGCCGTTCCTGCTCCCGATCTACCAGGCCTGCGGAACCGAGTACGGAGTGCCGTGGCAGATCCTCGCGTCGATCAACAAGATCGAAACCGGATTCGGAACCAACCTGAACGTCTCCTCGGCGGGTGCCACCGGCTGGATGCAGTTCATGCCCTCGACTTGGGAGGCCTACGGAGTCGATGCGAACGAAGACGGCAAGAAGGACCCCTACAACCCGGTCGACGCGATTTGCGCGGCGGGCAGGTACCTGAAGGCAGCAGGAGCCGAGGACGATCTCCGCGGAGCGATCTTCGCTTACAACCACGCCGACTGGTACGTGGACGAGGTCATCCTCTACGCCAACCAGTACGCGAAGCTTCCCGACGACC
Organism: bacterium; assembly: GCA_046091265.1. Classification (GTDB taxonomy): domain Bacteria; phylum Actinomycetota; class Thermoleophilia; order Solirubrobacterales; family 70-9; genus CAIUSP01. Next base: position 1,629 of record JBJTBI010000047.1, read on the forward strand.
TGATCGGGTCACTCACCGGCCTGACCGAGGGTGCGCACTTCCCGGTAGCCGCCAACTCGCGCTACGCCGACGACATCTCGGAGCGCGATGCCCTCCGCCGCTCGAGGACCAACCGAGTCGAGCCCGGCAATGCCGCCGACGTGGTCTCCAGTTCCCCGACCCGCAGAGGTATCAACGTCTACTCGAGGGTTGATGCTCCCGTCGTCGCAGTCAACGATGGGGTGATCCGCGAGATCGGCAAGAGCAAGAAGCTCGGCAACTACATCGTCCTGCAAGACGCCTACGGCAACCGTTACACCTACGCGGATCTCGGCTCCGTCGAGGCCACCTACCCAGCCCCCAGAGAGCGATTCGGCAAGAGGGGAAGCGACGAGGCTGATCCGGAGGCCGATCCGAAGCCCGAGCGGGCTGCGAGCGCCGGAGACAACACCAGCGATGAAGCGGTGCCGCCCGGGACTGAACTGCAGGACCCCGGCCGCGAGGAGGAGACGGAGATCGAGAGACAGCTCTCGACCGAGGAGGCGACCCAGGCAGCGGAGGAGCTGCTCGGCAGCGGCCAGACCACGACTGCTGCAGGTGTTTCCGACTCGGCGCTCAGGGACTACTTCG
>JBJTBI010000048.1:0-39854 GCA_046091265.1 bacterium
ACGGTCGAGGTCCGTTCCGTCTCGCCGTATCCAGGTTCCCGCGACAGGCACATCCACCTTCTTCGCAAGAATGGCCCGACGCCGGAGGGATTGCCCCGACGGCCGGGTATGGCGTCGAAGCGTCCGTTGGGTATCGAATGATCCATCTGATGAGAGAGGTTCAAAGGCGAATGGTTTGGTCACGAACTAATTCAAGGGATTCGCATCAGCGGTATGGCCCATCTGGGACCGTGACCTGATGGGAACCGTCTACGCCATCGCCAACCAGAAGGGCGGCGTGGGGAAAACCACCACGACCGTGAACATGGGCGCCTGTGTTGCAGCGACCGGCGCCCAGACTCTGGTGGTCGATTTGGATGCGCAGTGCAACGCCACGGTGGCGCTCGGCCATCCTCGCGATCTCGAACCGTCTTCCTACGACTGTCTTGCGGGAGAGGTTTCGGTCGCCGAAGCTGCGAGACCGGCCGGCCCCGACAATCTCTGGCTGGTTCCCGCCAACGAGGATCTCGCGGGCGCCAGTGTCGAGCTCCCGAGAATCGAATCCTTTGAACTCCGGCTTCGCGACTCCCTCGGCCCGGTCAGGGAGCGTTTCGGTTTCACCTTGTTGGACTGTCCACCCTCCCTCGGCCCGGTGGCGGTGAATGCGCTCGTGGCCGCGGATCGGGTGATCGTCCCGGTGCAGGCCGAGTATCTGGCACTCGAGGGACTGGTCCGGTTCCTCGACACCCTCAAACTCGTCCAGCGGGAACTCAACCCGTCTCTCGAGCTGGCCGGCATCCTGATCACGATGGCTGACGACCGAACCCGACTCTCTCAAGACGTGGAGCGCGAGCTCCGCGAGAATCTCCCGGCGCGGGTGTTCAAGACCGTGATCCCACGAAGCATCCGAGTCGCGGAGGCACCGAGTTTCGGAGATCCAGTAACCCGACACGCGCCGGAGTCGTCTGGCTCGAAGGCCTACTCCGCCTTGGCTCAGGAGGTGACATCCCTTGGCTGAGCGAAAGCGGGGGATGGGCAAGGGCCTCGCCGCGATACTCCCGGACTCCTCAGTGGGAGGCCCCGAGCTGAGGGAGGTTCCGATCGGTTCGATCGAGCCGAATCCCGACCAGCCGAGAACCAATTTCGACTCCGATGCACTGGCGGCCCTCGCGGACTCGATCTCTTCCGCCGGACTGCTCCAGCCTTTGATCGTCAGGCCGTCCCCCGATGGTCGCTTTCAGCTCGTGGCTGGTGAACGGCGCTGGAGGGCCTCGCAGAAGGCCGGTCTCGCCACCGTTCCAGCCGTGGTCCGCTCGTCGCCGGAAGACGAGCGGCTGCAGGCAGCATTGATCGAGAACATGGTCAGAGAGGATCTGAATCCAGCCGACGAGGCCAGGGCCTGCGCGGCCCTGGTCGACGATCTAGGGATCTCGAAAGAAGATCTGGCGAAGCGCCTTGGACGGTCTCGCGCTGGGATATCCAATTTGATCAGGCTGCTCGATCTCCCCGATGGGGTCCTCGAATTGATGGCCACCGGAAGTCTGAGCGAAGGTCACGGGCGGGCTCTCCTGATGTCTCCGGATCAGACGACTCGCTTGAAGTTGGGCAAGAAGGCAGCGAAGGAGGGCTGGTCGGTACGAGAAACCGAGCGTCGTGCGAAACCGGCGGAGCCGAGCGCAGGCAGGAAGGTTTCGAGCGGCAGGATCTCCTCTGAGGAGCGCACGGCGTTACTCCAGGCAGGAGAGGGTCTCGAGGAATCGATAGGACACGAAGCGAAGATCAAGCGATCCGGGTCCGGCTTCGTCGCGGAGCTGTACTTCGATGACCTGGCCGAAGTGGCTAAGCTCGTGAAGCGGCTTCGTAAGCGATAAGGGAGGGCTTCAGGATCCGGATTCGGGCACCGCGATCACGGGGATCGAAGAGACTTGGAGGAGTTTTTGGGGTACTGCTCCTACGATTGCTCCCTTCAGCGACGATTCGGAATGCGCCCCGACGACGATCGCGCGTGCTCCGACCTCTGACGCGATGTTGATCAACGCATCGACGGGCTCGGTCTCGACCAATCTCACTTCGACTTCGAGCCCTTCCGCCCCGGCTTGGTCAACAGCACGCTTTTCGACTGCCCTTGCATGCTCCTTGAGAGCGGCAGCGTAGTCGGCTACTTCTCCCCCAAGTCTCGATACGACGTAGCCGAAGACCACGATCAGCTCATCGCCGCACGCCTTGGCCTGTGAGGCCGCCTCTACAAGCGCGGCGCGAGAACAGTTCGATCCGTCGTAGCCACAAACGATCTTCCCCATCTCAGTTCGACTCCTTTCCGGATGCCCGTTGCTCGAAAACCGCTGGGCCAGCGACCTGGGTCTTGCTTCTGTCGAAGAAGTCCGGCCTTCCGATTCGCCAACCGAGCATCACGATGACCCCGAGCAACAGGAAACCGATCCCGATCACCAGAGGGGGTCCGAGACCCAACCAAGCTTGACCTCCGGTCGAGTTGGCTGGATCGGACAGATCTACGCACGATTTGACGAAGAGACCGGTCAAAGCCAGAGCCCCGGTCATCGGTGCCACTCCGACGATCAGGAAGGTCTTCAGGTCTCGCGTGAGTTGCTTTCGGTAGTAGACGACACAGGCGAACCCGGTTAGCGCGTAGTAGAAGGCGATCATCAGCCCGAGAGCTGCAATCGAGTCGTAGAGGATGTTCTCGGAGATGATCGTGAGCCCGACGTACCAGACGACCGAGAGCACGCCGAACAGAACGGTCGCAGTATGGGGTGTGAGATAGCGGGTGCTGACGTTCCCGAGCGCCTTCGGGAAGGCTCCTTGTCGTGCCATGGCAAGTGCAGTTCGGGCATTGGGCAGGATCGTGGTCTGGCAGGATGCCGCCGCGGAGGTCAATACCGCGATGATCACGATCTTGTCCAGAGGTGATCCGAAGACGTCGCTCGCTTCCTGGCTGAGCGCATCATCCTGATCAGCGAGAGCAGCGGGTCCGTTGAAGGCTTGGGCTGCGGTCGACACGATCAGGTAGATACCGAGCAGGATCAGGGTCGAGACCACCGCTGCCCGCCCTGGTGTGTGCGTGGAGTCCTCGGACTCCTCGTTCACGGTGACCGTACTGTCCCACCCCCAATAGATGAATACAGCGATCAAGACACCGCTCACCAGCGCTGTGAAGGAGTCGACCTCGAACGGATTGAACCAGGCGAATGATGGTTCTACCGCGTTGGGTCCACCGTCACCTGCGTAGACCTTGATCAAGGCGATGATCGCGAACAGTGCCAAGGTGAGGATCTCGGCACCGAGCAGGCCGACCTGAGTCCGTGCGGAGAGTTCTATCCCGATCACGCAGATGGCAGTCATCAAGATGATGAAGACGACTCCGACTGCGGTGACCGCGGCCGTCGAGGCCGCAGCAGATTCCCAACCGACCAGCAGGAAGAGATAGAGCCCCGCGATCTGCGCCAAGTTCGCCATTACGATTGTCCCCGCACAGGCGATTCCCCAGCCACCCATCCATCCCAAATAGGGCCCCATCGCTTTCGTGACCCATGAGAAGGTCGTCCCACAGTCGGGATCGGCTCGGTTCATCCAGTAGTACGCGGCCGCGATGAAGAGCATTGGCAGGAAGGCGACGAACATCACCGCCGGCGCGGCGAACCCGACCCCGGCAATGCCGAGTACGAATCCGAGACTGGCCGCGAGTGAATAGCCGGGAGCGGTCGAAGCGACCCCGATGGTCACATTCGATGCGAATCCAATCGCGTTTGCCTTCAGACCCTTCTCTCCGGGTGCCGATCCACTGGGAGCACCGGACTTCGAGGTCTTGGCTTTCGATACAACAGCCATTTCAGAAGAGGTTACGGGAATTCGTTTCGAGGGAGTTCGCATCGATTACCCTCCAGCGCATGGAGTCACCGGTTACCCCCCGCGCGGAATCGCTCACGATGCCTGCAGAGGGGTCGATTCATGAACGGACACTGATGGCTTGGCCATGCGCCAGATGGGAGTCCTTCGGGTTGCTCGAGCAGGCGTTCGTCAACTACGCTGCGGTTGCCAACGCGATTGCTGCTTTCGAGCCGGTGACCATGTTCGCCGCACCGGCGTTTTCCGGTGAGGCTCGCGCTCGTTGCTCTGAGGAGATCGAAGTGGTGGAGGTGGATCTCGACGACGCGTGGTTGCGCGACTCCGGACCGATCTTCGTGGACGGCGATGACGGATGTCGTCTGGGAGTCGATTTCCGATTCAACGCCTGGGGCGAGAAGTTTCCGACCTGGGAAGCTGACGATCGGGTTGCTGCCGAGATCTGTGATCGCCTCGCGATCGAGTCTCGCCGCTCTCCGATCGTGCTCGAGGGCGGCTCGATCACCGTCGACGGTCTCGGAACCCTGATAACCACCGAGCAGTGTCTCCTGCATCCGAAGCGCAACCCTGAACTCGACAGGCACGGGATAGAGGCCGCGCTCGGCGATTGGCTGGGAGTCACCGAAGTGGTCTGGCTCGGTAATGGGTTGGTAGAGGATCGCGACACCGACGGACATGTGGACAACCTCTGTGCATTCGTCGAGCCCGGGAAGGTGATCTGTCAGACCGCTCCGGGTGCGGATGATCCCAATCATCCACTGCTGAGCGAAAACCTGAGACGTCTGGCCGATGCAACGGACGCACGCGGCAACCCGATCGAGGCGATCGAGCTCCCGTTCCTCCCGCGAGTCGAGCACGAGGGACGGCCCGTTGCGATTCCCTACACGAACTTCTATCTGGTCAACGGCGGGGTCATCGTGCCCATACCCGACGGAGGAGACCCGAGCGAGGCTGATGCGTTGGCAGTGATCGCGGGCGCCTTCCCGGATCGGGAGGTCGTAGGTGTACCTTCCACGACCCTTGCACTCGGGGGCGGCGGGATCCACTGCATCACCCAGCAGGTGCCTGTTGTCCGAGGTCAGGCCGATAGTGGCTGAGCTCCGATTGGTCAGCTCGGTCGGATCACCGCTCTCCTCTCCGGCACGGACTCGGGATTCGGAGCGGAAGCCGTTTCGGGTCGGCGCGGTACAGCAACGCTGGAATCCCGATCCCGAGGAACACATGGAGGCGCTCGGGCAGGGGATCAGGCTGGCCGCCGATGAGGGAGCACGGCTCATCTGTCTGCAGGAGCTCACGCTCTCCCCCTATTTCGCCATCACGGAGGATGAATTGGATTCCGCCCTCGAGCGAGCCGAGGCGATTCCCGACGGCCCCACTTGTCGCTTCGCCGAGCGCATGGCGCGAGAGACGGGTGCTTATGTCCATGCTTCCCTCTACGAAGCCTCCGGAGGAGGGGAGGACAGACGCGGATACAACACGGCCGTCTGCTTCTCTCCCGCTGGGGAACTGATCGCGAGGACCCGGAAGCTGCATATTCCGGTCACGGCTGGCTACTACGAGGACCGGTATTTCCGGCCGGGCGACACCGGCTACCCGGTGATCGCCCTCGAGGCAGCCAAAGTCGGTTTTCCTACCTGTTGGGACCAGTGGTTCCCCGAGTTGGCACGAACCTACTCCCTGGCCGGCGCGGAGGTGCTGGTCTATCCAACCGCAATCGGTTCCGAACCCGATCACCCTGATTTCGACACCGAACCGCTCTGGGAGAGGGTCATCACCGCGAACGGCATCGCGAACGGCACATTCATGGTCGCGGTGAACAGGATCGGCCGTGAGGGGCAGATCGAGTTCTACGGCTCCTCGTTCATCTCGGATCCCTACGGACGGGTCCTGGCCAAGTCTCCACGGGATGAACCCGCCGTGCTGGTATGCGATCTGGATCTCGATCAGCGGCGTGACTGGCTCGAACTCTTCCCCTTCCTGGGGACGAGACGACCCGATACCTACGGCCCACTCCAGCAGCCCCCTGCCTAGCGGTAAACTGCGCGCTCTCGCGCTCCGAGTGGCCGGATGGTCAGATGAGCACGGAAGCGAGGGCGATTAGCTCAGTTGGTTAGAGCGCGTCTCTGATAAGGACGAGGTCCCTGGTTCGAATCCAGGATCGCCCACTGTGGGAATGAGTCCGAAACCAAGGTGAAACCGTGCAGCTAATGAGCATCTACGGAGTCAGTTTCGACATGGTCGGCAAGCAGCCGATCGTCTTGCTGAAGACCGAGGAGGGCAATAAGTTCCTGCCGATCTGGATCGGACATCCCGTGGCCGCTGCGATCCTGATGAAACTCCAGGGGCAGGAGACCCCCAGGCCCATGACCCACGATCTATTCGCGGATCTGGTCGGTCAGGTAGGAGCCCAATGCGAATCGGTGACCGTCACGGAGTTGAAGGACAACACCTTCTTCGCCCAGATCAACCTGCTGGTCAACGGGCAGACGGTGGAGATCGATTCCCGCCCCTCCGACGCACTCGCGCTCGCGGTACGTATAGACGCTCCAATCTATGCCGCTGACGAGGTGATCGAGGAGTCGGCAATCGAGTTCGAGCACGAAGTGGAGGACACCGAGGAGGTGGTCGAGAAGTTCAAGGACTTCCTCGACAACGTGTCTCCGGAGGATTTCGCCGGAGGCGAAGACTAGGCCGACCGGGCTCCCGGTCAGCCTGAGCCCTACCCGTGGATCTCTTCAACTCGATCTGCCAGGCACTCGGATTCGGACTCGCCGTCGGGGTCCTCTGCGGTGCGGTCCTCCCGGTCCGCCTGCGCCTTCCGTTCGCCGCATCGATCGCTACTGCCGTCGCGGGTCTCTGGTTGCGGTCAGAGGAGGTGACGTTCTGGCCGATGCTGCCGATCGGCTTGTTCGGGATGTTCACCGCGGGAGTGATCGGTGATGTATTCGCTTGCGCGTCGCGGCGCGAGTCCCTCCAGTCGCGTGAGGGGTCAGGAGGTCGTGCCTCGGGGTTCTTGATCGCCACAGGTGTGATCTCGGCGCTCGTGGTCGCCGCCGCCAGCTGGCTCGCTCCACCGCTGGCCATCGTCGTCGCTCTCGCAGTAGTCCTGCTCTACTTCCGCCGACGACGAGCGAGGCCCGAGAAGCACGAGGGTCTCCGGATCCTCCGATAGTGGCTTCCCCGCCGAAGTGGATCTTGACGGTCGTGGATGCGATGCATCCCGGTCTCCTCTCGGAGGCGGTCGCGGCCGGTGCTGCACCGGCGTTCGGGTCCCTGATGGAACGCGGAGAACTGGTCGAGGACTGTGTCTCGAGCTTCCCCTCGGTGACACCTGTTGCCTCTTCGGAGATCCTCACTGGTCTCGGTCCCGGTGGTCACTGGGTGATGGGGATGAACTGGTTCCATCGGGTGGAGCGGCGTTACATCGAATACGGCTCGTCCTTCGAGGCCACCCGCATCTTCGGTCTGTTCAGAGCGATGTACGACCTCGTCTACAACATGAATCTCGATCACCTCAGTTGGGAGGCTCCGACCCTGTTCGAGTCTCTCGGAGCTTCGGGAGTCAAGACCGCCACTACACCCTTCCTGATCTACCGTGGCTCCCGACGCCATGAGCTCTCCCTCGAGGGGTTGGCCCGTCGGGCGGCCGAAGCCATCAGCTTCAGACATGCCGTCTGGGGTCCCGACGAGTTCTTCTATGGCGACCTCTATACGAGCCGGCCTACCGAGTGCGGATCGGCTCTGACTCGCCCGGGCGACCGGGACGAGTATGCAGCGTGTGCCTCGGCCGAGCTGATCGCTGCGGACGCATTCGATTTCCTGCTCCTCAGCCTCCCGGACAACGACTTCCATTCGCACCGCCAGGGCCCGTCCGGTCAGATCCAGTCGATCGCACGCGCAGATCGCTGTTTCCAGCGCTTGATCGACGCGGCGGGTGGCCTCGACTCCTTCCTCGCGAGGTACGCGGTAATCCTCACCTCGGATCATGCACAGGTGCCGGTGAATCACTCTCTTCCGCTGATCGAGAGACTCTCCGGCGAATGGGCGGTGCTCCAACCCAACGCCGAGAACCCCGAATCAGCCGAGATCGCCGTGAGTCCAACCTCCCGCGCCGCGGCGATCTATCTCCTCCATGCAGATCCGACCCACTCCCGCACCCATGAGCGTTTGCGCGGACGAATTCTCGACACCGAGGGGGTCGATCTGATCGCGTGGCTGGCGGATTCCAACGGCGACCCGGTGGTGAGGAACGCCATCGGATTCCCCGAGCACGCCCACGAGGCGGTGGTCGAGCGCAACGGCCTCGAACTAAGGTTCTCGCCGGGTGGGCCGGTCACCGATCGCCGTGGTGTCCCGTGGTCGGTCAGGGGCGACAGCTCGACGCTCGAGGCGGAATCGAGCGGGACGAGTTTCGACAGTCATGAGTACCCGGACGCCCTCTCACGGCTCTGGTCGGCACTGATTTCGCCACACGCTGGCGACATCCTGGTGTCCGCAGCGGCAGGCTATGAGTTCGTGGATTGGGGAGGGGTCACACACGTCGGAGGCGGCAGCCACGGTGCGCTCGCACGTGAGGATTCGCTCTCGCCACTCCTGTTCGTGGGTTGCGGTCCAACGGACGTATCCACGTACCCACAGTGGACGCTTCGTGACATCGCCCCGGTGATCCTGGGCCATTTCGGAGTTCCACTTGCCTCGCCATCTCCGAGTTTGATCGGCACGGGCTCATGACCCCTGCCAATACCGCGCGACGGATCGGCCGCGGCACCAGGAAGCCCGAGAACTGGGCTCAGCTGGTTCGGTTTGCCGTGGTCGGCGCGTCGGGCTATGTGATCAACCTGCTGGTCTTCTGGCTCGCCACGGAGAAGGCCGATCTGCACCACGCGCTGGCCGCAGTGATCGCGTTCGTGGTGGCGGTCACCAACAACTTCCTCTGGAACAGGCACTGGACCTTCCGGGCATCTGCCGGCCACGCCGGGTTCCAAGCCGCTCGGTTCCTGACCGTCAGCGTGATCTCCCTCGGCGTGAACCTCCTGATCCTCCAAGGCATGATCGCGCTCGGCATGCCCGAGATCGGAGCTCAGGCAATCGCCGTCGCGGTAGCAACCCCGGTCAACTTCATCGGCAACAAACTCTGGACCTTCGACGGCCGGTGACCGGCCGACGCTGTCGTTTGGCGCTGGCGCTGGCGCTGGTCGCCTCGACGTTCCTGCTGCCGCCAGCCTCCCTGGCAGGACCTCCTCGTCAGGGGAGCGACCCTCCTGCGGAAACAACTGAGGTCCAGGCACTCGACGCGGCAGAGAGTTCCTCGGTGGGCCGCGAGACGTTGCGGGACCACCCACGTGCTTCCGTCAGCGCCTCGCGTAAAGAGGACGGAGCCGATTGGGAGGTCCGCTTCTTCGTCGGCGAGAGAGTCGAGGCGCTGGTGATCGTCGATCCGGTAGGCGCAACGGTGAGGGAGGAATGGACTGGTGGTCAAGTCGCCTGGACCATGGCGCGCGGTTATTCCGGTGCCTTCGGGCGGACGCTCAACGCACCGTGGGTGTGGATCCCCCTCTGCCTCATCTTCTTCTGCGGTCTGTTCGATTGGCGCAGACCGTTCCGGGTCGCCCATCTGGACCTACTCGCGCTGACCGCTGGCCTCGGACTCTCCCACTACTTCTTCAACCTGGGGCGGATAGACATCTCGGTGCCACTCGTCTACCCGGTACTCGTCTGGTTGCTGGCGAGGATGATCTGGCTCGGGACCAGTCGCGGCGGTCGGGACCCTCGTGGCGGCCTCGAACCCTCGATCCCCGCCGGAGTGCTCGCGGTCGCCGCGCTCTTCCTGATCGGGGTGCGGATCGCGTTCAACATGGCGGATTCGAATGTGATCGATGTCGGTTACGCCGGTGTCATCGGGGGTGATCTGATCTCGAGCGGGCGGACGCTCTATGCGAACTTCCCCATCAACATCGCGAATGGAGACACCTACGGTCCGCTCTCGTACTTCGCGTACGTTCCGTTCGAACTGGCCTTTCCCTGGAGCGGCTCATGGGACGACCTTCCAGCCGCTCACGCCGCCGCGATCTTCTTCGATCTCGCAACCATGGCTGCGCTGTTCCTGCTCGGCCGCAGATTGGGATCGGGTTCGAGCGGTACTCGACTCGGCGCGCTCCTCGTCTTCGCCTGGGCCGCATGTCCGTATACGGCTTTCGCGCTCGAATCGAACACGAATGACTCGCTGGTAGCCCTGACGGTAGTGGCGATCCTGCTCGGCGTCACCTCGGCGCCGCTCCGGGGAGTGCTGGTCGCCTTCGCCTCCGCGACCAAGTTCGCTCCGCTGGCGTTGGTTCCGTTGTTCACGTCCGGGCCTCGCCCCGGTTCCATACCGCATCCACCGACCGCAGGCAGCTCGACCTCCGTTCGGCTGAAGCGTTTCCTCGCGCCACTCTCCATGCGGGAGTCGTCGACCTACCTGGTCGGGTTCGCACTGGGGCTGCTCGTGATCTTCGCCGATGCCCTCTACGACTCGGGACCTCTGGTGATCTTCGAGCGGACGATCGGCAACCAGGTCGGGCGGGACTCACCTTTCAGCATCTGGGGTCAGTTCCCGGTGCTCGAGCCACTCCAACTGTTCGTGATGGCCGCGGTCGGCCTCTTCGCACTCGCGGTGGCGATTCGGCCCCGATTCAGAGACACAGTGGTCCTGTCGGCATTGGCCGCTGCGGTTCTGATCGCGGTCGAGATCACCTTCGACCACTGGTTCTATCTCTACTTGCCGTGGTTCCTCGGGCCCCTCTTCGTGGCACTACTCGCCAGAAATCGCCTCGCCGAGGCTCGTAAGGCCGGCTAGCCGGCTGGCGAGAGGATCTGTTCGATCCGAGTCGAGAGGCCGTCGTCCCGGATCTCGATCAGACAACCCATGACCCAGACGTCTTCCGCTGCTGTCTCGAAACGCACCGGTAAGCCGGTCCGGAGTGACTCCAATGCCCCGTCGCGTTTCACGCCGAGCACTCCATCTCTCGATCCGGTCATTCCGACGTCCGTGATGTGGGCGGTTCCGCCGGGGAGAATCCGCGGATCGGCTGTCGGGACATGGGTGTGTGTCCCGCAGACCGCGGCGACTCTTCCATCGAGATGCCATCCCATCGCCACCTTCTCACTGGTCACCTCGGCGTGGAAGTCGACGAAGACCGCATCAGCGCGGCCGTCGATCTCTTCGAGCAGTTCGTCGATGGCCGCAAACGGATTGCGATCTACTTGCATTTGTACGGCGCCGCTCAGGTTGACCACCGCGACCCGCATCCCGCCGGCTTCGACGATGGTCCAGCCTCGTCCGGGTGACTCGGGCGAGTGGTTGAGCGGCCGCACCACTCGTTCCTCGGCGTTGAGGAATCCGAAGGCTTCCCGTTGCCGGTAGGCATGGTTGCCGAGGGTGATCACCTGCGCACCTGCGGCGAAGATCTCCTCCGCGGTTTGCTCGGTGATACCCACGCCTCCAGCGGCGTTCTCACCGTTCACGACGATGAGATCGGGCTTGTGTTCTGCACGCAGTGCGGGCATGGTTGCGGACAGACCCTCCCGTCCGGGACTCCCGACGACATCTCCGATGAACAGCAGCCGCATGGTCTCAGGCTAGAGGGAGCGCCCCGACGCACTCGCACGCTCACGGCCGAAAACGGTGCACCCTAGAATCCCGACCATGGCTTTTCCAGCAACCCGATTCCGACGCCTCCGGAGGAGCGGCCAGCTCCGGGAACTGGTGGCCGAGAACGAACTCTCTCCCTCTCATCTGATCCAGCCGATGTTCGTCACCTCCGGAGAGGGCCTGCGGGAGCCGGTCGAGTCCATGCCCGGGGTCGAACGACTGTCGATCTCGGAACTGGTGGCCGAGGTGACGACCGTTGCCTCTGCAGGGGTACGCGCCGTGCTCTTGTTCGGGATCCCAGCGACCAAGGACGAGGTCGCCAGCGAGGCTTACGACGATGAGGGTGTGGTCCAGATGGCCGTCAGAGGCTTGAAGGAGGCGCATCCCGAGGTAACCGTGATCACCGATGTCTGCCTCTGCGAGTACACCTCCCACGGCCACTGCGGAGTCCTCCAGGGAGAGGACGTGGACAACGACCTCACGATCGAACTGCTCGCAAAGACCGCGATCTCACATGCCGACGCCGGTGCAGACGCGATAGCGCCGAGCGACATGATGGACGGTCGCATCGGCGCGATCCGTGCCCAGCTCGACGAGTCCGGCCACCAAGGTCTGCCGATCATCTCCTACGCCGCCAAGTACGCCTCGTCCTTCTACGGTCCGTTTCGGGACGCAGCCGATTGTGCCCCCTCATCAGGTGACCGGCGCGGCTATCAGATGGATCCAGCCAATGCACTCGAAGCGGTGCGCGAGGCGGAAGCCGACCTCGACGAGGGAGCGGATGTCCTGATGGTCAAGCCTGCGATGCCGTACCTGGATGTCGTCTCGCTGGTCAAGGAAGCCACCGGAGCTCCCGTGGCGGCCTATCAGGTGTCTGGCGAATACTCGATGATCAAGGCTGCAGCGGCGAACGGTTGGCTGGATGAACGATCTGCTGTACTCGAATCTCTGCTGGCGATTCGCAGGGCAGGAGCCGACGCAATCATCACCTATTACGCAACCGCCGCCGCTCTCTGGCTGGCAGAGGAGGCATCCACACGATGAACACACCGGCATCAGGAGCAACCCCCAAGGTTCGCGAGCGCAAGGACGGAGCGGCGGTGCCTCTGGATGATCACGATCGCAAGCTGATGAACCTCCTGCAGTCCAGCTTCCCTCTAACTCCGGAGCCTTTTGCAGCCGTGGCGACTGAGGCCGGTATGGATCTCGACGACGTGCTCGAGCGGACTCAGCGTCTGCTCGACGAACGGATCATCCGGGAGTTGACCCCCATCTTCGACACGCGGGCCCTCGGTTACGAGTCGATGTTGGTCGCGGCGAAGGTCGATCCAGAGAATCCCCACCGCGCCGCCAAGATCATCAATTCGCACCCCGGTGTCTCCCACAACTACCTGCGCGACCACGAATTCAACCTCTGGTTCACGATCGCCACCCCGCCGGATTCGAAGCTCGGTCTGGACGGGACCGTCTCGGTACTGCAGGAGTTGACCGGCGCGGAGTCGATCCGCCAGCTCCCGACGCTGACCCTGTTCAAGATCAACATGAACCTCGAGATGGAGAAGGGCACAGAGACCCTCGCGGCTCCCGCAGGGGAGGCTGTGATGCCTCGCGAGTTGGAACCAGTTGCCTATGACGAGACGGATATCGAGGTGATCCGCGCGATCCAGGGCCAGATGGAACCGGTCGCCAGGCCCTTCGATGCCCCGGCCTCACGTGCAGGGATGGATGTCGACTCCTATCTGAGCCACCTCGCCGGCATGCAGGAGCGAGGAATCCTGCGCCGCGTGGCCGCGATCCTCTTCCACCGTCGCGCCGGATTCTCCGCAAACGGTATGGGTGTTTGGCGGGTCCCGGAGGACCGGATCCGTGAGGTGGGCGTCGAGATGGCATCGGTCCGCGGGATCTCTCACTGCTATCAGCGGCCCACCTATGAGGACTGGCCGTACAGCGTCTTCACCATGGCTCATGGGCGGTCGAAGGAGGAGTGCGACGCGATCCTCGATTCGATCGCCGATCAACACGATCTCCATGGCGAGGATCGGGCCGTCCTCTACTCCTCGACCGAGTTCAAGAAGATCCGGCTTCGCTACTTCACGGAGGACTACGCCGCGTGGGAGGCAGAGAACTCCTGAACTGGGACGGTTCCAGGAAGCTGTACGGGGAAGCACTGGAGCTGTTGCCGGGTGGGGTCAACTCACCGGTCCGGGCCATGCGGTCCATCGGTCGTGACCCGATCTTCATCGACAGGGGAGAGGGTCCGTATCTGTTCGACGTCGATGGCAACCGATACGTCGACTGGGTCTGCTCATGGGGTCCGTTGATCGCCGGCCATGCCGAACCATCGATTCTCGCGGCAGTCAGCGCGGCAGCACAGCGCGGCACCACCTACGGGGCGCCTACCGCCGGTGAGGTCACTCTTGCCCGCGAGGTCGCGGAGCGTTTCGACTCCGTCGAGATGATCCGCATGACCTCCTCAGGGACCGAGGCAGCGATGGGGGCTATCCGTCTCGCCCGCGCAGCGACAGGACGGGATGCGCTGGTCAAGTTCGCTGGCGCGTATCACGGCCACACCGATGGACTCCTGGTCTCAGCTGGTTCGGGAATGGCCACGGCCGGCAAGCCGTCGAGTCCCGGCGTCCCCGCTGCCGTAGCGGAGCAAACCACCGTGGTCCCCTGGAACGACGCAGATGCGGTCGAAGCAGCACTGGCGGCCAGACCGGTTGCTGCGCTCCTGGTCGAGCCGATACCGGCGAACATGGGCCTCGTCCCTCCTGCGGAGGGTTTTCTCCAGCGATTGAGGGACTTGGCCGACGAGTACGGAGCCGTCCTGGTCTTCGACGAGGTGATCTCGGGGTTCCGTGTAGCTCGGGGAGGCGCGCAGGAGTTGACCGGGGTCCAACCCGACGTGACGGCTTTCGGGAAGGTCATCGGCGGAGGCCTCCCCGCCGCGGCGTTCGGAGGGAGTTCCGAGATGATGAGTCACCTCGCACCGGCTGGCGACGTCTATCAGGCGGGAACCCTCTCCGGAAATCCGCTCGCGGTCGCAGCAGGACTCGCCACGTTGGAATTGCTCGATGACGCCGCCTACCTGAAGCTCTCTCAAACCACCGATGCTCTGGCCGATGCTCTTCGTGAGGCCGCAGGCGACCACCCGGTGCAGGTGGTCTCGGTTCCCGGTCTGGTCACTCCCTTCTTCACAGATCAGCCGGTAAGTGATTTCGAGGGAGCGAACTCCTGCGACATGGACGCGTACGCTCGCTTCTGCCGCGCACTGATCGAGCGCGGTGTCTATCCACCAGCGTCACAGTTCGAGGCGTGGTTCCCCTCGCTCGCTCACCACGAGGAGACCGTCGAGACGACCGCAGCGGCAGCAGCGGAGGCCTTCGATGCGGTCTTCGCCGACGGCTGATCTCTGTGGAGATGGAGCAGCCAGCGCGGATGAGCGGTTCCCGGACCTTCATGGATCTGAGAGACGAGGTCGCGACGGAGGATGGTCTGCGGTCCGCCTTGCGACCGGTGGATGACCTCGTCGCCTCAGCGGCATTCGGAGAGTTCGTCGCCCTGGGCCCCCGATCCACCGACCCCGATCAGTACGCAGTATTGATCGAGTCGATCCGCGAGGGCTACCTCCTGCACTACGGCACACCAAGACTCTTCGTCTCGGATATCGACCCGGATCTGGCGCTCCTGGCTGGAGACTTCCTCTACGCCCTCGGGCTCGAGCGTCTGTCCACACTCGGTGACACCGAGGCTGTGGCTCACTTGGCGGATCTGATCTCGCTCCAGGCCGTAATCCACGCCGATGGGGACCCTGCCGATCGCGGCTCTGATCAATTGGATCGGGCGCTCTGGCTGGCCACGGGCGTTGCCGTCGGATCCGGCGCGAACCCGGAATTCACCGCTCTGAAAGCGGAAATCCCGGGTTCTCGGGATCCGCAAGGGCTTGCCGATCGGCTCGTGGCCTGCTCGGAGCATCGCGTCGCTGAGGCGGGCGTCGAGGAGGCGTGGACCCGGTTGCGCGAACAGGTAGGATTGGGAAGTGGATCAGAGCCTCTCGGCTGAGTCCACGAGACCCCCGATCACCGGAGATCAATTGGCTACGAACGGCAACAGCGGAAACGGCGAACGCAAGCTTCCGAAGGCGGCACCGGCCGGCACCTTCGAAGGCGAGTCGATGAACCGCCGCGCCGCCTTGATGGTCGGCGGACAGGTTCTCGCTGGCGGTGCAATTGCGGTCGTGGCGCTACCGACCATCGGCTTCGCTCTCGCCCCGGTCTTCAAGGAGAAGGGTGACTTCTGGCAGTCGGTCGGTTCGATCGATCAGTACTCGGCCGACGAGTACACAGCGACCGTGAGCACCGCGGTCGAGGGCACTGGTGAGTCCGGCAAGACCACAGCCTACGTTCGCCTCGGCAACGAGGAACTGAAGGAAGATCCGAATTCCGTCGTGGCGGTCAGCACTCGCTGTGCGCACCTCGGTTGTGCGGTCAGGTTCGTCGCAGCTGCCGGTAACTTCATCTGCCCGTGTCACGGAGGCGTCTACGGGTTCCAGGGCGAGCGCATCGGTGGCCCCCCTGTCCGGCCCCTCGACCGCTTCCAGACTCGGGTGCGTGACGGGGAGGGCGAGATCGGCCCCCGCTACAGCGTCACCAACAGTTTTGACCCGGTTCGCGCCCGCGATCCTGGCGAGTTCACCGGAGGAGTCTGGAACGTCATCTACCCACCGCGGCCCTCTGTGCCGCCGGCTCCCTAGGGGAGGAAACCAAAGTGCCCGATCTCGAAAAGCTGATTCCGCCCCCTCTTCGTCGTCCCGCCAAGCCCGGCGAGGGCAACGGGAACGGGAACGGCAATGGGAACGGGATCGTCGATCTGCGTCAACCCGTGGAGAAGAACGGTTCGGCCGCGACCGAGGATCTCAAGGGCAAGCTGAAGGACTCTCCCGCCGACGTGGTCGGTTGGGTCGATGAGCGGACCGGAGCTTCGAACATCGTCACAGCCTTGGCGCTGCGCAAGGTGCCGAAGGGGACGAACTGGTTCTACACGCTGGGCTCGGCGACGATGTTCGCGTTCATCTGTCAGGCGCTCACCGGTGTCTTCCTCGCGATGTACTACACACCCTCGCCTGTCGAGGCATATGCGTCGATCACCTACCTGACCAACGAGGTATTCCTCGGTGAGTTCGTCCGCGGAATGCACAAGTGGGGCGCGACCGTGATGATCATCCTGATCTTCATGCACATGGCCCGTACCTTCTTCTTCGGCGCCTACAAGTACCCGCGCGAGCTCAACTGGGTGATCGGGGTCGTGCTGATCATCCTCACCTTGGTCATGGGTCTTACCGGTTACCTGCTCCCGTTCGACCAGCGTTCCTTCTGGGCAACCGAGGTGGCGAACAACATCACGGCGAGCGGTCCCTTCGTAGGCCCGTATCTCGCCGACTTCCTCAGGGCCGGTCCCGAGATCGGCGCCACCACGATCCAGCGCTTCTACGCGATCCACATGCTGTTGGTGCCCGGTCTGATCATCGGATTGATCGGCGCGCACCTCTTCCTGGTGGTCAAGCTCGGCACCACCGCGCCGCCCTGGGTCCACGCCAGCAAGCCGAAGTCCCTTCGTCGCAAGGATGTCGGATGAACCGCCACGAGAAAGAGGAGTACCTCCGCGAGTATGAGCAACTGAAGAAGAAGGGGAAGCCCTTCTTCCCCTATGCGATCGCCAAGGATGGCGTCATGTTCGTCCTGGTCGCTCTGGTAATCGTCGTCATGTCGTTGATGCTCGGTGCCGAGCAGGGACCGAAGGCGGATCCGACCACCACCAGTTACGTACCCCGGCCTGAGTGGTACTTCTTCTTCCTCTTCGAGTTGCTCAAGGTTCTGAAGCCGCCATGGTTGACGCCGGTCGCGACGATCGGGATCCCGACCCTCTGCATGGTCCTGCTGCTACTGCTGCCGTTCTACGACCGCAACCCCGAGCGGCGCCTGACCCGGCGACCGATCGCAGCTATCAGCGGGTTCTTCGTGATCATTGCGATGGCGTACCTGACCTTCCTCGGCGCCAACGCAGGTTCGCCGACTGAGATCGAAGCGAAGGTTCCACCGTCTCTCGAGAAAGGCAAGTTGGTCACCGCTCAGTCAGGTTGCCTTGCATGCCACCAGATCGGGGAGAACGGGAACCATGGTCCCGGACCTGAATTGACCGAGATCGGACTGCGTCTTCCTCGGGCCACGATCGCCCGGTCCCTCTACATCGGGCCCGGCATCATGCCTTCTTATGCGGGTTTGCCGAAGAAGAAGCTCGATGCTCTGACCGAATATCTGGCGTCGCTTCGATAGCGCCGGTAGCGAGGTTCGAGCGTGACGCCTGAGGCCACCTCATCATCGGGAGGCCGGCCATCGCGCGATTCGGCCGAGTTCGCCGACGAGGTCCGTGGCATGTTCGATCGCATCTCAGGGGTCTACGACCTGATGAATTCCGCGATGACCGCCGGACTCCACCACGAGTGGCGAGATCGCGCGGTCGAATTGAGCAGGGTTCAGCCTGGCTCGGATGCGCTGGATCTCTGCACCGGGACCGGAGACATCGCGCTCGCTCTGCGTGAGCGGATCGGGCCGGACGGCCGGGTGGTCGGAGTCGACTTCTCTGAGCCGATGCTGGAGAAGGCCCGTGAGAAGGGCGGCGAGCGTGGACTGGGGGTCGAGTTCTCCTGGGCTGACGCGCTAGAGCTTCCTTTCGCCGACGCGAGCTTCGACGCTGTCACCATCGGATTCGGAGCTCGGAACCTGGCCGATCTCGACAAGGGCATCGCCGAGATGGCTCGTGTGCTGCGTCCGGGAGGGAGGTTGGTGATCCTCGAGATAACCCGTCCGGTCCGCGAGCCGATGGCGAGCTTCTTCGGTCTCTGGGACGATCGAGCCGTTCCAGCCCTGGGACAGGTCGCCGGTGATCCCGATGCCTACACGTATCTCCCGGAGTCGGTGAAGACCTTCCCGGATCCGCGGACCCTCGCTGGCAAACTCGACGCCGCCGGCTTCGAGGACATCCGCTGGGTCTTGGTCGCAGGAGGGATAATCGCGCTGCACTCGGCAACTCGCTCAGGCCCGACCTCTGCCTCTTGAGCCGCCAGTCCGCAATACCAGCGCCGGTGACCGCGGCGATGGACGCTGCCGATCCCTGGCTCCCCCGTGCGCTCGGCCGAGTCGAGGAGCGTCTTGCTGAATTGGCGTCGGGACACGGGTCGAGGGTTGGTGAGGACGCCGAAGCCACGCTGCGGGCGGGCGGCAAGAGGCTCCGACCCCTCTTGGTGCTCCTCTGCGCTGGACCGCAGGCCGATGATCGAGCTGTAGCGGCAGCGACGGCGGTGGAGTTGATCCACATGGCAACTCTCGTCCATGACGATGTGCTCGATTCAGCCCCCGTTCGGCGTGGACAGCCGACCGTCCTTGCGAGATCCGGCCGCGATCGGGCGACGGCGGTAGGCGACTTCCTCTTGTCGAGGGCATTCGCCGAGCTCGCGGCGGTCGACGATCAGGAAGCGATCCATACGCTGGCTGCCGCCTCTACATCTCTCGCACGGGGAGAGCTGGCACAGCGTGAGGGTGCATACGATCTCGGTCTCAGCGAGCACGATTATTTCCACCGATGCTCGTTGAAGACCGCTCGACTGTTCGAGGCCTCGTGTCGGGTCGGGAAGCGGTCCACGTCCGAGATCGGCGTCGCGGAGCTTGCGGAGTTCGGATCCCGTATCGGCCTCGCCTTCCAACTTCTCGACGATGTGCTCGATGTCGTCGGTCCTCCCGAGCGGACCGGCAAGGCGATCGGCACCGATTTGCTCGACGGCACGGTGACATTGCCGTTGATCTGGGCGCGGGAGATCGATCCCGAGATCGCCGCAGACGGTCTCGAGGGGCTCGATGAGGAGTCAGCCGCCACGATCTGCCAGCGGATCGTGGCGACCCGCGCAACCGACCGGGTCCGAGCGAGGGCTCGGGAGGAGATCGACGCCGCGAAGGCCACGCTTGGCTCGGCTGGGCTCGACCCCGAGGAGGTCAGACTGTTCTCGATGATCGCCGACGGCGTCGTCGAGCGCTACTCCTAGCCGATCTTGCCTACGTGCCCTCCTTCCACCTCATCGGTGAATAGACTCGCGCCATGGTTCTGAGTGATCGGACGATCAAGCAGGAAATCGAGGCCGGCCGCCTGGTGATCGATCCTTACGACGAGTCGTTGGTGCAGCCCTCGAGTTACGACGTCAGGGTGGACAGGAGTTTTCGGGTCTTCCACAACTCCCGGTATCCATACATAGACGTCCAGAAACCGACCGACGATCTCACCGAGAAGGTCGAGATCTCCGATGACGAGCCGTTCGTGCTTCACCCCGGCGAGTTCGTTCTCGGACAGACACTCGAGCGGGTGAGGCTCCCCGATGATCTCGTGTCCCGCCTGGAGGGGAAGAGTTCACTGGGCCGGCTCGGACTGGTCATCCACTCGACTGCGGGGTTCGTCGATCCAGGCTTCGAAGGAAACATCACCCTGGAGCTCTCCAACCTCGCGAACCTCCCTATAACCATCTATCACGGGATGCCGATAGGCCAGATGTCGTTCATGCGCATGGATCAGCCGGTCGAACATCCATATGGCAGCGGTGAGATGGGCTCGAAGTATCAGGGCCAGGGCGAGCCCACGCCCAGCAGGTTCCACCTCAATTTCGATCGCTAGGCGCCCGCACCCGCTCTATGGGTGAGGTCCTGTCACGCAGGGACGTATGACCACGCTACGATTGACTCATGCCCAACATCGGACCGCTCGAAATCGCGATCGTGCTGATCATCGTCCTGATCATCTTCGGGCCGAAACGTCTGCCTGAACTCGGCCGCTCGATGGGCCGAGTCATCCGGGAGTTCCGCAGTTCGGTGACAGGGAAGAACCGTGAGGAATCTCCGGGCAGCCCGGAGAGCCGTGAACTCGCAGGTACGTCGGGCTCAGGGGATCCAGCCCCGGACGATGAGCCCGTGCAGGGCGAAGTCGTCTCCGACAAGAAGTCCTGATGCCGAAGATCAAGCCGGCATCACCGGACGACCAGTTCACGCTGGTCGAGCATCTGGACGAACTGCGCTTTCGTCTCATCGTCTGTATAGCCGTGTTCGTCGTCGCGCTCGGACTGTGCATCTGGCAGAGCGATCTCGTGCTGGAGATAGCCAACCGTCCCCTGCCCGACGGTTTCCAGCCCATCACCTTCGCCGTCGGTGAGCCATTCATCACCACGATCACCGTTGCCGCCTATGCGGCTCTGGTGATCAGCATCCCGGTGATCCTCTACCAGACCTATGCCTTCATACTCCCCGCGCTCACTCCACGCGAGCGCCACGTGGCGAAACCCATGGTCGTCCTGATTCCGGTTCTTTTCCTTGCCGGAGTCGCTTTCGCCTACTTCGCGGTGATGCCCGCAGCCACCAAGTTCCTGCTCGGCTTCAACGCGACGGAATTCAAGATCGAGGTGCGGGCCAAGGACTACTACTCCTTCTTCGGCCTCACCCTCCTCTCGCTCGGCGTCCTGTTCCAGGTGCCGGTCGTGATCCTCGCCCTGACCCGTCTGGGCGTGACCACGCCGGACATGCTGGCGCGCTATCGCCGGTATGCGGTCCTGGTGATCGCAGTGATCGCAATGCTCCTTCCAGGCACCGATCCGGTCACGATGCTGATCTCGATGGTGCCCCTCTACCTGCTCTACGAGGGCAGCATCCTCCTCGCCCGTGTTGCCGGCAGCCCCGAGCCGGAAAAAGCGAATGACCCCCCGACAGCGACACCCGACCCCGGCTAGCCTTAGGCGATGCTCTTCGATCTACAGAGTCCAGGCAGACGCGCCGCGATCAAGGTCATCTACTCGACTCTCGCGATTCTGCTCGGCGGCGGTTTGCTCTTCTTCGGAATCGGCTCGGACGCCACTGGCGGTCTGCTGGATGCGCTGGGACTGCGAGACAGCGAGCAGGACAGCAGCGAGATCTATGCCAAGGAGATCCAGACCGCGCAGGCCGCCTTGAAGACCAACCCCGACAACGAGGCAGCCCGGCTCGATCTCGTCAGCCTCGACATCCAGCGTGGAAACCAGCAACTCGAGGTCGACTCTCAGACCGGGCAGTCCACCGCCACCCCTGAAGCATCCACCTCCTACAACCTCGCTGCGGACCAATGGGACCTCTACCTGAAAGGGAATCCCAAGAAGCCGGACTCCGGCCTCGCGCTCCAGCTCGCCAACAGTTTCTTCTTGATGGCACAGTCTTCCTCCACCGCAGCCGACGCAAGGATCGATGTGGAGAACGCAGCGGAGGCTCAAGAGGTCGCGGTCGACCAGAACCCGACCGTCGGCAATCTGAACAACCTCGCTGTCTACCTGTTCTACGCCGGTGACTTCGCAGCCGCCCAGCGCACCGTTTCCCAAGCCCTCGCGAAGGCCCCCGCTGGTGATCGAAAGGAGCTGAGCAAACAGTTCGATCAGGTGGAGAAGTCCGCGAAGGCATTCGAGAAGCAGGTGGTCACCGAGTCGAAGGCTCACGCTCAAGCAGGCGGCTCCGACGCCGGTGGCTCGAATCCGCTGAGTGGTGGTGGCTTCGGCGGATCCCCGCTGGGCACTCCCTGATCCCTGCCGTTACCGAGCGCTACCTATAATCCCCACCCGTGTGATTCCCGGAGCGTCGGGAAACCAGCACAGGGGCCGTTAGCTCAGTTGGTAGAGCAGGAGACTCTTAATCTCAAGGTCGAAGGTTCGAATCCTTCACGGCCCACTCGATGACCCTCCTCTTGGTGATCACGGCAGGCGCCGCGGGAGTCGCCGCGAGATACGGCCTCTCCAACCTGTTCCACGCCGCCGCGCTTCCCTGGGTCACGGTGGCAATCAACGTTGCGGGTTCCTTCCTGCTCGGCGCTCTGGTGGTCCTGCCTAACGACTGGATTGGCGAACAGGCCCGTGTCGCAGTTGGGGTGGGTCTCCTCGGGGGGTTCACCACCTTCTCCACGTTCTCGGTACAGGCCCTGCTCGACCTCGAATCCGGAGAGCCTGGGAGGGCTCTCGCCTACATGACCGCCTCCGTCATCGGAGGACTCGCCGCCGCTGCCTGTGGCTACTATGGCGCGCGTTGGTTGACTGCCTGACCGGATGTTCCGCGTCTAGACTGTGTCGCATGGTGGGGATCGAGCGAGTTCTGCATCGGCCGGGAAATCGGCTCATCTGGTTCGTCGCCGTCTGTTCCACCGTCCTCGGGTTCTGTTCGATCATCTCGGCCGGAGCAGCAGAAGCGAAGAAGCCCCTTCCGTGTAACGGGTCGCCCAAGCTCTGTGGACGCAGCCTCGACCGAGTGGTGCTCGTCGGGACTCACAACTCGATGTCAGCCTCTCAGGCAGGCTTCGGTCTCCCCAATCAGACCTTCGCAATCCCCGATCAGCTGAAGCGCGGAGCGAGAGCCTTTCTCCTCGACACCCACTACGGCAGACCCGCGCCGAACGTACTGAATCCGAACGGTGTGGACTCGGTAGAGGATCCCTCAGCGTTTGCCGACACCTCGACCTACCTGTGTCACGTCCTCTGTCAGTTCGGAGCGACGAAACTCACCTCAGGCCTGCGCTACTTCACGAACTTCCTGCGCAGGCACCCGCGCGAGGTGGTCGTGTTGATCAACGAGGACTACATCGCTCCGGATGACTTCGCCACAGCTGTTCGCGCGAGTGGCTTGTCGAGGTACGTGTACACCGGAGGCACCAGCCGCTGGCCGACCCTCGGGTCGATGATCAGATCAGGACGTCGCGTCGTCGTGTTCGCTCAGAGCGACGTAGGTGACATTTCGTGGTATCACCTTGCGTACTCGGGTCTGATGCGAGAGACGGACTGGAGCTTCGAGCTGCCCTCCGAGCTCCTCGATCCGGAATCTCTCTCCTCCAGCTGCGCGGCTCGACGCGGTGGGGACGGGGGGAATCTCTTCCTGATGAACCACTGGATATCCCGCGATGTGTTTCCTCCAATACCTAGCATCGAGGATGCCGCACTCGTCAACACCCATTCCGCGCTGGTCGCGAGAGCCAGGGCATGTCGGACGGTGCGCGGCAGGCTGCCGAACATCTTGGCGGTAGATTTCCTCGGTACCGGCGACGCGATCGGGGCCGCGAGGGAGTTGAACGGCCTCTAAGGCAGCTCGGATCCAGGCTCAGGGCTGGATCTTGCGGAACCAGGCGTCCACAGCCGGTTCGGCCGAGACCCGAGGGGTGCTCGTCTGGTTGCCTCCGGTGACCCCGTTGGCAAGGCCAACGAGGATGTCGCCTTCGGCGTTCTCGAACGGAGGCGCGTACCGGTTGGCGCAGAAGGCCTGAGAGCGGGGCAGACGCTTGATCTTCGCGGGACCGGGGTTGTCGATGGCGTCCTGGATTGCGGCGAATGTGACCGAGTCGAGCGCTGTACCGATGTGTGAGACCGTCCTGCCTCTGCAGATATCCTGGATCAGGATGTTCGTGGCCCCTTGCAGCGCTGAAGAAGAGGTCTTGGCGTTCTTGGTCACCGGCCTGACGGTCTGATCGCTGAGCGAGCGGATAGTGGTCCAGCCAACGCTTTTGCCGGGTGTCTCGTCTCGCTGTGAGTTGAGCGCACGGAGCAGCTTCGAGCCTTTCTTCTGCTGCCAACCAGCAGGCGGACACGGCGCAGAAGCGGTGCAGGTGCTCCCGATAACGTTCGTCCCGTGATGCGTCCCGGCAGCTCCGATCACGTCCGTGACCTTGGTCCGCAGATCCTTCCAGTAGGTCAGGGCGATCCTCGGAAGCAGAGCACCCTGACTGATGCCGAACACGGCGACCTTGCGGCCAGCCATCGCATATGTCTGGCGAATCGCGTAGACCAGATACTGGACCGAGATCTGGATGTCTCCGGTGGTGTTGTAGCCCTGGGTGACGCCGTCGGCGGGCTGATCGGGGAAATTGGTCCAGCAAACGGTCCTTCCCTCGAGGTCGAAGGCATCCTTGCCGATCGCGTAGGCGGCATCCCCGGAAGCCCCGGTACCGGTCACGAACACCAGCGGTGCACGGGTGTCACCTACGAAATCCGCTGCTCCGGTCAGGTCCCCGGCCTCCGTGTGTCGCTCGCACTTGAACTGCGACGCGAGTTCCTCCTGCGACACGGAGTTGGGCGGAGCGGTCGCCGAGCGGGACGCGGTGGACTCACCGGCGATCACCAGAGCCACGAGGACGGAGAGAATAGAAGCCGCTGCGGCTATGGCGAGTCGCCCCCGCATCAGATGTACCGCTCCCTGCACCCTCGGAACCGTATCAGCGCCCGAGGTAGCGCGCTGGATTCATGACGCCAATCTCGAATCGATGCATCGACCGATCGCTGCCAAGGGTCCGTCTCCCTGACCGTAAGTCTCCTTGAATCCTTCGGGGTTGGACCTCGCTTCCTCGACGCATGCGCGCCCAGCCGCGATGAAAGCATCGATCCTCGCCCGGATCTCGCTGCCGAGCTTGTATCGGACGCAGTTCGGGAAGGCCTGTAGTACGCCGAGAGGATCGCTGCTGTCGCTCCCGCTCCCCTTCCCGTCGGTGGCGAGGAATCCGGCGGGATCCGACACCAGCTCGTTTGCGCAGGTCTCCACTGCGGTGCCGACCTCGGCAACGAGATCCTCGGTGCCCGAGCGAACGCACGCGGCCATGGCAGCTCTCTTTGCCTTGCCGTAGCGCGACTTGAACGCTTTGGGAGCCCGGTTGGCCTGTGCAGCACACTGTTTTGCGGCAAACGCCTTGGCCTGCTTGTTCGCGTCGACTCTGGGGTTGGCCTGCGATGCAGGGGCGAAAACGAGCGCCGAAACCATTCCGACGGCGATTGCGAGTGAGATGCGCTTGGACTTCATGTGAGACCTCCTTCTGATGCTGCGGATTGAACTGTGCCTTCTGGAACCCCCAAGGCGAGGGAAAGTTACGGTTCCTGCCTCAGGAGAGGATGTCCCTGCTTCCCTTTCCTGCCTCGATATGCGCAACGAGCCGTTCCGCTGCCGCCTCGGGCGTATCGGTTCCGTCGGGGGCGAGATCGGTCTTGACCCATCCTGGGTCGAAAGCGAATACAGCCACCCCGCTCGATCCCCCCGCCTCCTGCCGCAGGGTCTGGGTGGTGGATTCGAGGGCTGCCTTGGAGGCCGCGTAGACGCCCATTCCCTTGCGGCCGGCGCTGACCTTGGGAGCGACGACGTTGGCGATGACGCCCTCCCCCCTCTCCTTCATGCCGGGCAGCAGTCTCCCGGCCAGGACGAACGGCGTCAGGGCATTCAGTTGGAACGAGGAGTCGAGATCCTCGACCGAAATCTGATCGACCGCTCCGTCGACTCTGACAGCGGCGTTGTTGATCAGGATGTCCACCCTTCCATGGGCATCCTCCACGCTCGCTGCGAGCTGCTGGGCCTGAATCGGGTCTGACAGATCGACAGAATGGGTCTCGACCCCGCCGAGTTGGTCTAGAAGTTCCTTCCTGCGTGCCACAGCGGCCACCACGGCCCCCTTCTCGACCAGCAGACGCGCCGTCGCGGCTCCGATACCGGACGAGGCCCCCGTGACCAGCGCGACCTTCCCTTGCAGTTCGAGGCTCTCGGACATCGACTTGATGGTAGACGGAGCGGACCGGGCAGGATCCCTCCCAAGCGCCGACCTGCCCCCGCCTAGAATCAGGTTCCTATGCGCGTGGGAATAGTCGGACTCGGATACGTAGGTTTGCCGCTGGCGGTTGCGTTTGCCGAGGCCGGCAGCGAGGTGATCGGTCTGGAAACGGATACCGGCAAGCTCGAAGCGCTGAGAGAGCGCAGGAGCTACATCGACGATGTCGCCGATTCGAGGATCGCCGCTCTCGGCGACTCCTTACGACCCACCTCCGATCCTGGGGACCTCAGCGTCTGCGATGCGATCCTAATCTGCGTTCCGACGCCGCTCACATCCACCCGTGAACCGGATCTGACTTATCTGGTCGACGCCGCAACCTCACTCGCCGGAGTTCTCAGAGAGGGCCAGTTGGTGGTTCTCGAGTCGACCACGTATCCGGGGACCACGCGCGAACGTCTCCAACCGATCCTCGAGGAGTCAGGTCTGAAGGCGGGTGAGGGCTTCTTCCTAGCGTTCTCGCCGGAGAGGATCGACCCCGGTCGGACCGATCACACGATCCAGACTACTCCGAAGATCGTAGGAGGAGTGACTGGGCGTTGTTCGGAGAAGGCAACTGAGCTCTACTCGCAGGTTTGCGATCAGGTCGTAGAGGTCTCTGGCCCGGAGGCAGCGGAACTCGCGAAGCTGCTGGAGAACATATTCAGGTCGGTCAACATCGCCCTGGTCAACGAACTCGCCCAACTATGCGACCGGTTGGGGATCGATGTCTGGGAGGTGGTAGAGGCCGCAGCGACGAAGCCGTTCGGATTCATGCGATTCGATCCGGGCCCGGGAATGGGAGGTCACTGCCTCCCTGTGGACCCGTTCTACCTCTCCTACAAGGCTCGTGAGTACGACTTCTCCACTGAATTCATCGAACTCGCCGGGAAGATCAACCAGGATCAACCACACTTCTGTGTCCAGAAGATGGAGCGTGCGCTGAGCGATTCGGGTCAGGCGATGAAGGATGCGCGCATCCTCTTGCTGGGAGTCGCCTACAAGGGCGGAATCGGGGATACTCGCGAGTCGCCCGCCTTGAAGATAATCGGCCTGGCCCGCGATGCCGGTGCGCAGATCAGCTACCACGACCCCCACGTACCCGAGCTGACCGAGTTCGGGCTCGCGTCTGCGCCGCTGGATCAAGGCCTTGATCAGTGTGATCTGGCGGTCATCGTCACAGCGCATCCTGAACTCGATTATTCGAAGGTAGTCGAGAAAGCACCGCTCATTCTCGACCTCCGCGGTGTTACGAGAGACATGGAATCCAACAAGGTGACCCAGCTTTGAGTCCGCGCGTGCTTCGTGTGGGCAGTCGCGTCCGGCATATCGTGTTCGCCCTCGCTCTCTCGAGTGCCTTCGCTCTTTCCAGCGCGGCCGGCAGTGCTGCTGCCTCGGATGAGTCGGCTCGTGTTTCGCCCCACATCATCGGGGGCACGCTCGCCCCGGCCGGGACCTGGCCTTCCCTGGTCGCCCTGGTCGCTTCCGGAGGGAATCCGGCTTCCGGTCAGTTCTGCGGAGGGACCTTGATCGCCAAGAGGTGGGTGCTCACGGCGGCCCACTGCCTGGTCGACGCCTCTGGAAACGCTGTCCCGCCGGGTGACCAGTACGTCTTCGCCGGACAGCACGATCTCACTGCGCCAGGAGAGGAGATAGAGGTGAGTCGGGTCTTGGTCAACCCGAACTACGACGACACCTCCACTGTCAACGACATCGCTTTGCTGGAGCTCACGAATGCATCGTCACAGTCGGTCCGCCCGGTGATCAAGCCATCCCAGACGGATTCGTGGCAGCCGGGGGATCCCGCCCTCGTCGCAGGCTGGGGCGGTGTCGTGCCGCAGCCCGTCGGGTGTCCCGGGAGTCCGGGTTGCCCACCCCAGACGTATTCGAGTGATCTCAGAGAGGTTCAGGTCGCGGTCGTCGACGACGCCGACTGCAGCGCTGAGTACGGATCGTTTTTCGACTCTCCTTCGATGCTCTGTGCAGGGATCTATCCGGCCGGCGGGAAGGATGCCTGTCAGGGCGACAGCGGCAGTCCCCTGGAGGTGAATACGCCGGCAGGACGGGCTCTGATCGGAGTGGTGAGTGGAGGCGAGGGATGTGGCGCGGCGAACTACATGGGCATCTACAACCGCACGGCCAACTACCGGACATGGATAGGCAACTACGCCGCCACCGTCTCGGGTGCGCCCTCTCCGCTCGGGTTCGGCAAGGTGAAGGTGGGTCGCAAGCGATTCAAATCCGTGACCCTTACCGGAACATCCTCTCTTCCGGCAACGGTGGCTCAGTACGCGGTCAGCGGCAAGGGCTTCAAGCGGGCCGGAGGAACCTGTGCCACCACGATAGAGACGGACGCCTCCTGCAAGGTGAAGATTCGCTTCAAACCAGGCAGCAAGAAGAAGCGGAGCGGCTATCTGACAGTCACGTCAGCGAAGGGAACCGTCTACCGCAAGGTGAAGCTGGTCGGCACCGGTCGCTGATCGTTCAGGCCGGGGACGATTCGTTCCAGATGATCTGGTCGCGCCCGGGACCTACACCGATCAGGACGACCGGTACTCCGGTCCGGTCGGCGATCAGATCCAAGTAGTCACGCGCAGCCTGCGGAAGCTCCTCCAAGGATCTGCACTCACCGATCTCCTCGTCGAAACCGGGCAGCTCCTCGTAATCCGGCTCGGCCGAGTGGATGATGCTCTGGTGGTAGGGGAAGTCGTCGAATACGGCACCGTCGGGGTGTCGGTAGCGGGTGCAGACCTTGATCGGACCCATTCCGGCCAGGACGTCGAGCTTGGTCACCACCAGCCCCGTCATTCCATTGAGCCTCACCGCGTATCGCAGGGCTACCAGATCGAGCCAGCCGCACCGGCGTGAACGACCGGTGGTCGTCCCGACTTCGCCGCCGCGTTCTTGAAGCAGCGCTCCTACATCGTCGGTCAACTCCGACGGGAACGGACCCGCTCCCACTCGGGTCGAATATGCCTTCGCGATGCCCCAGACGTCATCGATATCTCCGGGCCCCACCCCGGCGCCGACACAGGCAGCGCCTGCAACCGGGTTGGATGAGGTGACGAACGGGTAGGTGCCGTGGTCGAGATCGAGCATCGTCCCCTGAGCTCCCTCGAACAGGACGGTTGCATCCCTCTCGAGGGTCTCCCAGCACAGTCGTGATGTGTCGGCGATGTACGGCTCGAGTTGGTGTCCGTAGGTGAGGTACTCCTCGGTCATCGCATGCAGGTCCACCCTGGCATCCAGATCGTCGAGGCCCGCTGTGTCCACTCCCTCGTCTCGCATGCGTTTCCGTTGCACCTCGAGCTCCTGGAAGATCTGCCGCTTCGGCTCGAGCGCTGCCATGATCTTCTGGCGCAGGATCTTGGGGTCGAGCATGTCCTGGACCCTGATCCCCACCCTCGAGGCCTTGTCCGCGTAGGCAGGGCCGATGCCCCGCCGGGTCGTGCCTATCTCGAGCTTTCCGAGCCGAAGTTCCCCGGCGGTATCGAGCAGGAGGTGGTACGGCATGATCAGATGGGCGTTGGCTGAGATCTTAAGCCCGCTCACGTCTACTCCCTGCCCCTTCAGGCCCTCGATCTCGCCGATCAGGACGCCCGGATCGAGTACTACCCCGTTCCCGATCGCGCATGGCTTTCCCGGATAGAGGATCCCCGAGGGGATGAGGTGGAACTTGAAGGTCTCACCGTCCCGGACGATCGTGTGGCCGGCATTGTTGCCTCCCTGGAAGCGGATTACCATGTCCGCCTTCTCCGCGAGGAGATCGGTCACCTTGCCCTTCCCTTCGTCGCCCCACTGGGCTCCGACTATCACTAGTCCCGGCACGAGGGCAGATTATGAAGCGGAATCGGACGGCGGTGGAGCGACCTTCAAACGACGGTCGTCACCGTACAGAGGAAGCGGGTCGCCGCACATCTCGACCAGACGCGACACGACCCGTTCACCGATCTGCTCCTCGAGCTGCTCAGCCGTGAGGTTGGTCGTGACCACCAGCGACCTCTCTGCCTCGTAGCGCTCGTTGATCAACGCATAGAGCTGTTCCAGCACCCACTCGGTTCGATTTTCCGACCCGAGGTCGTCCAGGTGCAGCAGGTCGACCGAGGTGAGTTGGCCGAAGAGGTCCAGATAGGACTCCTCGCCCGGCAGCGAGTCGAAGGTCTGCCGAATCCTCGAGAGCAGTTGCGGCATCGAGTAGATGGCAGCGGTTCGCCCTGTCTCGATCGTGAGCTTGGAGACGAGCATCGCGAGGGTCGTCTTACCGGTTCCCGAGTTGCCGAAGAACCAGAGGCCCCGCCCGGAGTCGAGGCTCTCATCGAGCCGATCGCAGTACTCGCGAACCTGGCTGACCACCGCGTCGCTGATCTGTGTCACCGGCGGTCGATCGAATGAGACTCCACGGTATCTCGCCGGGATCACAGAGGAGACGCCGTGAGACTTCGCCTTGGCGATCTTGCGCTCCCGGCAGCCACATGGGCGAGCGATGTCCTCAGGCCCCAGGATCCATCCGGAGCCGTCACACGTTCCTTTCGGGCAGACCGAGGGCTCCTCGGCGAGCGCCCCTGAGCCGGCCACTCGTACCTCAGCCACCTTCCGCGAGGTCGTTCACGGGGGGATCGTCGGTCGCGGTTTGTTCCACCGGTACATCCCTGATCGCCCGATCGGCGAACTTGGGGTATCTGGAGATGAAGGCCAGCTTGACCACTCCGACAGGACCGTTCCTGTGCTTGGCGAGGATCAGATCGCCGACCCCTGGCTCCTCGGAGTTCTCCTTCGTGTAGTACTCGTCGCGGTAGAGGAATCCGACTATGTCGGCGTCCTGCTCGATCGATCCTGATTCGCGCAGATCGGACAGGATGGGCCGCTTGTCGGGCCGCTGCTCGGGTGCCCTCGACAGCTGCGAGACCGCGATCACCGGCACTTCGAGTTCGCGGGAGAGGAGCTTCAGTCCACGGCTGAACTGAGCCACCTGTTCGACCCGATTTGCGTGAGTGTCATCGGCTCTGAGCAGCTGGATGTAGTCGACGATGATCAAACCGAGCCCCCTCTCACCGTTCTGGCGCGTCATGTCCGCATGGAGCCGTCGGGCCTTGGCTCGCAGTTCGAGCAGGCTGAGGTCGGCGGAGTCGTCGATCCACAACGGGGCGTTGGCGAGGCTGTTGTTTGCGCTCATCACCTTCGGCCAATCGGAGTCCGAAACGACCCCCTTCCTGAGCTTGTCGGAGCTGATCCGGGCCTGAGAGGCAAGGAACCTCTGCGCGAGCTCCGTCTCCGACATCTCGAGCGAGAAGAGCGCCACCGGGAGATTCGCTTTCAGCGCGACGTTCTCGGCGATGTTGCACACGAAGGTGCTCTTGCCCATCGAGGGTCGTGCGGCAATCACGATCAGGTTCCCGGCCTGGAATCCACCGGTCTTGCTGTCGAGGTCACGAAAGCCGGACGGTGTGCCGATCAGCTCGTTGCTGTTCTCGTGCAGGTGCTGGAGCCTGTCCCACTCGTCGTGGAGGACATCCTCCACCGACTTGAAGTCCGAGATCTGTTCGGTGTGCGCCACCTGGAAGAGGAGCCGCTCTGCGCGCTCGACCAGCTCCCCGGTGGTGTCGCCCCTATCCACCACCGACTGCTGGATTTCCTTCGCCGCGCGGTCGAGTCTCCGAAGCACGGAGTTCTCTTTCACGATCTTGGCGTAGTGCGCCGCGTTTCCGGCTGCAGGGACGGTCGCCGCAAGCCCTGTGATCACATCCCGCCCGCCGGCCTGCTCGAGGGTCCCCTGCTGCGTGAGCCTCTCAGCGACGGTGAGGGCATCGATCGCGGCGTTCTCCTCGTTGAGGGAGAGGATCGCCTGGTAGATCACCCTGTGGCGATCTCGGTAGAAGTCCTCGGGAGCCAGCCGGACCTCCAGCATCACGGGCTCCACAGCGGCCTCCGAGACCATCATCGCTCCGAGCACCGATTCCTCGGCCTCGAGATTCTGCGGTGGAACTACTGTCTGGTCTCCAGCCAACTCTCGCCAATCCTCATCTTTCTTCCCCGGAACGTCGGTGCAGGGGAACCTCGGTTTTCAGCGCCTCGTGATCAGTGTGCATAGGCCGCCGGTCAGGACCGGCTGTTTGCGGTCGCGACCTTGCATTGCCCGGACCGATGGAGAAAATCACACTCGGGCATCGTGATCAGCCCCGGTTGCCGCATATGGCGGGAAAATCCGTAACGAATGGAGTCAGGTCTACCATCACACCGGGTGGCGGGGAGCGGGAATCGCTCAGAGGCCGAATTCGGCTTCGATCCGCCCGTCCTTCTCGGCGGCAACGAGCGCCTCGAAATCCCTCTCGTTCTGATCGGCGTATGCCTCGGCGAAGTCGCTGAGCGCATCCACCATTTCCTCACAGGTACCGATGTAGCCGGTCATGGCCGCAGCGTCTCCGGATCTCGCATGAGCGTGGGCGAGGCAACTACCGCACAGCCCTGCGTAGTCGGCAAGCCCTTGAGGCCCCATCTTGCTCAAATCCACCGAGCCCTTCATGTCGCGCAGTTGGCGCACGTAGTACTCCAGCCCTAGACCGAGAGCTCCTGTGACCCAGCCGAGGAGGGAGTCGCTCGCCGATTGCATGATCCGTTGACCTTGGACCACCCTCTCGCCAGAGTGGGAGTAGGTGCTCGCACCTGCGTACGGCTCGAGTACCGATGCGGTGGCCTGTTTGAGCTGCAGGAAGAGAGGATCGTCCTCGCGGTCGCCGACCATCAAGAGCATCATCGCTACCGTGCCCACCGATCCGACCCCTACGACCTTCCTCGCTACATCGGCGAATCTGTACCTGTCTATCACCATTCGTCTCTCGGGTGAGAGGGTCTCACTGTAGTCCCGCAATCCCTGCGCGAACATCTCCGGTCCACCCGGGAGCTGATCGACTGGCACCGTTTCGATCAGCGGAGGCTCGGGTTTGATCTTCCAGGAGTCACCGTCTTTGACCGCGAACTTCCCGAGCGCTCCGAGCGCGGTGCGGCGTCTGGCCTTCTTGGCCTGTTTTCGAGCGCGTTTCATCGCCTGTTCGTCACCGGAGGCCTCGACCGATGCGAGGATCCTCTCAACAGGAATCCGGGAATACCACAGGTCCAGGAAACGCATTCCGGCGAACTCACCCATCAAGTCGCGGTAGTAGGTGACTGCCGCTCGAGTTGCGGTTCGTGACTCCTGTTCGGAGAAGTCCATGTCACGCGCGGCGATCGCGATGCTCGCGACCAACCGCTTCAGATCCCATTCGAACGGGGCAGGGAGTGTTTCGTCGAAATCGTTGAGATCGAAGACCATGGTCCGATCCGGAGCGGCGAACGCTCCGAAGTTCTCGAGGTGGGCATCACCGCAGGCTTGGACCCGGAGTTCGCTCGTCGGAGTTCTGGAGAGGTCCCAAGCCATGATGGCGGCTCCGCCCCGGAAGAAGGCGAACGCGCTGTCCAGCATCCGGCCGTACCTAATCGGTACGAGTTCAGGTACTCGTGATTTTGCCTGCTTCTCGAGGATCGAAACCGGATCCGGGCGGTCGTCCGGTTCCTCCCAGATTGCCTGAGAGGAACGAGGAACTCGATCGCGTATCCGCTTCCCTCCTTCCAGTCGCAGGCGCGTCCTCTCGGGAAGTCGATCACGAGGGAGGGAATCCACCGCCTCGACACTGCGGGGAGGTTTGGGGGTCGGGTCGGAGGGCACCGGAGGTTGAATCAGTGTGCTTCGGCGACGATCGTCTTGATCGAGGCGACGTGACCCTTGGCGACCTCAACTTCGACCATGAAGGTTCCGGTCTCCCTGATCGGCTCTGGGAGGATGACCTTCTTCTTCTGGATCTTGACGCCTCGAGCTGCTTCGATTGCCTCGGCGATCTCCTTCGAGGTCACAGAGCCGAACAGCTTCCCGTTCTCACCAGCCCGATGATTGATGGTCAGGACCGTCTTCGAGAGCAACTCAGCGGTCTCTGCAGCCTTCTCGACAGCGGCGGTCTCGGCCGCCCTTGCCTGCTCGACCTTCCTGCGAGCCTCTTCGAGGGCACCAGCGCTCGCCCCTTGAGCCAGCTTGCGTGGTACGAGGTAGTTCCGAAGGTAGCCGGGTGCTACGTCGATCGCGTCGCCTCGCGAGCCGAGCCCCTCGACGTCCTGCAGGAGGATCGCCTCCGCCATGCTCAGCGCTCGCCGACGTAGGGAAGCAGAGCCAGTTCCCGGGCTCGCTTCACAGCCACGGCGAACTGCTGCTGGTGCTTCCGGGAAAGTCCGGTAACTCGCCTGGAACGGGTCTTCCCGCGGTCCGAGAGGAATCGGCGCAGCAGAGTGAGATCCTTGTAGTCGATGTAGTCGACGCTGAGGCGGGCGTACTTCCGGGGGCGAAAGCGATCGGCACCAGGACCGCGCCTGCGCCGTGAGTCGTATTGTTTCTGAGGTCTTGCCATCTGTGTAGGAAGCGGCAACTCAGCCGCGGCCGCAGATGGTACACGCAGAGAGGCTCACTTTCCTCTCAGAGTGCCAGGAATGCAAACGGCCCGCCGTGGGCGGGCCGTTCGGAGATTCGAATGGGCTCGCGTCCTCAGAAGGGGATGTCTTCGTCGCTTGCAGCGGCCCCCGCCTGGACGAAGTCGGAGGTGTCCGCCGGTACGTCCGAGGTCGCCTCGAACCCGTTTCCGTTGCCGCCTGCTCCGTCGGACCGGGACCCGAGGAACTGGACGGAGTTGGCGATGATCTCGACCTTGTTCCGCTTGCCGGAACCGTCTTTCGCCTCCCACTCGCTGAAATCGAGTCTTCCCTCCACCGCGACGGGTCGCCCCTTGGCGAGGTAGTTGGCACAGTTCTCACCCTGCGCACCGAAGACCGTTACGTCGAAGTAGTTCGGCTTGTCGACCCACTCGCCGTTCTGGTCCTTTCGGCGACTGTTGACGGCGACCCTGAGCTGGCAGACCGACATCCCACTGCCTGTCGATCGAAGTTCGGGATCCTTGGTCAGGTTGCCTGTTATTGCGACTATGTTGATGTTGCTTGCAGCCACGCGATCAGCTCCTCTGTTGCGTTAGGTATTTACTTGCGCAGAATCTTAGGCCGCAAGGCGGCGACTGAATGCGCTTCGATGGGAACCAATCCCGCAAAGTCCGGAGACGAGAATCACCCGGAAGGCGATTGGCGGAGGGAGAGTGTCCTCAGTCGTCGCGGCCGGACCGCGCGGAGCCGCGCCCTTCGCCATCGTCCGATCGCTCCGAACCGACCGAGTGGGGCCGATCGGATGTGGGCGGAGCGGTAGTGGGCGACTCGGGGTCGACCTTGAAGATCCGGTGGCGGAGAACTCCTTCGGAGATCTTAAGGTTGTGGTTGAGGTCCTCGAGGAGGGGATTTTCCCCCTTGAACCGGAAGTACCTGTAGTCGGCTTCATTTCGCTGATCGATCTCGTAGGCCATCGTGCGGATACCCCAATTGTCGGCGAGGTCGAGATCGCCCCCGCCCTCGATCCGGGTCTTCACATCTCCTACGATGGCTTCGCGGGCCTCATCCGTGGCCTCGGCATCGAGCATCAGTACGAGTTCGTAGTTCCGTGTCATTTCGTCTTTGGCCGCATCGGCGGTTGATCCGGACGCGGCGGCCGACTATAGCGGGGGAGAAGGGGAGCCGCGGGCAACTCATGGATCGCATGAGCCGATACGGCCAGGTTTCGGGCTAGCCATGTCCTTCCGGCGCCTGGGCGGATTCAGGGTGAATCGCCGCCGTGCCCTCAGGGTCATGGGCTTGGTCGTTGCCTCCGTAGCACTCGTCGTACTCGTCTCCCGGCTGCTCGCTCCTGCGGAACCCGCGCCCCTGCCCGAGCGGGTCGGGCTGGTCGGGTTGGAGGACGAAGCACCTCGGCTGCCGGAGGAAGATCTCGTGGAACCGGGTCCCTCCGAGCTCACCGATCACCCCGGTTCGAGGCGGGGATCCCGTCCGAACAGGCCGAAACCTGCGCGTCGGCACCCGACTCCCCGCAGGGCCCCCGCTTCCTCCGATGAATCCACTCAGGTCCCGAGCTACTGGTCACCTGCGACGAACGCACCGCGGCCGTCAAGGCCCGATCCGCCGGGTCAGTTCGGGTTCGAGCGTTGATCCGAGGGTGCTGCGTCGGCGGCCAGCTTGGCTGAGATGTCTGTCAGTTGCTCGTCCACCCATCCCCCTGGATTTCGTGCGGCCACGATCGCCTTCAATCGTGCTGCCCGATCAGCTCGCTCCTCTGGATCCATGGTCAGGGCCCGGAAGATGGTGTCCGCCTGCTCCTGGATATCGAACGGGTTCACGGAGAGAGCGCAGGATCCGAGCTCCTCGTGCGCACCGGTGTTCTCGGAGAGCATCAGCACGCCGTCACGCTCATTCACCGTAGGCGCCTCCTTCGCGACGAGGTTCATCCCGTCGAACAGGGAATTCACGATCAGCAGGTCGAACTGCTTGAAGCGCGCGACCGCTTCGGGGAAGTTCTCGTAGATCCGCAGGTCGATGGGCATCCAGTCGGTGGTGCCGTGGCGATGGTTGACCACGGCGACGAGCGCCTCGATCTTCTCCAGGTATTCAGCGTATTCGGGCACATCCTCTCGGGAAGGCTGGAGATGGGCGATGAACGTCACCTTCTCGCGGAACTCCGGGTGCTGCTCGAGGAATACGTCGAAGGAGGTGAAACCGCGGAGGATGTTCTTCGAGAGGTCCGCACGATCGACGCGGATGATCAGATTGTCCCTTCGGCGCCGGGTCAGCTCCTCCTCGTACCGCTCCACCTCGGGCGAGGCCGCTGCCCTGTGCATCCGCTCCACGTCGATCGAGAGCGGGTACTCCCGCACCCAGGTTTCCCTGCCTCCGTGTCTCACGGCGTTGCGCTCGTAGTCGACCTCCAGCCCCATCAGGTCATCGCAACAGTGGAGGAAGTTCCGGCAGTAGGCGAGTGTGTGGAAGCCGATTATGTCGTTGGCCAAGAGGCCTTCGAAGATCCGCTCCCTCCAGGCACCGGGAAGGATCCGCCAGGAGTCGGGCTGCGACCAGGGGATGTGGACGAAGTGCTGACAGACAGCATCTGGTCGGGCTGCCTTGACCAGGCCCGGACAGGTGTAGAGGTGGTAGTCGTGGAACATCACCAACGGTTCCTGCTGACCGGCGATTGCCTCGATCACCGCTTGAGCTATGTCCGCGTTCACAGCCAAGTATCCGTCGCGCCATGCCACCTGCTCACTGCGGCGTATGTCCGGCACGTTCGAGAGATCCCAGAGGTAGTGCTGGACGAACCAGAGGATCGGGTTGGCAATGATGTTGTAGAAGCCTTCGTAAGCCGCGGGATCGCTCTCGACCATCAGGACCTCGTAGTCGATGCCGTCGAGCTCGATTTCAGTCGGTCCGCTCGACTCTCTGGCCACCTGGACATCCTCAGCGGTCATCGCAGATGCGACCCAGAGCGCCTTTCGGTGCGAGACCAAGCCACTGAGGGCTGTGACCAGTCCGCCACCGCCCTTCCGCACGATGCGCTCGCCGGTCTGCTCGTCACGGTCGAATTCGGCGGGACCCCGGTTCGAGACGATGGTCAGGGGGCGTGGCGGATTCATCTCACTTCCAGAGTAGCCGCGCTGGTCCCCAGCACAACCTGTTCGGCCATCCGCTTACGGTCAGATGTCCAGATCGTGGAAGATCCGCAGCCAGTCGGCCAGAAGCCTCGGCGTCAGGAAACGTTCGCGGGTGCGTTCCTTGCCGGCCTTACCCAACCGCCTGCCGAGCTCCGGGTCCTTCAGGATCTCCACTGATCTCTCCGCACACTGTTCGGGCGAGTCGACCAGGAAGCCACTCTCACCATCGACGATCTGCAGTGGGATTCCACCCACGTTGCCGGCGATGACCGGACGGGACTTCCAGAGACCCTCACTGACGGTCAGACCGAATCCTTCCCTGATCGATTTCTGGAGGATCAGGTCGGCTTGGGACTGGAAAGCATTCACCTCGATCGCTCCCACGTTGTTCAGGTTGTTGAGGATCTTTATGTCGGGGTCCGAATCGGCGTGTTCGTAGGTGCTCTGGAAGAACTCCCAACCCTCTGGGTCGTCGCTCGCCATGGATCCGACCAGAGCGAGTTGCGCCTCTGGGATCTCCTCACGAACCTGGCGGTACGCGTCGATCACGCCGATCGGGTCCTTCCAGGGGTCGAACCTGGATACCTGACAGATCAGGGGTCGCTCCACGTCGATACCGAACTGGTCGCATACGAAGGAGGCGTCCTCTGGTGAGAGGGCCATGTTCTTCGGGGAGAGTGGATCGATGGCCGGAGGGACTATCCGGATTCCGTCCAGATCCTTGAGGTGATTCGGTACGTACTTCTCCATATGCCAGACGCTCGCGTCGTACTCGGCGATCAGTGGCTCGAGGCGTTCGATCGGCTCGGGGTTGGGGGTCGAGAGATCGATGTGACAGCGCCAGATCCACTTGCTCGAGTGTTCGGCGGCGACCCTCCGGATCCCGACCGGCTGCGGGTCGTGGACGATGATCACGTCCCAATCGTCCTCGAGCGCTTCGCCGTTCAGACGCTGGTACTCGTCGAACAGGGCCCACTGTTCAGCGGAGAGGCTGTTCGGATCGCCCTGCAGAGAGTTGTGGATGAGTTTGGTCGCGTTGAAGAACTCTTCCTTGCCCATGATCACCCGCCAGTGGGTATCCAGTCCGACGTCGTTCATCAGCGGTATCAGCGTGAACAGGATCTCCGACACCCCGCCACCGAACGCGGTCGCACTGAGGTGCAGAACCCGTTTTCCCTGCAGCTCTGCCGCGAGTTCCTGGATCTCCTCGATTCGCCCCCTCCCGGCGAGGTGCGTGTAATCGGCAAGAGACTTGTGTCCGACGGCTACTTCCTGCATTAGGCGGGCAAACCTATTCGTCGCCGCGGCGCGCCCGCTGCAACCGCTCGATCCCGGCGTCGATTTCCTTGCAGATGGCCGCGTGCAGCTCCGGAGTGCAGGCAGCGACACAGGAGAGCTGGAACTCGTGTCCGGAGCCGAGCAGAGGCCTGTCGTCCAGCGATTTGCCCCAGGCATCGCTGACTATGACCCCGGCCTCTTCCGCGCAGAGCAGCGCCGCGGCGAGATCGTAGGGCGAGTTGTTGAGGACCTCTCCTCCCCCCACGCGCTCGAACTCGGCACGCATGCCGGGTACTTCGTCGACGATCCTCGGACTGGGTTCGATGTAGGCGTCGAGCTGCCCTGTGACGATTCGGGTCACGTCGAAGGTCGCGGCGCCCAGGTCGAACCCCGCCCCACCAACCGAGGAGCGATCCACCAATTCAGCCATCACCTCCATCACCTGCCTGACCGGCCTGCCGCGCAGACCATAGGTCCAGAACATCCGCTCGATCTCGGTGTTGGTCGAGAGTCCCGGAGTGGGCTCGACGCCCTCGCCGCGGACTGCGAGGAACTGCTGTCCGCTCTTGATCTCGAGGACGCATCCGATCTCCACATCGCCCATCGTCGGTTCGCCGTGCAACGGCGCGGCGGCTACCGAGACGCAACTCGACTCGAGACCGGCGAGGGCTGGGCGGGTGCCGTCGATAGGGTCGACGATCAGGACCCATTCGGCCGAGCCTCCACTCGGCGAGACCATCCCCCGATCCTCGGAGTAGAAAGCCACACGCGGCGCGTGCTCTGCGAGGTACTCCTCCATCCGCTTCTCGGCTACCTCGTCTATCGCGAAGGTGATGTCCCCACCCTTCCCAGCCCCTTCGTGAGCT
>JBJTBI010000049.1:0-2405 GCA_046091265.1 bacterium
GCATGAGGGGAGGTTAGGCCGTGTCGTTGGGATTAGTGACTCGTCTAGCCTGTCTTTTCTCCGGTCCTAAGCCCAGCGCGCTCCTTGCTTGCTTAGTGCAGCGACTGCAAACTGCCCCAAGAATCCATTCGGATCCCTCGAAAAGCCTCTCGCAATTGAGGACCCTTCGCTCACGAGATTGCTAAGGGGGTCAGGGGTTCGAATCCCCTCTCCGGCTTGATCGGACGCCCGACGGTCCGAGCGGCGAAAGGGAAGGGCTACCGCCGCCCGGTGACTGCTCTTCCTCTCGCTACTTGCGCTTACAGAGCTCGTAATCGGATGCAGGCAGGCTGGTGTCGTCTTGGAAGTAGTAGCGCGTCTTCATGTCGATCCGACGGTTGCTGTCGTGGCATCTCGCGCTGACGAATCCCTTCTGGTACCCGTTGCCGATCGTCAACCGGAAATCGGTCATCGCCGCAGCGCCTTCAAGCAGCAGCGGGATGTTCATATCCAGCAGCATGCCGTAGTCGGCACCGGCTCCCGACTTCTTGAACACAGCGACGCTCTGGTTTACCCGAGCCGTGTCCGGCTGCCAGCCGTGGATGATTAGCCGCGGACGGCCGGTACCCGGCTCTCTGGTGGCGTTGAAGGCCGTCACCGTTGCTCGCAACTCGAGGAAGCTCCCTTCCGACTCGATCCTCACCTTGGCCGCACCTCCTCCGACGATCGCCCTGGAGCAAGTGGCTTTCGCCTGAGCTGTCGACAGAGTCGCGATCGCGGACGGGGCGCACTTTCCGAGTCCCTTCAACCGGAAGTCGACGTCGATGTCGTCGTCGAAGTTGATCAGCGCCCGCACGGCGTGGCTGGGTATCCCGTTGGGCGAAGTCGGATCAGCGGTTGCCGTGTGGATCTTCAGCGCCACCGGCGCCATCTCGACCTTGGACAGCGTCTTCGCCTTTACGTAATAGTCCACCGCCTGCGTCTGCGCCGCGAGCGCAACTCCGGCCGTAGCAATCGTGAGCACCAGAACCCCTGCCGCCAACCTGCCGATCTTCCCTGTGAGTCTCATCCCTATACCCCGCCTCTCATTTGTATTGCCCGACACCGTACATTACCGCCCCGGCTCTCGCCCTTCGACGACCAGAGAGGCTGTTCGCCCAGCGGGGGCATCGCCCCTTGCGAGCTCGAGGTAAGGGGTTCGAACTGCTGCGGCAGCCTGCCCCGGAGGCATCGCCCCCGAAACGCAAACCGACCCCGCTGGTGGCGGGGCCGGTTCGCCAAACACTCGAGATCGAATTCGTGATCTCTCAGCAGATCACGATGAGACGGAAATCCTGGTCCACCTCGAATCCCGCATCGTCGCCGATCGTCACCTCTACCTGAAGGGCATTCACGACAGCGGCGCTAGCGCCACTGTTCTTGGTTGCGGCCACGAGCATGTCGTTGGGCACACCCCTGTCTGGGACACCGCTTATTCCACAAGAGTCGACGCTCTTGCGGAAGGTAACGACGTAGCGACCGGTATCGGTCTTCTGTGATCGCACCAGCCCACGGCCGTTGATCTCATCTCCTCCACTGCTTATCCGTGCCCACTGGATGAGTTTGGGACTCAACTTTGATCCCGTCACCGCACCGTTTTGTATCTGACTGGTTCCGATCTTCGCTCCGGCATAAGCCGAGCCGCCCATCGCCACGAACAGCGCGATCAGCGCGATGATGTTGCTGAAGCTGAACTTCTCCCTGACTGACTGCATTCTCTCTCCTCCTGTTGACTACTCCGGGTACGAGACCTTATCCGTTATTTCCGGCGCTGAGGGCACCTAACCGAGATACCTCTTGAACCACACCAACTCCCAATCAGCCACCAGCGTAACCCCCGCTTCGCGCCGCAAACGGATCGCCGAGGCGGCGACCCACACCGACCGCGCCGCATTGCACTGGGTCTCTCCAACCCGCTCGGCGCTGGTGACTCTGATCTCGGTCATCGTGGCGCTTGAGGTCAGCGGCCCCTCGGCGGCTATACCGGTGGGGATAGGCGGATTCCTCGTGGGGCTCGCCGACCAGCGCGGCGGGTTTGCCGACCGGCTGCGCGGGATGATCCTGACGACCATCCTGCTGATGATCTCCACCGCAGTCGGGCTCGCTGTCTCGGACTCGGTGCCGCTGCACCTCGCGATGGCGGCGATCCTGGGTGGCATCCTCGGCTATATCGGGATCGCCGG
This sequence comes from bacterium, assembly GCA_046091265.1. Taxonomy (GTDB): domain Bacteria; phylum Actinomycetota; class Thermoleophilia; order Solirubrobacterales; family 70-9; genus CAIUSP01. Next base: position 2,202 of record JBJTBI010000049.1, read on the forward strand.
GCCGCACGCCGCGCTCGCCGGAGTGCTGGCGCTTGTGGCCTTCGCCGTCTTTTCCGGCACCCCGCAGCCGATCGACGACATCACACCGGCGCTTTTCAGCCTGCTTGCCGGAGCGGTGGCGCAGATCCTCTCGGTGGCGCTGCCGCTATTGGCGAGGCGGATGGGCGGGCTGAGGACCGAGATCTCCATCGCCATGCGAGGGGT
>JBJTBI010000050.1:0-4298 GCA_046091265.1 bacterium
CATGAACTCGGTCAGCAGGTCGAGGGTGAACTCTCAGGTCCTCGCGTAGATGACGCCGGTCTTCTCGTCGCCGATGGTGAAAGAGGTACGCATTTCGGGGGGATCCTTTCCTTGGTTGCTCGAAGAGCCCATATCGAAATACGATTGTTTGCCACCTGGGGCCGCAGAGCTCCCAACCGCCCGAAGTCTTCGGGCAGGCGGATCAGGCGCGTAGCGGCTCTGATGCCCGCAGGCAGTTGATCCCCCTTAGTTGGGTCCGACTCAATAGGATCTCGCTTCTGTGCGCAGTGCCCTGAAGAAGCTCTTCCCCCGGCCGGCCAACACCGAGCTCACCCGGCTGGCGGTGACGTCAGGTCTTTCGACCGTCGGGGGAACGATGTGCGCTCTGGCCTTCGCGTATCTCGCCTTCAAGCAGACCGGCTCGGCGTTCTCGGCCGTTCTCGTATCGGTCGCCTACACGGTCGCCTACGCGCTGAGTGCCGTCCCGGGAGCGGCGGCGGTGAAGAAGATGGATCGCCGGCGCGTGGTGGTCGGGTTCGACGCGATCAAGATCGTCAACTACTCGATCGTGCTCGCTCTGCAGGCCATGGGGCAGCTGGAGGTCTGGATGGTCGTCGCGGCGAGCGCTGTCGGCGGACTCACCTCCGGTCCTCAGTATCCGGCCTGGCAGCAGATCCTCCAGACGCTCTCTCCCAAAGGCACCCTCGACCAGACCGATGGACTCTTCTCATCGGTCAGCTCGGTTGGCGCGGTGGCGGGAGCGCTGCTCGGCGGAGTGCTCCTCGATGCGTTCGGCGCGGTCGCGCCGTTTTCGATCAACGTCGTCAGCTACCTGCCATTCATGGTTGCGGTCTTCCTGCTTCCTGCCCGGGCAGGGACCTCTACGGATTCGAGAAAGTCAACGAAGAGCGTTTCGCTGAAGAAGGTGCTCGATTCGATGCGCAAGTCACGACTGATCGCTTTCGGATTGACGCTGACGGTCCTGCTCAACCTCTTCGCCTGGCCGATCGTCGCCCTGCTGCCGCGTGTTGCATCTGAGTTCGGCGCCTCGGCGCACGTCTACGGGATCCTGCTGGGCGCCTTCTACCTCGGCGGCATCCTGGTTGCGGGCGCGGTCGCCGGCTGGAAGCGGGTATTCACCTACGGCCAGATCATGCGCAGGTCTCTGACAGCCTGCGGAGCCAGTCTGTTGCTGCTTGCGATCATGGGCTTCGCACCCTGGGGCTCGACCCTCTCGACCGCATCTGCAGCGTTGCTGCTCGCCACCCTGGGAGTGGTGCTCGGCGTCACCGGCTCGATCCTCGGGGCCATCGTTCAGTTGAGCGCCGAGAAGAAGGCGCAGGGCACGGTACTCGCCGTCTACGCGGTGATCGGCCTCGGTGCCGGTTCATTGGGTGGCCTCGCAGAAGGCTTCGTCGCCGATCGTCTCGAGATCTGGTGGCTGCCGCTCGCGAGCGGCGCACTGATCCTGCTTGCGATGAGTTGGATGTGGGAACGCGAGGAGTACAAAGAGCTCGACCAGGCCGACCCGGACTCCGTAGAGGCGCGCCGGCACCATTTCCTCGGTGCCGCCGCTCGCGACTCTCCCTTGGCGGCGAAGATCTCGGGTGGTGTGAGCAGGCCGCTTGCGAGCGGTCGCGGGCTCAGGCGCCGACAGCCTTCAGCTTCGAAGCGAGTTCGGCGGCGCCGTCACCTAGATCGATCCTGATCCGATCGAGGCTCCACAGGTCTCCGGGGCGAGCAAGACCGGTCTCGGTGCTGGTCGCGGATCGGTATCCGGCTCGCTTCAACGCTTCGATTGCCTGCCCGTCGTAGCGCCCTGCCGGATAGCAGAAATTCCTGACCTCGATTCCGAACTTCCGGTCGAGGATCGCGCGTGACTCGATGATCTCCTCTTCGAGTTGGGTTGCGGAGAGCTCCGTCATGTCGAGGTGGTTCACCGAATGCGACGCGACCTCCCAGCCGGCAGCGACCATCTTCTCGACCTGCTCGTCGTGGATGTCGGCACCTTTCGCTTTCAGGTTCAACAGACCTGGCCAACCGAGCCTCTTCATCGTCGTGAATCCATTCAGGTACTGGCTCTGGTAGCCGTCGTCGAACGAGAGCACGATCGGTTTCTCGGGCAGGCGACCTCCGTCGAACCAGCTGTCGAGCACCTCGCTCAAGGTCACAGCCTCGTAACCGGAATCCTCGAGCCAGGTTATCTGATCGATGAAATCGCGTCTTTCCAGGAAGAGATCCGGGTAGGCCGACCCGGGAATCGGGTCCTGGATCGGGTGGTACATCAGGATCGGAACGGGACCCTTCCACGGTCGCCAATCATCCAAGTTCCTGGTCGGGCTCTCGACTGCACCTCCGCTCGCTTCCGCGGACCCAGCCCTTGCCCCGCCTGACTCAGTCGCGCCGTCCCCCCTTCCGTTGGAGCCGATTACAAAGACCGCGGCACCCAAGGCGACGAGCGTGATCAGCCCGGCACTTGCGATCTGGAGTCGGCGCTTGCGCCGTCGCTCGGCCTCCCAGCGCCTTCTGCGCAGTCGTCTCAGCTCCTCCTGGTTCTTCTCGAGCTCACTCATCGATTTGCTCCCTGCCCTGCATCTTCCAGGTGGGCTCAGACCCAACCTGTTCCATCAGTTCGGCGAAAAGGAGAGGGAATCCGAAAATGAGGAATGTGAGATGGACGATGTTCCGGATGTCCTCTCGGCGGGCCATGGGGACGCGGGATACTAGGCCCTCAGCCAGACCATCGTGCAGGCTTTCGACGAACTCTCTTCATCGCTGGTTAGGATCCGAGAGGTGAAGCTCGATGTCGCAATCGTCGGAGCGGGAATCGCCGGCCTCGCCGCTGCCGAGGCGCTGGTGGAGGCCAGCAAGGATGTGGTGGTGCTGGAGGCCCGCGATCGGGTCGGCGGCAGGACTCACAACACCGAGATCGGTGGCGAGGCCAATGAGCTCGGCGGTCAGTGGGTCGGCCCGTATCAGGACGCGATGATCGAGATGCTAGAGCGACTCGACATCGAGCTCTTCCCCACCCATCTCGATGGGGACCACATCTATGTAGACGAGGACGGCAACGCCCGCCGCTACTCGGGGGAGGACCCGCCGCTCGGTGAGGCCTCGGAGAAGGCTCTCGCCGAGGCGGATGCCAAGCTCGATGCGTTGGCCAAAGAGCTCGACCCGGAGGCTCCGTGGGAGCACCCCGATGCCGAGGCGCTCGACTCGGTCACCTTCGAGGCATGGCTGCAGCAGGAGATGGAGGATGAGACGGCTCGTAACCTGATGCGCTCTTGGCTGGCCGGTGGATTCCTCGCCAAGCCTTCGCATACCTTCTCGTTGCTGCAAGGCCTCTGGATGATCGCCGGCGCAGGAGGCACGCATGAGCTCCTCGAGCCCAGCCAGTGTCTCGCCAGCCGAGTCGTGGGCGGCTCGCAGTTGGTCTCGATCCGCCTCGCCGAGCGGCTGGGCGATCGCGTGGTTCTCGACTCGCCGGTTTCGTCGATCGACTGGTCGGATGACGGGGTGGAGGTTCACTCGGCCACCGGCACGGTGAATGCGAAGTACGCGATCGTGGCTGTCCCACCCAATATGACCAACGCGATCCGCTTCAAGCCCTCTCTGCCCGGGTGGCGCCAGCGAATGACCCAAGACCTCTCGCAGGGCAGCATCATCAAGTGCCTCGCCGTCTACGACACACCGTTTTGGCGCGAGGACGGTCTCTCGGGGCAGGGCTTTGCTCCGAATGGTCTGGTCAGCGAGATCTACGACAACTCTCCCCCGTCGGGAAACGTCGGTGTGATCGTCACCTTCCTCGCCGGAGAGAAGGCCGAGAGGGCTGGCCGCATGCTCCCCGAGCAGCGCCGCGAGGCGGTGCTCGAGGGAATGTCCAAGTACGTCGGCCCTGCCGCGCTGGCTCCAACCAACTACATCGAGGTCGATTGGGCCGATGAGGAATGGACTCGCGGCGCCTATGCCACGAGCTTCGGCCCAGGTGGCCTGACCCGATTCGGCGAGGATCTACGCCGGCCGGTGGGTCCGATCCATTGGGCCTGCAGTGACATCGCCGGCATCGGCCACATCCACATGGATGGAGCGATTCGTTCGGGCCAGGCCGCGGCTCGCGCCTGCAGCAGTTGAATCCTCGGGGAGATCGGTCCCGTTGACCGGCAGTCCTGAGCAGGATGCGCCTACCAAGGCCGCCGCTCTTGCTGACTCGATTGCGTTGGACTGGATCGGCCTGCAGCACGGTTCAGGCTCATTTCCGGATTCGATCGTCGAGAGATGCGGGCCACGCGGTCGCGATA
>JBJTBI010000051.1:0-6195 GCA_046091265.1 bacterium
GCGACGCCTCGAGGTTCAGCATCGCCCGGGACACAGTCCGTCTGACACCTGCTTCTGGGATGAAGATCGCAGGATCCTCCTCGCTGCCGATCACCTCATCGCCAAGATCTCGTCCAATCCGCTGTTGTCGCGTCCACTCGACGGATCGGCCGAGAGGACGCGCGCGCTGATCTACTACATCGAGTCGCTGAAACATAAACGGGAACTCCCGGCTGAGCTAGTTCTGTCCGGCCACGGCGAGCCGATCCTCGATCACGTCCCGCTGATCGACGAGCGATTCAACCTCTACCAGCGCCGGGCGGAGAAGATCTACGGCCTGGTCAGAGGCGGCCTGAGCACCGGCTACGAGATCTCCCAGGAGATCTGGGGGAACATCGCCGTGACACAGGCGTTCCTCACCATCTCGGAGGTCGTGGGTCATCTCGATCTGCTCGTCGAGGCGGGCTTCGTCACCGAGGATGAAGACGGTGACCTGATCCGATACGCGGTCACTGGCGCCGCCGAGCCGAACGAACTAGGCGACCTGATCCCGGGCGGTAACCCGGCCCTGAGGGAGTGAGGGAAACGATGCCCACGGACCTGGAGCGGATGTCGGAGGCGGATCACCATACGGTCACCGCAGGAGAGCGGAAGCGGATGCTCGTCGTGGTCAACCCGTACGCGACCACCGTCTCCGAAGGGCTGAAGAATCTCATCGTATACGCCCTTCAGGCGCGATACGAGGTCGAGGCAGTCGAGACAGAGGAGGCCAACCACGCCACCCGGCTCGCTGCCCGCGCTGCAGAGGAGGGCTTCGACCTCGTCGTGGCCTTCGGCGGTGACGGAACCCTCAACGAGGTCGCCAACGGACTCGCCGGCTCCGGCACCCCGGTTTCGGTGCTCCCCGGCGGCTCCACCAACGTCATCTGCCGAACATTGGGCATACCGACGGATCTGGTCGACGCTGCGGAGCACCTGATAGCGATCGCTGACACCTTCACACCGCGCCCGATGGACCTCGGTGTGGTCAACGGTCGCAGGTTCCTTTTCGCATCCGGCTTCGGTCTCGATGCAGACGTGGTCAGACGCGTGGACGAGGATCCCAGGATGAAGAGCAGTGCAGGCAAATGGTTCTACGCCTATTCAGCCCTCAGCGGCTTCTACTCCTACTGCCTCGGATCACCACCCAGCGTGAGGGTCAGCGGTGGAGAGGCGGATGGACTGACTGGTGCAACGGCGTTCGCCCAGAACTCCTCCCCGTTCACCTACTTCGGCTCTCGGCCGATCGAACTCTGCGAGAACGTCGAGCTCGATGACGGCAGGCTGGGCCTCGCTGTGCTCGAGCGATTCGCTCAACGGGATGTACCCAGTCTGATCCCACGGCTCCTCAGCTCACGACTGTCTGTACCCGCATCGCGGCGGGTCCATCAAGAGTCCGGAATAAAGGAGGTCGTAGTCGAGGCGATTGCAGACGGCGGAGGCGATGCCATGCTCCCGCTGCACGTCGACGGAGATTTCATCGGTAAGTACGAACGCGCGGAGTGGTCGGTGGAACCAGCAGCGCTCAGAGTCGTCTACTGACCCTCATCGGAAGGTGCGAGTCATTCCAGAGAGACTTCCGTACGGCACCGTACCCCGCACGGCAATCCGAATGACACGCTGGGAGGAAATCCTGCGGCGAAAGGACTTCGGGAGGGAGATGGCGATGACCCTTGCAATCCCTGCGGCAAGATCACTCGTTCCAGAACCGATCCGGCGGTTGCCGCTGTGCACCTCGAAGCGGAGCGCAGGAACGGCCGACTCGGACCTGAACTCGATCCGCAGGATGCCTCGGCGGCCGAGCACGCGCTTGCGAGCCGGCAGGATCCTCGCATCGACCAAAGGCCTGTCCCAGGCCGCCCCTCCCGGACCTACGATCAGGTCGGCTTCCATCCCGGGGTGCAGTGAACAGAAGAACGGATAGGTACCGCTGACGAGGTACTCCACCCCGTCGACAGTGCTGGAACTCCCAGGCCCCACCGTTTCAGACTCGAAGAGGAATCCGCCACCGAAGAGCGAGAAGGACTTGACGTTGTGGGGTCGGTCATCCGCATTGTCGAAGGTCACCGAATCACCCTGCTCGATCGTGTAGTCCGCAGCAGAGAAGACGTTGCCGACACCTGTCCCTATGGTCGCGGTCGCAGCGTGAGCGGTGACTGGCATAGCGAGCAGTACTGCCGATACGAACAACGACGTGATTGCTCTGCTCATCAGGAACTCGGGGTGACGCGATAGGCGTCGAACACAGACTCGACCTGGCGTAGCCGCGTGATGCACTGCTTCAGTTGACCGAGGTCACCGACCTCGACTACGAATCGGTTCTTGACCATCGGGTGGGAGGTCGAGCAATTGGCACCGATGATGTTGACTCCCTCCTCAGCGAAGGTCCGCGTGAGGTCCTCGAGCAGTCTGACTCGGTCCCATGCGTCTACCTGCAACTCGACACGGAATGCACTCTCGCTCCCTCCCTCCCAGAAAAGGGGCACGAACCTCTCCGGAGCCTTGCGCAGAGCCTGCAGGTTCTTGCAGTCCTCACGATGGACCGTGATTCCCTTTCCGAGCGAGACGTAGCCGGAGATTGGATCACCCGGAACCGGCCGGCAACACTTCGCCAGCCGGACAGCCACGTTGTCGGCCCCCTCGACCTTGATTCCGAAAGAGGTCGAGTCGAGAGTCCGTCTCTGCGACTCGTCGGTTCCCTCCAGGAGTCCTTCCGCCGGAGGCTTCTCCACCTCCTCCCCTCGCTTGAGGCGTTGCAGCAACTTGGTGACGACCACCCGACTCGAGATCTTCGACTCGCCGATAGCGATGTAGAAGTCATCGGCCTTCATGAAGCCCATCTCCCTGATCACGTCCACCAAGAGAGGCGATCCCGAGATCTTCTGGTGGGGGATGCCCTTCTTCCGCAAGCCCTGCGCGAGTTCATCGCGGCCACGCTTCTCCGCGTCCTCACGGCTTTCGCTCCGGAACCAGGCGCTGATCTTCTCTCGAGCCCGAGAGGTACGAACCAACTCGAGCCAGTCTCGCGAGGGACCCCGACCCTGCTTGGAAGTCTGCACTTCGACGATGTCGCCGCTCTGGAGCCTGTAGTGGAGGGGAACCATCTTCCCGTTCACCTTTGCCCCTACACAGCGGTGGCCGACATCAGTGTGGACCGAGTAGGCGAAGTCCAGCGGCGTGGAACCCGCGGAGAGGCTCTTGACCTCGCCCTGCGGGGTGAAGACGTAGACCTCGTCTTCGAACAAGTCCTCCTTGAGAGCAGCGAGGAACTCGCCAGGATCACCGTCACCCTCTACCTCCAGCAAGCGTCTCAGCCAAGTCATCTTCTCCTTCGCTACATCCTCGCCCGAGCCGCCCTCCTTGTAGACGACGTGAGCGGCAATCCCGTATTCAGCCAACTCGTGCATCTCCCGAGTCCGGATCTGGATCTCCAGCGGTCGCCCCTCGGGCCCGATCACCGTCGTGTGAAGTGCCTGGTACATGTTCGCCCGCGGCATCGCGATCATGTCCTTGAAGCGGCCCGGGAGTGGCTTCCAGAGGGAATGGATCACACCGATCGCCCCGTAACAGTCCTTGACCGAGTCGACGATCACCCGCATCGCCGTGAGGTCGAAGATCTCGTTGAACTCCTTCCCTCTACGGGTCATCTTCGTGTAGATCGAATAGAAGTGTTTCGCACGGCCTGAGATCTCGGCCTCGATCCCGAGCGCGGCAAGCTCGGCTGCCACCGTCTCTCCTGCAGACGCTACGTACGACTCGCGCTCCAAACGCTGCTGCGCCACCAGCTGCTTGATCTCCTCGTACTTTCGGGGATGGAGAGTCGCAAACGCGAGATCCTCCAGCTCCCACTTGATCGCATGGATCCCCAGGCGATGGGCGAGGGGCGCGAATACCTCCAGCGTCTCACGTGCCTTCTCGGTCTGCTTCTGCTTGGGAAGAGCGCCGATCGTCCTCATGTTGTGGAGACGATCCGCGAGCTTGATCAGGATCACCCTGATGTCGCTCGCCATTGCAACCATCATCTTGCGGTAGTTCTCTGCTTGTCGCTCGTCGCGACTGCGGAATGTGATCTCGGTCAGTTTCGTCACCCCGTCGACCAACTGCGCCACGGTATCCCCGAACTCCTCCCTCACCTCTTCGATGCTGGCGGTGGTGTCCTCCACGGTGTCGTGAAGCAGCGCAGCCGCGATCGTCTCGGAGTCGAGTCGGAGTTCGGCACAGATCTGGGCCACCTCGAGGGGATGGGTGATGAACCGCTCACCGGACTGCCTGACCTGGTCGGCATGCTGGCGACCGGCGAACTCGTATGCATGCTCGATCAGCCCTCGATCAGCCTGAGGGCCAGCGTTGTGCTCCTCGATGACAGCGAACAGATCCTGGAGCGAATCCTGCTCTCCATCCGGACTCCCGACACCCGAAATCCGTGAACTGCCTGAGCTTTCACCTGTCTGTCCGATCCTGCCTTCCATCCGAGACAGGGTAGGGCCTCGTGACGGCGGGTCAGGCGGCCTCGGCCAGAATTCCTGCATTCGTATCCGCTGCGTCGGCGAGATAGCCGATCGCGCGCTCGCGATAGGCCTCGGCCGACCGAAAGACCTCCGATTCCTCCAACCGTTGCCCGTCGGAGGCGAGGGAAGGCAACGGGAGAGGAGATGAGGGATCGAACGAGATCTGACCGACCTCCTCGAGAGCCCTCAGTGCACGCCCCACGGTCTCAGGGGGACGGGTTTGGGCCGGCTCTCTGCTGCGGAGCGCGCCCTCGAACTGCTCCGGGGAGACCGCCTCGCCGACTCCATCGAGAGCCCGCCATATCTCCACTGCTACGGAACGCAGATCCCAACAGAGGTCGAGCGCCGCTCGCGCCGCCGAGGTGTCCGTTCGGTGCCAGAGCAGATGCAGGAATGCCTCACCGTCCTCTTCGCCGTCCCGACGGGCGAGCACCTCTAGATGACTCGAGTCGTAGGGAGGGTCGACCACTGCGATGTGCGTGAAGTGCGTAATCCGTTCGCTGTACCTGATCGCAGCATCCCAATCGGCGAACACGGCGGCCCCCGGCCGGACCTCGGTCTCGAGCGCCTCCGATTTGGCTGCGCCAGGGGCAATCGACGGCGACATGCCGCCAATCCGCGACGGATCAGCGGCTGCGACCAGGCCCCGCCGCACGATCGCATCGCAGGAGACCACCAGAACCGAATCCCCTGTCGAAACCAGATCGAGTACCGCGGGTATCGCTGGAGCGCTGCGTCTGTCGACGACCCGACGCTCCGGACCGTCCCGGTCGGGCTCGCCTGAGGCCATATCCGGTGGGGATGGATCGGACACTCCTGCGGCGAGACGCTCCCACCATGACTCGCTGTCGAGCATCTCGACCGAAGCTTCGCTCTCATCCCCGTATGGTGCGTCCGGCAGCGGGATGACCTCCCGGGCAACCACCCGCGCCTCGACGCTGTCATTCCAGCGATTCACCTCTACCTCGACCTCGACGTCCGCGGGCCCATCGCCCAGTGCTTCGATCTCCCCGGCGAGCCCGAACCCCACGCCCTTGATCGAGGCTGAGCCGCTCTGCAAGTCGAAGCTCGCATGCTTCCCGTCCTTGCCCATGACCCTGAATGCTCCGAGCCTCGCCGATGGGAACAGGAGTCTCGGGCGGGGATTACCCATTCCGAACGGCTCCAGACGATCGAGCTGCTCGGCGAACTCCATATCGATGCCGTCACCGCCCGCGCCGACGATTCCTTCGATCTCGACCACCTTCTCGGGCGTCTCGCCATCGAACACCTCGATCGCTCTGCGCGTGAAGGCGTCACGGAAGTTCTCTACCTGATCAGAGCGAATCTCGAGACCTGCGGCCATCTTGTGGCCCCCGAAACGCTCCAGGAACTCGGAACCTGCCGAGATCCCGTCGAGGAGATCAAAGCCGGGAATGCTGCGCCCGGAACCCCTGCCGGTCCCTTGGTCGAGCGCAATGACCACGACCGGTTTCCAGTACTTCTCCACGAGACGCGAGGCGACGATCCCCACCACCCCGGGATGCCAGTCCTCGCCAGCGACAACCAGCGCAGGGGCCTGCAATTGCTCTTCGCTCAACTGACGTCTTGCAGCCTCGGCTCCGCTCAGGACCTCTCGCTCGACAGCCCGTCGTTCCCCATTTGCGCGGTTCAATTCCCCTCCGATCGC
>JBJTBI010000052.1:0-4186 GCA_046091265.1 bacterium
GGATTCCAGAGTGCGTAAGCGGCCACCGGTGGATTGCTTCTACGTCTATCCGACGGTAAGCACCCAGCCGACCGGGAATTCGACTCTCGAGATAGAGGAGGAGCAGGTTTCCGTGGCTCGAGACCAAGCCTCGAGGTTCTCCTCGAAGTGCAAAGTCTATGCGCCGATGTATCGACAGCTGACTCTGGCAGCTTCAGCGCTCCATACAGGCACTCCGACCACGCCACCCGACCCGGAACTCGCCTACAGGGATGTCAGGACTGCCTGGGGGAAGTACCTCAAGAATTTCAACAGAGGCCGAGGAGTGGTCTTGATCGGCCATAGCCAAGGAGCGAAGGTCCTGACCCGTCTCGTTCAGGAAGAGATTGATCCGCGACCCAAGAGTCGCAGGCAACTTGTCGCCGCCATGTTGATCGGGGCGGGAGTCCTCGTACCCGAGGGCAAAGATGTCGGTGGCAGCTTCATGCACATCCCGGCATGCCGCACCCCGAGACAAACCAGCTGCGTCGTTGCGTACAACAGCTACATCTCCGAACCCCCAGCCAACGGGTTGTTCGGCATAACTCTGCGGCCTGACATGAGGGTCCTGTGCGTTAATCCCAACGCACTTGCGGATGGAGCAGTCGGAGCGGCTACACCCTATCTGCCGACCTCTAGGCTGGCACCTGCGCTTCCGGCGGCCGGTCTTGCGGTCCCGGCTACCCGTTGGACGAGTTTGCCGCAGATGTATACGACCAAGTGCAACTCCAATTCGACACATACCTGGCTCGAGGTAACGAAGTCAACATCGAGCGCAGATCCCCGTCCGGAATTCGCTAACACCTTGGGGCCGAGATGGGGACTCCATCTGGTCGACATCAATCTCAACCTCGGGGCTTTGGTCGGTCTCGTCGGAACCCAAGGGAGCTCATGGAGGAGGAAGCACTTGACAGGTCGAGGGCCGGTCAGTCGATCCCTTTCGTCCGGCTAGGGTTTCCTCGTGACTGAGTCCCGAGCCACGCTGGTGTTGGTCTACGGAGCCAATCATGGTGGCTGGTGTTGGGAACGGATCGTTCCGCGGCTAGAAGCATCGGCCTACGAGGTTCGTACCCCGACTCTCACGGGGCTTGCCGAGCGATCACACGAACTGACCCCTGAAGTCGGTCTCTCGGATCACATCGACGCCATCGTGGGCCTGTTGGAGGGCGAGGACCTCGAGTCGGTGGTCATCTCGAGGCGCTGAAAGCACTCGGGGTCTCATTCGAAGGGGCGGTTCGACCTTCTGAGCGCCGCCTCAACCTGGATGTCATCGAGGATGTGAACTCGCTCATCCGTCGCGCCATGAGCGACCACGATGTGCCGCCGGAGACGATCGAGGCGGTGATCGACGCTGCGATGGAGGGGTTTGCTCTGCATGGATTTGACTGCAGCTGGCTGGACAGAGTGGTGTCCGGACAGGATTAGGCGGCTAAACGTCCGCCTATCCCCATGAACCGCTCAAAGTAGACCTGCACCTCAATCGCTGACAAACGCCTCAACGGTGCGGGACAACGTCCAAGCGGAAGCCTCTACGAAACCGAAGGTCACAGGTTCGAATCCTGCGCTCACTGAAGGCCGTGGATTCCGCTCAGCGGTGCGAAGTCCTGCGGCGCAGGCGAGATCTGCTCGATTCGGCCGAAACCGCCGTTTCCTGCCCCATCGCCCCCGGGCGCAACAAAAAAACGCAAGAAGTGTTGAAGCAACAGTGACGCTTCCGTCGACTTCAGGTGCCTCCAACGGCAGGCTTGCCGGCATCTCCACCGGCATCGTGGTCCTGGTCATGGCGCTGCTGGTCTTGTGGCCGCCGAACACCCAGGCCGCCGAGCCCTACCTGACCCAGAGCGACATCAGCTACGACCTCGGTTCGCCACCTGCCGACCCGGCCCGCAACAGGCTGGACATCTACCTTCCCAAGGGAGACTCCCGGTCCCCGAGGCCGTTCGTCATGCACATCCATGGTGGCGGCTGGAGGGTCGGCACCAAGAACACCGCCTCGACCCCCGACAAGGCGGCGCTCTTCACCGGGCTCGGCTACGGGTTCGTGAGCATCAACTACAGGCTCTCACCCGAAACGGGCGATCCCGACAACCCCGACCCCAGCCGCATCATGTTCCCCGACCATCCCGATGATGTCGGTGAGGCGATCGGGTGGTTGGACCGGAATGCACTCAGGTACGGGCTGGATCCCGACCGGATGATCCTGATGGGCCATTCGGCGGGTGCGCACCTGGCATCCCTGGTCAGCACAGATCCGAGGTACATCGAGCGCTACGGGGTGGACAGGCGGCAGATCCTCGGCGTGATCCCGCTCGATACGGCCGCTTTCGACATCGAGCAGTCGGTCCTGGGGAGCGACCCTGACGAACCATCCCCGCTTTTCGCGAACGCTTTCGGCACGCCGGCAGAGAATGCCGTGACGGGCGACTGGGCGACTGCTTCACCCCTGACCTGGGCAGACACCTCCGATCCCCGCCACCTCTTCCTGGTCCAGAACGTCCCGTATCGGATCAATCGTCAGCTGACCATGGCGACGAAGCTGGGGCAGGGCTCCTCGGCGATCGTGCCGCTTCCCCTGGACCACAATGGCGTCAACCGAGCCATCGGCAGGCCGGCTGACACCACGCAGGCGACTCCGTCGGTGACGGCCTTCGTCACCGAACGTTTGACTGCGTACAAGGCACCCTCGGTCCGGATCACTGGCCGACCGAACGGCACCGTGTTCCTCAAGCGGAAGGGGAGGGCAGTGCGGAAGAAGGAGATCGCCTTCAGATTCACCGGGTCCGGAAACCGGTCGGGCTTCCAGTGCAGGCTCGACGGCGCCACATTCCGTTCCTGTGCTTCCCCAGCCAGATTCAGAATCGGACCGGGTAAACACGCATTCCGGGTCCGGCCGCTCTACCCCAGTGGCAGGCCGGGAGAGGCCAAGCTGGTCGCGTTCAAGGCGAAATAGTCGAAGCTGAGCCCCCACGTGAACCGCTCAAAGTAGACCGGCACCCGCAATCTCGACAAGCCCCGCAACGGTGCGGGTCACCTCCCAAGTGCAAGCCCCTACGAAACCGAAGGTCACAGGTTCGAATCCTGTCGGGCGCGCTTCGACCAGTCAGCTGACGTGAACCGGCATGGAAATTCGTGGTTTGAATCAGGCGCTGGCCATCATGAACTCTTGGACTTCCTCATTTCAGAACGGAACGGTCGGTTCGCAGGTACTTCGCTTTTTGGAGTCGGGTGGATTTGACAGGGTGTCAAACGCCCTGGCCCGGAGCGCCGTGGAACAGCCGCCGCGTCAGCCCGGGCGGGCCGCAATCTCGGCCAGCATCTCCCCCAGCTGTTCCGGCTCGGTGACCATCGCATCGTGGCCGGTGGCGATCTCCAGCATCTCGAACCCTTCGCTACGCGCCCGCTCGGTCGATGGCGCCAGGCCGGCGTTCCTTGGGTCGGTCAGGGCGATGAAGGTCCGGGGAAGCTGTCGGGCCACGTTGCCGGGCGCGGTCACCTTTTCCGTGCAGGAAAGGAACGGCTGGTCTGTCAGCCGCGACCAGACCCACTCGCGGTCGCCCGGGTCGGTGAGGCCCCAGCGCTCAAGGTACTCCTTCTGCGCGACCACGCGCCAGCCGTCGCCCTGCTCACGGACCACCCGCTCGAAGGCCTCGCGCGAGGCCGGCGGCTCCATGTCCATCACCGACTCGCCGTCCCCCGGAGTGAAGGCGTCGAGGTAGACCAGGCGAGCGATCCGCTCCGGCCGCAGCTCGGCCACGCCGGTGATCACCGCGCCGGCGTAGCTGTGGCCCACCAGCGTCACGTCCTGCAGGTCATCGGAGTCGAGAAGCGCGACCACGTCGTCAACGTGGGTCGAGAGCCCGACCTGCGGCGTCAGCTCACCGGCGCGCTCGGCCATGCCGGGGAGGCTCGGCGCGTACACCCGATGGCCGGCGCCCTCCAGCAGCGGAACCACCCTGTCCCAGCACCAGCCACCGTGGTTGGAGCCGTGGATCAGGACCAGCGTCCCGATCTCAGCTCACCTGGCCCAAAGGCCGGATCAACACCTCGTTGACGTTGACCCGCGGCGGCGCGGTGACGGCGTGGAGGATCGCGTCGGCGATGTCCTCCGACTCGAGCGCCTCCCCGTACTTGGCCTTCAGCTTCTCGATCGTCTCCAGCACCGCCGGGT
>JBJTBI010000053.1:0-2926 GCA_046091265.1 bacterium
AGGTAGTAGATGGCGTCGGTGTACTCGGGCGAGCGCTCAGGGTGCGGGTCGGGGTCTTCGAGTTCGTATTTCGACCGATCGAGGATCTTCAACTCCCAGTCGGTTCCCGGTGGCAGATCGGCGTTGAAGCGCTCGACCTGCTCGGAGATGTTCTCCTCCAGCCACTGGTGGATCCCGGGCACATGGACGGGCTTGACCTTGCCGGCTATCGGGCGCTCGCCCGCCGGCGCGAGAGCCTCGAATTCGGCCAGTGGATCGGCATCGCAAAACCCCGCCAAAGCGGGAAACAACCTCATGCAGTTACCGGATCCGAGTGCATCGGGTTCCCCCTCTTGGGGATCGCGCAGGTAGTTCCAGCCAGCGGCCTTCAGCCCGGGCACGCTGCAGCGGAGCACCGCCTGCAAGGCGGTGGTTCCGGTCTTGGGAGAGCCGGGATAGATCAGGACTTCGCGCGGTTTGCTCATGGTCGATGAAGGTAACGGGCGCGCGAAAGAAAAAGGCCCCGCCGCTCGAAGAGCGCGGGGCCAGATTCAGGTTGCGAAGAGGTGCGTGGCCCCTTCAGCAAATGTGAGAGAGCTGCTCCTCGGGTATTCGACGCTGACGCCGCTAGACCTGCACTGCCCGCGAGGAGAGGTGCGTTGCGACCTTGCGCTTGACCCGCTGCAGGGCGTTGTCGACCGTCTTGGCATCGCACTCCACCTGCTCGCCGATCTCCTCATACGGGTGACCGTCGAGGTAGAGCGCGAGCACGCGGCTTTCGAGATCGCTCAACACGCTGGTCAGGCAACCGACCAGACTGTCGAGCTCCTCGCTTGCGATCACCTGAACCGACGGGTCACGAACCTCCGGCCCGGGGAGCACGTCCTCCAGGGTCATCTCGGTCTCGCCGCCGGCGGTGCTCTGGCTGAACGACACCGAATGGTTCAGAGGCATGTGCGTGTTGCGCGTAGCCGTCTTGACCGCGGTGATGATCTGCCGGGTGATGCAGAGCTCGGCAAAACCGCGAAACGACGCTTCGCGCTCGACCTTGTAGTCGCGGATCGCCTTGTAGAGGCCCATCATGCCCTCGCTCATCAGATCGTCGGCGTCTCCGCCGAGCAGGAAGTAAGACGAGGACTTGACGCGGATGAACCTGCGATACCTGCGAACCAACTGGTCGTAGGCATCCTGGCGACCTTCCTTCGCCATCTTGACCAGCAGCTCGTCGTCGATGCCCGGCTGGGCACGGCGTCGCGCTGCCGCCTCGAGGTTGGCGATCGCTATTTCTTGGGTATTGGGGGAAGCAGATGATGCCACTTACAACCTCCTTGGTTGTCGTGGCCCGCCCTTACCTCCCCTAGGTAGGCTCTCTCTCACGAGGGTGCTGTCGACGAGTCAGAGCATCGACCCGAAGTTCACCCTTCTTGCTGCGCCAGTTTAGGGACGCATCTCACACTGTCAAGCACCGTTCGTGATCGAATGAATGACTGCATGCATTCGCGATTTGCAGGGGTTCCGCCGCGCCCGCTCTCACCATTGGCGGATGGCGACCAGTTCACGACCGGCGGCCGTGCGCAACACGAGGCGGCTCTGGAAGCGCTCCGACGACTTCGGCTTCGGCCGGCTCGGCGCGCTGACCGACGCGATCTTCGCGGTGGCGATCACCCTGGTCGCGGTCCAGGTGACGATCGAGAAACCCGCCGACGACTCCGCGCGGGCGCTGTTCGACTCGATCGGCGCCGAGCGAGGTGCCTGGATCGGTTTCATCGTCGCGTTCGTGGTGCTGGCTCACTACTGGGTGGCCAACCATTCGCTCTTCGCCCGGTTGAAGGCGATCGACACGCGGGTGATCGTGCTGCAGATGATCTACCTGTTCTTGATCGTGCTGCTGCCGTTCAGCACCCGGATCGTCGGGGACTACGGCGAGAACCCGGGTGCCGTGGTGGTGCTGGCGGTGATCCTGGCTCTGCTGTGCGTGATGGAGACGGTGCTGTTCGGCTATGCGGCCAGATCGAACCTGCTCGACTACTCGCCCGATGCGACCGAGTTCCGCTGGGCGATGATCGCCTCGTTGATGCCGGTGGTGGCCTTCCTCGGCCCGATCCCGCTGGCCTGGGTGGATACCTCACTCGCCCTGATCAGCTGGATCCCCCTCAGCCTCGCACTCGACGCCCTGGCCAAGCGCCTCGCGCCGGACGGCGCACTCGACTGGTCGCGCGACATGACTTGACTCCCCACTCAGCTGCGCGGTCGCTCAGGCGCTGCGCTGCCGCTGAGCCTCGAACAGGATCACCGCGGCTGCGGTAGAGACGTTGAGCGAGTCGACTGCGCCAGACGACGGGATCGAGACCAGCGCATCGCAGTTGTCGGCGCCGCGCTTTCGAAGACCCGTGCTCTCGGAGCCCATCACCACCACCGCGCGACCCTTCCAGTCCACCTGGTAGATCGACTGCGATGCGTCGCCCGCAGCGCCGTAGATCCAGGCTCGCTGCTTGCGGGCCAGCTCGAGCCAGTCGGCGAGGTTGCCGACATGAGCGATCTCCAGGTGCTCGGTCGCCCCTGCCGATGCCTTGACGACCGCAGGCGTGATCGCGGCAGCGCGGCGCTCGCAGATGACCACCCCCGATGCGCCAGCCACCTCGGCGACCCGGCAGGCAGCGCCGAGGTTGTGCGGGTCCTGGACTTCGTCGAGGGCGAGGACCAGCGCGTTCTCGTGACGCAGTAGCTGTGAGGAATCGGCGTAGCCGAAGGGCTCGACCTCGGCCACGATTCCCTGGTGTTCGACCGACCCGCAGAGGCGTTCGAGCTCGGCATCCGATGCGTCATCGGAGGTGACTACGCGATGGACCTTACGCTTGCCGCGCTCGGCCTCTGCCACCCCCCCGCGCCCGCAGATGTACAACCTCCAAAACCGGCGCGCCTCAGCCAGCGCTGCGCGGCCCCACAC
>JBJTBI010000054.1:0-10640 GCA_046091265.1 bacterium
AAACCATCACCTCGAACGGCTCCATGTCGGCCTCTCTCAACGGGACCTTTGCGACGTCGATGTCCACGCCGACTCCACCCTTTGAGGCCATCTCCCCTGCCGATGAGGTGAGACCCGCGGCGCCGAGGTCCTGAAGGGATACCAGCAGGTCCGAGGCGAGCAACTCGAGGCAGCACTCGACCAACTTCGACTCCTCGAACGGGTCACCGATCTGGACGGTCGGACGTTTCGCGTCGTCTCCTGATTCGAGCTCCGCCGATGCCAGCACCGAGGCTCCACCGATTCCGTCTCGCCCGGTTGCCGCACCCATCAGCACCAGTGTGTTGCCGGTGCCAGCTGCAGCGGAGCGGATCATCCCGTCGCTCTTGGCCAGACCGATGCACATCGCGTTGACCAGACAGTTCTGCTCGTAGGGAGCCTCGAAGTAGACCTCGCCGCCGACGGTCGGCACGCCGATCGAGTTGCCGTAGTGACCGATCCCCGAGACCGCACCCTCGAAGAGGAACAGTGAGCGCTCGGAGTCGATCTCCCCGAAACGCAACGAGTCCAGCAGGGCGATCGGCCTGGCACCCAGCGCGAATACATCTCGCATGATCCCGCCGACCCCGGTGGCGGCTCCCTGGAAAGGCTCGACAGCGCTCGGATGGTTGTGTGATTCGACCTTGAAGGCAACAGCCCAGCCACCGGGAAGCGAGACCGCTCCCGCGTTTTCGCCAGGCCCCATCACCACCCTTTCGCCTTCGACCGGAAGCTTCCCGAGCAGCTTCCGCGAGTGCTTGTACGCGCAGTGCTCGGACCAGAGCAGGGAGAACATCGCCAGCTCCACGCCGTTCGGCTCACGTCCGATCAGATTGCAGATCGCATCGAACTCCGGATCGGTCAGACCGAGTTGCCGGTGAGCGCTCTGCTCGTC
Organism: bacterium; assembly: GCA_046091265.1. Classification (GTDB taxonomy): domain Bacteria; phylum Actinomycetota; class Thermoleophilia; order Solirubrobacterales; family 70-9; genus CAIUSP01. Next base: position 914 of record JBJTBI010000054.1, read on the forward strand.
GTGTTCTCCTTTCGCGGACACCCTCGATCAGGCGGTTGCCAACGCAGGTGATCTGAAGATTTCGAGCCCATCGGCAGAGCCGGTAAGGGCGGCATCGACGGCGTGCTCGGGGTGAGGCATCAGCCCCTTCACGTTGCCAGCCTCGTTGGTCACGCCTGCGATGTCGCGGGTCGAGCCGTAAGGGTTCTGACCGTCGGCGTATCTGAGCGCGATCTGCCCGGACGCCTCGAGAGCGTCGACCGTCTGATCCGGCGCGAACCAGCGGCCATTCGCGTGTTTGACCGGTATCGAGAGCGTCTGACCCGCTTCGGTGGCACCGAGCCATAGGCCGTCTGTGCTGACCACTTCCAGATCGACCTGCCGACAGAGGAACTTGCGGCCCTCGTTGGGGAGCAGCGCTCCCGGCAGCAGTCCTGCCTCACACAGGACCTGGAACCCATTACAGATTCCGAGCACCGGACCGCCATCGGCGGCGAACTTCGTCACCGCCTCCATAGCGGGAGCGAACCGCGCTATCGCACCGGCCCGGAGATAGTCCCCATAGGAGAAACCGCCCGGCACCACGACGGCATCTAGGCCGGCGAGGTCGGTGCTCTCATGCCAGATCATCTCCGCTTCACCGACCCTTCCACACGCGGCGATCGCGTCACGCTCGTCGCCGGACCCAGGAAACTGGAGGACGCCGAACCTCAAGCGTCGATCTCTTCGATCTCGAAGTCCTCGATCAGCGGGTTCGCCAGGAGCTTCTCGCACAGCGATTCGAGGTGCGCCGGATCATCCGCCTCGAGTTCGACCAGCCGACCGACTCTGACGTTGTCGATCCCCTCGAAGCCCAGAGCGGGTAGCGCCTTCTCGACCGCCTTGCCCTGCGGATCGAGGATGCCCTCCTTCGGTCTGATCAGTACCCGAGCCTTCACCCGTCGCAGCCTATCCACCCTCGCGGCGCGGACGCTCCAGACGCTGGCTCGTCGGCGCTCCGATCAGACGAGTTTGCGGCCGGTGATCTTCTCGTATGCCTCGATGTAGCGGCCCCGAGTGCTCTCGACCACCTCGACGGGCAATTCGGGAGCCGGTGGAGAGTGGTCCCACCCCTCTTCGTCGAGCCAGTTCCGTACGTACTGCTTGTCGAACGAGTCCTGATCGCGACCGGGAGAGTAGTCGTCAGCCGGCCAGAAGCGCGAGGAGTCGGGAGTGAGGACCTCGTCTGCCAGCACGATCTCGGCCCCCGGGCTCTTGCCGAATTCGAACTTGGTGTCGGCGAGGATGATCCCCTTGTCTGCGGCGTGCCGTGCCGCGTGGTCGTAGATCTCTATCGAGAGCCGCTTCAGCTCCTCCGCCAGTGCGTCGTCGCCGAGGATCTGCGCTGCCCGCTCGATGTCGATGTTCTCGTCGTGCGCTCCGACCTCGGCCTTGGTCGCGGGGGTGAAAATAGGTTCCGGCAGCTTGTCACACTGCTGCAGGCCCTCTGGAAGGGCGATGCCACAGACCTCGCCGGTCTCCTGATACTCGCGCCACCCCGAGCCAGAGAGGTATCCGCGCACGACACACTCGACTGGGTACATCTCGAGCTTCCGCACCCGGAGGGCCCGTCCTTCGACCTCCTGCGGAACCTCTTGGGAGATGAAGTGGTTGGGACAGATCTCGCTGGTGTGCTCGAACCAGAAGACCGACATCTGGGTGAGCACCTTGCCCTTGTCTGGGATCGGGTTCGGCATCACGACGTCGTAGGCCGATATGCGGTCTGAGGCGACCATCAACAGGTCGTCACCGATCTCGTACATGTCGCGGACCTTGCCGGTGGCGACGGCTTTCAGGTCCGCGAGCTTTTTCTGACCGTTCGACATCGGGGCGCCGGACTCTAACACCGTCGTTCCCCGATCCAACCGGCTGCCAGCCGCGGCTTTCCGGTGCTTGCGTTGTGCGAGCATCGGTGATGATGCCCTCCACCGCAGTCCTGCCAGACGGACCCTCGGCACCCCCTGTGGTCCAGACCGCCGAGTTGACCGCGCGCCCGGTCGACTTCGTCGAGCGGTGCCGCGACCGATTCGGGGGCACCTTCAGTGTCAGGCTCTCGCGCATCGGACCGATGGTCTTCTTCTCGGATCCGGCTTCGATCAAGCAGGTCTTCGCTTCCGATCGTGAGAACACGATCACCCAGGGCAGGAACGTCGTGCTCGAGCCGATCCTCGGAACCAAATCACTCCTGGTCCAGGAGGGCGCAGAGCATCTGGCGAGACGAAAGTTGATGCTGCCTCCGTTCCACGGTGAGCGCATGCGTGCCTACGAGCAGTCGATCGAGCGTGCGACCGCAGAGGAGATCTCCAACTGGCCGACGGGTGAGACCGTCCTCAGCCACCCTGCGATGCAGCGGATCACCCTGGAGGTGATCATGAGCGCGGTCTTCGGTGTGTCAGACGAGCGACACGACTCGCTACGGGCAGGGCTCAACCGTGTTCTCAGTTCGACCAGATCTCCCTTCGCCTTCGGTCTTACCTTCTCGCTCCTGCGGAAGATCCCGCCGTACAGCAGCATGCTGAAGAGCCTTCGTGAGACCGATCGGCTGATCGCCGCCGAGATCTCCGATCGCCGTGCGGATCCCACCACTGAGGAACGCGAGGACATCCTCTCGATGCTCGTCTCGGCCAGAGACGAGGACGGTCAGGGTCTCGACGACATCGAACTCCGCGATCAGTTGATGACCTTGCTCTTGGCTGGACACGAAACCACGGCCACGGCGCTCGCGTGGTGTTTCGACCAGTTGCTGAGGAGCCCGGATGCGTACGAGCGGTTGCGATCCGAGATCGACTCCGACGGAGGCGGAGACTGGATGGAGGCGGTGATCGCCGAGCCGCTCAGGGTCCGCCCGGTAGTTCCGATGATCGGACGCGAGTTGCGCAAGCCGATGACGCTCGATGGATGTGATCTCGAGGCTGGGACCTCGGTGATGCTCTCCATATACCTCGCCCACACGAGACCGGATGTGTTCGAGGATCCTTATCGATTCGATCCCTCCCGTTTCGACGGCATCAAACCCGACACCTACAGCTGGATTCCCTTCGGCGGTGGAACCCGTCGGTGCATCGGTGCAGCGTTCGCCCAGTTCGAGATGCGCACGGTCCTGAGGACAATCCTCACCTCGCTCGATCTCGCGCCGGGAAGTGGATCACCCGACAAGATGGTCCGGCGCAACGTCACGCTCTCGCCCAAGAACGGTTCTCCGGTACTGGTCGGATCGAGGCGCTAGTCCGAGATTCCGTCGAGCCGTGCGATCAGGTCGGGTACGGGGGTGAGGTCGGCGCCGTAGTCGAAGATCGCGTCGAGATCGAGATCCGGTGCGGCTTCTCCGATCAGTTGCCTGAACTCGATCCCTTCATCCCACGCCTTCTGCGCGCTCTTCTGGACCAGGCGATAGGCGTCGTCACGGGTCATCCCGGATTCGATCAGGGCGCTCAGGGCGCGCTGGCTGAATACCGCGCCGTGGGTCAGTTCGAGGTTCTCCCGCATCCGATCCGTATGGACCGTCATCCCCTCGATCAACCTGGTGGCGAGCGAGAGCGAGTAGTCGAGTGTGGTCATCGCGTCGGGGAGGATTATCCTCTCGGCGCTCGAGTGTGAGATGTCCCGCTCGTGCCAGAGCGCCACGCTCTCGAGTGCCGGGACCGCGTATCCGCGCATGACCCGAGAGAGTCCGCAGATCCTCTCGGCGATTATCGGGTTGCGCTTGTGTGGCATCGCGGAGGAGCCCTTTTGGCCCTTGCCGAACGGTTCCTCGACCTCCCGGACCTCGGTGCGCTGGAGGTGCCTGAACTCCTTGCCGAGTCGCTCCAGCCCGCCTCCCGCAATCGCGGACCTCGCGATCAATACGGCAAGTCGATCACGGGGGATCACCTGGGTCGAGATGTCCTCTCGTTTGAGTCCGAGTGAATCCAGCGCGTGCGCCTCTACCGATGGCGGCACGGACGCATGGGTGCCGACGGCACCGGAAAGGGCCCCGTAGCGCATCTGCTCGAAGGCAACCTCCATGCGGTCCAGGTTGCGAGCGGACTCGAAGGCGAATCCGGCGAGCTTCAGGCCGAAGGTCGTCGGTTCCGCGTGGACCCCGTGTGTCCTGCCGATACAGAGCGTGTCCGCGTGCTCTCGTGCCTTGGCCACGATGGCGTCGGTGAGGGTACGGAGATCGTCCACGATGATCTCCCCGGCGTCCTGTAGCTGCAGAGCGAGCGCGGTATCCAGCACATCCGACGAGGTCAGGCCGTAATGGACCCACCTTCCTTCCTCGCCCCCGACCGACTCGGAAACCACGTCTACGAACGCCGCCACATCATGTCCGGTGGTCTCCTCTCTCTCGGCTACCGCCTCGACCGTGAAGCTCGCCTTTTCCCTGATCTTCTTCGCGGCTGCTTCAGGGACCACACCTTCAGCAGCCCAAGCATCGGTCGCGGCGAGTTCCACCTCGAGCCAGGTCTCCATCTTCCTCTGCTGGGACCAGACGGCCCCCATCTTCTCGCGTGTGTAGCGCTCGATCATGACTGGATGATCCTTGCTGCCAAGATCCCGGCATTCTCGGCTCCATCCACCGCCACGCAGGCGACGGGGACGCCGGGTGGCATCTGGGCGACCGAGAGCAATGCGTCCAGCCCGTCCATGACTCCACCTGAGAGCGGCACCCCGATCACCGGCAGTTCCGTGTGGGAGGCAGCAGCGCCAGGCAGCGCAGCAGACATGCCGGCTCCGGCGATGATCACCTTCAACCCTCGCATCTGGGCGTTCATGCAGTAGTCGCGAGTCTCCTGGGGCTCACGATGGGCACTGATCACCCTGACCTCGTACCGGATACCCCGTTCCTGCAGGGCGGTCCCGGCCGGTTGCATCTTGGGCTTGTCGTTCATCGAACCCATGATGATCCCGACCAGCGGCGCGTCCACCTCGATCTCCGAGAAGGCTTTCTCCACATCCGGCATCTCTACCGCTGCGGTCTGATCTGACTGAGGGTCTGGGCCCATCGCTCGTTCCTCTCGGACTGTGCGGACTGCTGCAGTGAGACTATTCCACGGCGCGCGCTGCGATATCGGTACGAATCTGTCGTCCCTCGAAATCGATCATCCCGACCGCCTCGTAGGCGCGGCTTCGGGCTTGTCTGGCATCTGCACCGAGCGCGGTGACCGCCAAGACCCTTCCGCCGCCGGTCACCACCCTGCCGTCCTCGTTCGCCGTTCCGGCGTGGTAGATCTCCACTCCCTCGACCTCCGCCGCTTCGTCGAGACCGGTTATCTCGTCTCCGCTCGACGACGACTCCGGATACCCGCCAGAGGCCATCACCACGGTCACCGCCCAGTCGCCGGCGAAGTCGATTCTGGTGCCGGAGAGGCCTCCGTCTTCGCGTGAGGCGAGGAAGAGATCGACGAGATCAGACTGGAGCCGCGGCAGCACCGCCTGAGTCTCGGGATCGCCGAACCGGGTATTGAACTCGAGGACTTTCGGGCCGTCTCTGGTCATCATCAGCCCTGCGTAGAGGATTCCGCGGAACGGCGTGCCGTGCCCGGCCATCGTCTCGACCACCGGTCGATGGACGAGATCCAGGATCTCCTCGACCTGTTCGGGGTCGATCCCCGGCACTGGTGAGTAACTGCCCATGCCCCCGGTGTTGGGGCCGACGTCACCGTCGCCGATCCGTTTGTAGTCCTGAGCCGGAGCGAGAGGTACCACGTTTTCGCCGTCGCAGATCGCCAGCAGCGACAGCTCCGTTCCCTCGAGGAACTCTTCCAACACGACTTTCGTTTCCCCGAAGCGCTTCTCGACGAAGAACTCCTCTACGGCTGCCTTCGCTTCGTCTTCGTCTTGACAGATCACCACGCCCTTGCCGGCCGCGAGACCGTCTGCCTTCAAGACCAGTGGATAGGAGGCTTCGTCGAGGCGCTCGAGAGCCTCCTGCTCCGAGGTCAGCACGGCGTGCGAGGCCGTGGGTACCTTCGCCTCGATCATGACTTCCTTGGCGAACAGCTTCGAACCCTCCAATCGCGCGGCTCCTCCGCTCGGACCGAATGCCGGGATACCGGCTGCTTCCATCCGGTCCACGATGCCCTCTACCAAGGGAGCCTCCGGACCGACCGCAACCAGATCGACCTCGCGGTCGGTTGCGAGTGCGACCAGGCCGTCGACATCGTCCGGTCTCACCGCGACGCACTCTGCATCGGCGGCTATGCCGGCATTGCCCGGCGCGCAGATGATGTCCGGCTCGCGGGCAGAGCGCGCGAGCGCACGAACCATCGCGTGTTCACGCCCTCCCGATCCGATCACCAGGACCTTCAAGCCTTCGGCCTTTCGTCTCGCACTGCGTCCGTTGCTTTGTCGATCATCGGCATGTGTCCGGCCACCCTATCGTCGCCGCCCTCTACGACCGCATGCTCGGTCCGGTGGAGCCTGCTGGTCTCGGAGAGATCCGCTCCCGTACGCTCGCTGCAGCGAGCGGCAGGACCCTCGAGGTAGCAGCTGGGAACGGACACAATCTCGGACATTATCCAGCCGCGGTCGACTCTCTCGTCCTCGCAGAACCGGATCCTCACATGCATTCGCGAGTGCGCGACCGGTTGGATCTCGTCTCGGCCGGTTCCGGCGGTCGCGAGATCGAATGCTCCGTCCTCCAGGCTTCCGCGGAAGACCTGCCCTTCGAATCGAACAGCTTCGACTCGGTCGTATGCACGCTGGGGCTCTGCACCATCCCCGAGCCGACACGAGCTCTCGCCGAGGTGCGGAGGGTACTTTCGCCGAACGGCCGATTCTGTTTCGTCGAGCACGTCCGGTCGGAGGCTCCAGGAACGGCTCGATTGCAGGATCTGATCACTCCGCTCTGGCGACGGGCAGCTGGAGGTTGTCACCCGAATCGTGATTCGCAGGCCACGATCGAGTCCGCTGGCTTCCTGATCGAGGCGCTCGAGCAGGGAACGATGCCCAAGGCTCCGAGACCCCTGAGCCCGCTGATCAGCGGTTTCGCGGTCAGTCCTGCGCCTTAGGCCTGGGCACCGAAGATCTTCTCGATCTCCTGATATCGGTAGTCGAAGATTCCTTCCAGATCCCGCTCGACCAGCAGCCGACGCGCGATCTCTCCGATCGGGCCGAACGGCATCTCGTAGCGGACGATATCTCGCATCAGGGTGCCGCCCTGCCCGTCGTCTTCGAAGGTGTGGGTGTGGTGCCAGAGCTTGTAGGGACCTTTCAACTGCGTGTCCACGAACCTCTTTCCCGGAGTCCACTCCTCGATCCGGGTCAACCAGTTGACCGGGACCCCGCGAACCCTCAGCCGGTAGGTGATCAAGGTCCCCTCGTGCATCTCGATCGGTGCCGGTGTGGTGACCTTGAACTTGAGCAATGGAGGGGTGATCTGCTCGAGGTTGAAGGCATCCGCGAAGAACTCGAAGGTCTCCTCCGGTGGCCCGGGGAGCCGCTGCTCACGTTCGATCAGGTGGGACACGGCTCCGATCATATTCTCCTGATGGAGGTGGGGGATTTGAAATCGCCATAATCATGCGGCCGATGGAGTTCCTTACATCTCTCCCCGCCTGGATCCTTTTCGCAGGCTCCATCCTCTTCTTCGCAGGACTCACCTACGGGGTCAGCACCCTCCTGCACGACAGGTTCCCCAACAAGAAAGGAGCCCCGTACGCCCACACCGCCGAGTACTACAACACGGTCATCGGGGCCCTCTTTGCTTTCCTCACCGCCTTCCTGATCAACTCCGCCTTCACGACGGTCAGGGCTACCAACGAGATCGTCGCCGCCGAGGCCTCCGCCGCCAATCGCGTCGCATGGGCCACCCGAGGTCTCCCGAGCGCCGATGTCTCCGCCGTTCAAGAGAGCCTCGCCCGTTATCTCTCGGCGCTCGAGACCGAGGAGTGGCCCAGTCTTGGTGAGCCAACCTCCTACGATCTGGATGCGGAATCCTCAGAGGGTGCGCTCGCGACGCCCGAACTAAACGCCCTGCAGCAGAAGGTCTTCGAGGTGGGGTCGCGTCCGTACGTACCGGCGCTTTCGGCCGAATCCCTTCAGGCCGCGGTCGACGACCTCGGTTCGGAACGCCGAGCCCGTTTGGCAGCGGCGAACTCGGTCTTGCCTTTCTCGCTCTTCCTGCTGGCGGTGATCTCGGGTATCACCTTGATCGTCAATCTCATCGTCACCACCCTCCGAGATGGCCGCAAGGCCTCGATCGTCTCGGCCGGAATCGTGCTCGTCGTGGCCTTGGACATTGCGCTGATCCTGGGCCTGACGGCACCGTTCGACGGGCCCTTCACCGTCAAAGTCGATCCGCTCGTGACGCTCTACCGTGAGATCAGCGACGGCAGGTATCTGCCGTGGGCGGGTGGCTGATGCCGAAGCGGTCGGTCACCCTGCGCGTGTCGCTCGTGCTGCTCACATCCGTCGTCGTCGCAGGCTGCGGGAACGGATCGTCGACAGTCGATTCGAGAGAGCAGATCGATGCAGCCTGTGAGGAGGATCCCTACGGGTGCGTCCGTTACGAGCCCACCCAGCCGATCGATATCGGCGCTCTGCTCTGGCTCAGCGAGGAGTCCCGGACCGCAGGGACCGGAGTCGATTCCCAGCGTGGGGTCGAGTTGGCCCTGGACTATCTCGACGGTGGATTCGACGGTGTCAACGGCGAGGTGCTCGGACACGATGTCGCACTGGGCCTTGCCGATGAGGGCTGCGACCCGAAGCAGGGAATCCGTGGGGCGAGGATGCTGGCCTCGCGGGAGGATCTCCTCGCGGTGGTCGGCACCACCTGCTCTTCCGCTGCCATAGATGCGGCGGCGAAGGTCCTCTCCGAGAGGGGCATAGTGCTCATCTCGCCAACCAATACGGCCCCGGAGCTGACCGATCGCAGATCCCACCCCCCCTTCTACGCACGAACTGCGCCCAACGACCTGATCCAGGGAGCCGTGGTGGGTGACTTTGCGGTCAACCGTGCACCCGGCGGGAAGGCTCTGGTTCTCAGCGACGGGTCCGCCTACAGCGAGTCCCTCGCGGAGAGCTTCTCCATGCGATTCGAGGACGGAGGAGGAGAGGTGGAGAGGGTGACCCTGGACCCTACCGACACCACCTCGGAGGTCTCGAGCGCCCTCTCCTCCACCAGCGGATCTCCGGACATCCTCTACCTGCCGTTGAACGGCGATCTCTGCACCGAGGTGGTTGCGGCAGCCGGTTCGGTGCAGGCTGGTCTGCTGCTCACCTCGGACGGCTGCTTCAACTCCGAAGTCCTTGCGGCCGCCGAGACTGCGTCTCTCCAGCTCGATGCTTCCGGCCCGGACGTGCGGGATCTCGACTCGAACCGTTTCTACGGACAGGAGTTGCTGCCTGCCTATCGCGAGTCCTTCGGCGAGAGCCCAACCGCGATCTTCCATGCGCACGCATTCGACGCTGCGAACCTCATCTTCGACGCCCTCAGGCGAAGTGCGCTCGAGGGAGAGGATGGCTACCTTGCCGTTCCGCGCAGCGAGTTCCGCACTGCCTTGTTCGCCACGGAAGGCTACGACGGGTTCTCGGGGACCCTCGAGTGCAACGACCTAGGTGACTGCCAGGTCACCTCGCTGATCTCGATCTACGCTACTCCGGACTGGCCCGTCGAAGGCGGTCGGCAGGACGCAGCGCCCATCTACAGCCAGAGCCTCACCCTGCTCGAAGTGCTTCCCTGAACGACTCAGGAAGCGGCGTCAGCGGTCTTCTTCCCGCCGGACTT
>JBJTBI010000055.1:0-4767 GCA_046091265.1 bacterium
GTAGTCACCTTCCTCGGCACGCGAGAGCGGGCAGAGGCTACCCTCGTCCCCGATGCGGGCTACGAGATCGACTTCCTCGACCTCACCGGGCTCGACCGTGGCAACCCGCTGAAAGCGGCCGGAGCTCTGGCCAAGGCAGCGGTGGCCCTGCCGCAAGCGACCAAGGTCCTTCGGGAGAGATCCGCTTCTGTGGTCCTTGGTGGAGGTGGGTACGTCTCGGGGCCTGCCGGGTTGGCCGCGCTGGGCCTCGGTATCCCGCTCGTCCTGACCGAGGCGGACAGTCATCTCGGACTGACCAACCGCGCACTCGCCCACAGGGCAGACACCGTCTGCCTCTCATTCCCCATCGAGGGTCGAGACCATCCGCCCTTCACCGTGACCGGTCGTCCGCTTCCGCGAGGGCTGACCACCGTGGATCGAGCCTCGGCGCGGGCACGCTTCGGCCTCGAGTCGGAGGAGCTCTGCATCCTCGTTGTGGGCGGGAGTCTCGGTGCGAGGAGCCTCAATCTCTGCGCGGTTGCCGCGCTGGAGCCACTCGGAGCGAGCGTGATCCATATCAGTGGCGAACGCGATTACGATGAGGTCTCGGCTCAACTGGCGGCCAGAGGGAATCCCACCGGCTATACCCTGCTTCGCTACGAGCCGGGCCTAGGAGAGGTGCTCGCAGCAGCAGACCTCGTGGTGGGGAGGTCAGGTGGTTCCGTGTTCGAGATCGCGGCTGTCGGAAAGCCGGCGGTGCTCATCCCCTACCCTCACGCTACCGCCGACCATCAGACACGGAACGCAGAGTGGATGGTCTCCGGAGGCGCGGCACGGATGCTGGCGGACTCCGAGTTGGATTCGGGCACGCTTCGCACGGCCGTCGCCGACCAGCTCGACGATCCGGATCTACTCGCCGAGATGGCGGCGGCTTCGGCCGCTCTCGCCCGACCAGATGCTGCCGCAGAAGTTGCGAGGCTCGTGACCGGCGCAGCGAGATCACGCCGGGCAGCCAGCGCCATGGAGGGGCAGCATCGGGTCGATGCGACCCGATCCGGGGATGCGGCGAAGGCGGGGGACATGACCGGACGAAGCCTCTACTTCATCGGTATCGGAGGGGCTGGCATGTCAGGACTGGCAGCGATCACTGCCGCGAGAGGAGCCGAGGTAAGCGGCTCGGACCGGAGCGATTCCTCCTACCTCTCTCGACTCGGACCCCTCGGCATTCCAACCGAGATCGGACACGCTCCCCAACACCTTCCGGAGGCCTCCGAGGTGGTCGTTTCGAGCGCCATCGCTGAGGACAACCCTCAGCTCCTGCTGGCCCGAGAGCGGGGTCAGCGAATCATCCACCGGGGTGAGCTGCTTGCGGAGGTGTCACGGTCGCGACGCCTGATCGCCGTTGCCGGTACGCACGGAAAGACAACCACCACCGCACTCTGCGTCCATCTGATTCGAAGCCTCGGGATGGAACCCGGTTTCCTGATCGGCGGCGAGTTGCCAGGTGCAGGCCCTTCCGGAGCGCCGACGAATGCAGGCTGGGGCGCAGGCGAGTGGATGGTCACCGAGGCCGACGAGAGCGATGCGAGTGTCCTCGAGCTCTCTCCCGAGGTGGCCGGGGTGACGAACCGCGAGCTCGACCATCATGCTCGCTGGGCATCACTCGAGGATCTGCGCAGGGCGTTCACCGGATTCGTCTCCCATTCGGAATCGATGATCGTCGGACCCGAGGTGAATCTCTCCGGCCCCGGGGGCTGCCTGCGATTCAGCATCCTCGGAGGAGAGCAAGGGCTGGAGCCGGCCCTGCCGACCGAGATCGAGGCGAGAGATCTCTCTGTGTCGGGCGCGGGCACCTCGTTCCGGATCAGTGGCTTGCCCGGATTCGCCGACGATCTCGACCTCCGGACCTCATCACCCGGACGCCACAACGTCTTGAATGCTCTCGCAGCGGTCGGCGCTCTGGGGTCGGCGGGTCTGCTCGATCAGGTCGACCCGAGGGAGCTCGAAGAGGCGCTTGCCAGCTTCCCGGGTGTGGCTCGGAGATTCGAACGGAAGGGGCGTATGGCATCGGGAGCGCTCGTCTACGACGACTACGCGCATCATCCGACCGAGGTCGCTGCGGCACTGGAGGCGGCGCGTCAGGTCGGTTCGCGAAGGGTCATCGCCATCTTCCAGCCTCATCTCTACTCGCGGACGAAGGCTCTCTCGAGTGAGTTCGGTCGTGCTCTCGCTGCCGCAGACGAGATCGGAGTCCTCGAGGTATATCCGGCGCGCGAGACGCCAGTGGGGGATCTCGAGGGCGTGACCGGCAGATGGGTAGCCGAAGCCGCTGCAGACGCAGCGGGCGGCAGGCCCGTCTGGTGGCTGCAGAACCGGGAAGGCGCCCTAGAGGCTCTCTCCGGTCGCCTTGCCGAGGGAGACCTCGTGGTCACGCTCGGAGCCGGAGACATAGATCGCCTGGCCGAAGATCTCGTGGCGGAGGGGAATGGATGAGCGGTGCGCCTTCCACAGCCGAGGATTTCCCACTCGATCGCCTGACCACGATCAGGATCGGAGGTCCTGCCGACCACTACGCAGAGCCCGAGAACGAAGAAGACCTGGTGGCCCTCCTTGCATGGGCCGCAGAGGAAGCCCTACCCCTGGGGATAGTCGGATCCGGTTCCAACCTCCTGATCGCCGACTCGGGCTTCCGGGGGCTCGTGTTGAAGCTAAAGGGCCCTCTGGCGGAGGTCGAGAGGGTGGAGAACGTGGTCGAGTGCGGTGGTGGCGCGAGGTTGCCATCGGTCTCGGCCAAGGTGGCTGGTTGGGGGCTCAGCGGATTGGAATTCGGCGTGAACATTCCGGGGACGGTCGGCGGGGCGGTTCGCATGAACGCGAACGCCTACGGAGGCGAGTTGGGGCGGGTGCTCACCCGGGTGAGCATCTGTAGCGCTGGAGGGATTCGTGAGGCAACGCCCGAAGATCTCGAGTTCAGCTACCGGAATTCCAATCTCGGACGGGGTGAGGTGGTTTCGAGGGCCTGGTTCTCCCTGTCTCCAGGCGAGGTCGAGATGATCAAGGAGACGATGGCCGAGATGCGGGGCAGACGCAAAGAGGCCCAGCCGTCTGGAATCAAGACCTTCGGCTCGACATTCGTGAATCCGGGCGACGAGCGTGCCGGAGGGAAGTCTGCGGGGATGCTCCTCGACGAGGCCGGCTGTCGCGGGTTGACGGTTGGTGGCGCGAGGCTCTCCGAGGAGCACGCGAATTTCGTCGAGAACTTCGACTCGGCTTCGGCTGCCGAGGTGCTGAAGGTGATGTCCGAGGCCCGGCACCGCGTGCACGCAGAGTTCGGGGTGATCCTCGAGCCGGAGGTGCAGACCCTCGGTGAGATCGATTGGCCGGCCGATTGGGAGATAGAGGAGTGAGGGTAGGATGGCGCGTCGGGCGCCTTCGCCTCACCGCACTCGCGCTCTTGCTGATTGCACTGCTGGCTGCCTACTGGTTCTGGTTCAGGGGTTCATCCCTCGTAGCCGTCACGAAGGTCGAGGTCGAGGGTGCGACGGTGAACCGTAATGCGATCCAGAAATCCCTCGAGCGGGTGGGCCTCAAGATGACCACGCTCAATGTCGATCAAGACAAGTTGATCGAGGCTCTCGGGGCATTTCCCACCGTGGCCGCCATCACCACCTCGACCGATCTCCCTCACACGCTCGAGGTGAAGATCCGCGAGCGACCCCCCGTGGCCGTATCGACCATCGAAGGGGAGGTCACCGGCATCTCGGCGGACGGCTACGCATTGATCGGGCTCGATGTGGCGGGCTTCGATCTGCCGACCATCACCGCCACCCTCGCATCCGGAGGCCTGGTGGATGATCGCGGAATAGCCCAGGCTTCGATCATCGCAGCGACTCCCGGACCACTCGAACCGGGTCTGATCTCGGCCGCGTGGGAGGAGGCCTACGGGGGTGTCGTGGTCGATCTGAGCGGAGCGCCCGAGCTGCGGTTCGGCGACGGCGCCGACGGCCGCGCGAAGTGGGCGGCCGCCTCCGCGCTCTTGGCCGACCCGGGCCTGGGTTCGCCGACGTACATCGATGTCAGCGCGCCCGGACGTCCTGTCACCGGATAGCTCCGCACTGGTCCGAAAGCCTCCCGCAAAGCCGCCAGGGGCCGTTTCTGCACTGCTTTTTGCACTCCCTCAGGGGTGCGTTGATGGTCATGAGAATGAGGGAAAGTCCCTGACTCCGGCCGGTACCGCGATCTCTTTCTATTCGCGATTTACAGGAAAAAACCGGTGCCCGTCGAAACCCTAAGGCTCAACCAACGGTCCAGAAGAGGGGGGTCAAAACCTTCTAGTCAAACTCGAGGGTTTGGTCATTTTGGCCATTGACACCTGTCTCCGATTGACCTACCGTCGTCTTGCTTGCGATGGCCTCAGAAGGGCTTCCCGCGAGGGGTTTGCGGAGCGTCTGGGAGGGCCTCATCGGATGGGGCTCGGGCGGACCGGCGAGACCGAAAAAGGAAACGGAGCAAGACCAAAAAATGGAGACCTCTTACCTCGCGGTCATCAAGGTCGTCGGTGTCGGCGGCGGTGGTTCGAACGCCATCAGCCGGATGGTCGACGCCGGTATGCGTGGAGTCGAGTTCATCGCCTGCAACACCGACGCTCAGGCGCTCCAGGCCTGCGACGCAGATGTGAAGATCGGCATCGGCCACAACTTGACCAAGGGTCTCGGCGCGGGAGCGAATCCCGAGATCGGCGCGGGAGCGGCTGCCGAGTCGCGCGATGACGTCAAGGAGGCGCTGAAG
>JBJTBI010000056.1:0-3402 GCA_046091265.1 bacterium
CGCCGGGCTTCCTTCAACGCCGGGCAGAGTCGATACGAGGCTGGCTCCCTGCGGCCGCACTCGGGTTGCTGGCGATCGCGAATGCCTTGCTGATCCTGGCGAGCTAGCCAGGATCGTTCGCTGGTTCGAACCAGCCGCGCCCATTATGAGTCGGCGAAGAACGGCTCAAGACGAAGCAGGGATCTCCGACCGGATTACCTCCATCAATGCCTCTGCCTCGGCAGAGAAGAAGGTGGGTGAAAGTTCTGCACGTGTCGGCTGTGCGATCCGCTGAAGCCTCAGCACGTCGTGTCCTGCCCAACCGGGCAGCCAGGCGCAAAAGGCGAAGCCGAGGGGTATCAGCCGCTCGACCGCATCGTCGATCCCGGCATCGTTCATCGGGAGGTCGAGGTGGATCGAACCCGAGCCGATCTGCTCGATCAGCGCCTCCACCTCGCCGATGAGATCAGCGCCGATTCGCTCGACCGCAACATGCTCGAGACCGATCCCTGTATCTCGAGTTCGATCGAATCGACCCTCGGTACCTGGCGGATGGAAGGACTCGGCAATGGTCCGGTCGAGCGCGAGTGATTCCGCCATCCCGAGGATGATCTCTTCGTATCGCTTCGGCAGATAGATCTGCTGCGGTGGGGCTTCGATCAGTGGCTGGTAAGCAACGGTCAAGGCAAGGCGCTGATCGTCGAAGTCGGAGATGGTGGGGTCTCGCGCCTCCGGCGGCAGGTAGGCGACGAAAATACCCGTCTCGCGGCCACCTGTTTCGAGTGACGCTCGCTGCATCACGGTGTGAGCCGTGGTCGGAAAGTGTACGAAGCCGACCGCGCCGTCGGCGACGAGCAACCCGACCAGCTCCTGCGCAAGATCCTTCATCAAACCCCTCCCCCGCCATTCCCGATCCACCACCGTCGTTCCGGCTTCTGCCACCGTGGCGTCGGATTCAGGCCAGGAGTATCCGATGTGCCCGACCACCAGTCCTCCGTCGACCGCCACCACACCCGCGTACGCATCGGAGCGGATCAGCGCCGCCATCTCATCGGGTCGGTAGACCGAGTCCTTCGGGTAAGCATCGCCGTAGGAGCGGGAGATCAACTCCGACAGGCCCTTCGCATCGTCGGGCCTGATCGGCCTGACTTCGAAAACAGCTGGGGCTTCACCGGAGACGACTTCTGGCACCCGTCGATCCTACCCGTGCTCCGCCGCCCCACCGCCGATGGCTCTAGATTGTGGATCACCGATGGATCGTCGTGAGGGAGGGAGAGGCAGAGGTGCGATGCGGGCTCTGACCGCGGGGTTCCTCGGCGTCTGCATCCTCCTGTCGATTCCTCAGGTCGCTGACGCGCTACCGATCGAATCCGATCTCGATCCCGCGCCGACCCTTCCGGCCTCCACCGGCGGTGCATGGACCGCCCGGCCCGTCGCCTCCTCCACTATCCCGCCGAGCAATCCCTTCCTGGCGAAGGGTGCCTGGAGCAGCATCCACAACGACACCTGGATGACCGACGCCTACTCCGGACCGGGTCCGCTCGGTAGGGATCCATCCGCCATCTCGATGGCATCGGTTGGGGGGCTGAGTCTTTGCGCCTCGCTGGGGTTCGATCGCTTCGGAAGGATCGTCACGGTGTGTCCGTCGAGCATCGCTCCCCCGGTAGCGAAGATCATCGATCCGGATACCCTCGAGACCGTCGCCTCGATGAGCCTCCCGGACAACGCTCCCGTGGGAGACACGCCGGTGTTCCAGGACTACACCGGGGGTGGCTACTTCTTCCTCGATCGGGAGACGCGACTCTGGGTACCGACCAGGACCAACCGGATCCTCGTCCTCGAGCCGCTTGCGGGCTCGGCCGGATTCGCCATTCGCAAGAACATCGACCTCTCTGGTGTGCTCGAGCCCTCCGCGGAGAGGATCACCTCGATCCTGCCCGATTTCCAGGGACGCGTCTGGTTCGTCAGCAAGCAGAGCGGGATCGTCGGTACCTGGAACCGAAAGACGGGCGTGATCAGACACATCCGCCTCGGCGAGTGGATCCAGAACTCGTTCGCCGTGGACAGGTCGGGCGTGTACGTGGTTTCCGACCGAAAGCTCTACCGGCTCGGAGCAGATGGAAGGGGGAGGCCGCGGATCGCACGGAGGGCGACCTACCGAAACAGCGGACTGACCAAGCCAGGGCAGGCCGACGACGGTTCAGGCACCACACCGACGATCCTGAAGGGTGGGTTCGTCGCGATCACCGACAACGCGGACCCGATGAACGTGGTCGTCTACCGGACCGCGATGCGTCTGCGGCGGGGCGAGAGCCGCAAGGTCTGTGAAGTACCCGTGTTCCCGGCAGGAGCATCGGCAACCGAGAACTCGCTGATCGGAACGGGGCGTTCGCTGGTGGTCGAGAACAACTACGGGTACTCCGACCCGTTCCTCCCCGGAGGGCCCAGCCTCTCCCAGCCCGGTCTCGCCCGGGTCGACATAGTCGCCAACGGAAAGTCGTGCCGGAAGGTCTGGACCAACGACGAGGTCCGGGCTCCGACACTGGTGCCCAAGATGTCCAACTCGACGGGCCTGATCTACCTCTATGAGCGGCCTGACGACCCGAGCGGTAACGAGGGCTACTACTGGACGGCGGTGAGCTTCCACACCGGCGAGACGGTATGGAGGCATTACGCAGGGTCGGGAATCCTCTTCAACAACAACTACGCCGGAGTCATGCTCGGTCCCGACGGAACCGCCTACCTCGGGGTGATCGGCGGGCTGGTCGCCCTGAGAGACGGGCCGGCCTGATCTTTAGAGGAGATCAGCCGCCGTTGCCGGCGGGTGCGTACTCGCGCCAGGGCTGGCCACGAAGCGCGTTGTGGGGCGGCAGGCCGGTCTTGGCGTTGACACCCGGCAACACCGGCAGCACGAGCCTGGAGGCGAACTTCCCACCGAGCGCGATCGTGTTGGTGATGGTTCCGTCCTCGATCGTGTCGAAGGCCCAGATATGACGGTCGCCACCAGGAGCCTGGATGTTCAAGCGGATCTTGGAGCCGGCGCGGAAGGCGTGGGCTGCGGCGAACACCGGCACCCTGACCAGCGTCCATCTGCCAGAGGGCAGCGACGCAGCGTCCTTCTCGAGATGGGTCGGGACCGGGTTCAAAACCGTGGACTTGCTCCGATCCAGCCTGCGATGCGATGCCCTCAGCCAACCGCTCTGGACCAGCACCTCTTTGCCGTCAGGGCGCACCTCGGTGAGGGTTGCTTGCAGATCGGTATCGGGGGCGGAGGACTTGAGCCAGAGATCCACGCTGATGTCACCCGCGATCACGGTGTCCTTCGTCAGGGGGGGCGTGATGAAACCAAGACCCCGGCCGTTGACCATCGGCTGCCAGTTGTAGTTGGGCTGCGCCCGCCACTCGGAACCGTCGGTGATGGTC
>JBJTBI010000057.1:0-2627 GCA_046091265.1 bacterium
AGCCTGGGCAGTGCCAGACCCATCTCCATCAGAAGGTTCCAGGCGATGAGGCATCGCGCGATAGCGGTCGGCGGTTCCCCAAAGGTCGAGTCCACCGTCGGACTCGCAGCTTCGATCGCGGTGGCCAGCGCCAAGACCTGCGGAGAGTCCTGCCTCCTGGTGGATCTGGTCCCGGACGATGCTGTCTTCCGATCCTCGACCCTCCTGGCCTCGGCTGAGGCGCGCTCGCTCGAAGGGAGACTGCGAGACATGGGGCTCGAAGCAGCCTCCCGGGGACATATCTGCATGCTCTCAATTGCGCAGTCGAGCTGGCGCGAGATAGATCCAGCTGAGTTGAGCGAGAGGGCTGGGCCGAGTCGGATCATTCTCTCGCTCGGATCGAGACGACCCCACGAGCGAATCGTCGAATGGCATCAAGGAGTCCAGGGATGTGTGGCGCTGCTGGACCTGCCGGCCGAGAGATCACTCGGGGCTCTGGTGGTAGCCGAGATGTCGGCTCGGGGGATCGCCGTGAAGGTCTGTGGCAGACCACCGGGGCTGGTCGCCGCGAGGCGCGCATTGGCCGGGGTGCTGCCCGGCGGGTTCGCCGAGCAGTATGCGCAGAAGGTGGTGGCGCACTTCGATCGCGGGGGCGCAAGAGGAGACCTCGCGGGGTGATTCCCGAGCGAACACTTTCCGAGCGAACACTTTCCGAGCGAGGCCAGGTCGCCCCAGCCGTACTCGGTTGCGCTCTGGCGGTGATTTTCGCATCGTCCTTGCTTGCCGGAATCGGCGGCGCAACCACTGGTGCCTCCCGCCTCCAGCGAGCCGCCGATCTCTCCGCGCTCTCTGCGGCTCGCACCCTCTACGAGGGACTCCCTGAACTGCTGGCTCACGGGGGCTCCCGCCAGACGCCGGAGGATCTCGAGGAGGCTGCACTCGACTCGGCCGAGCTCGCTGCCCGACGAAACGGGGTCGATCCCGAGCGGATCCGAGTTTCCTTCGACGAGGGAGACCCACCGCTCCAGGTCGAGGTCGAGGTGGTCGGCGGGATCAGTCTCCAGCGGCTGCCAGGCGGGGATCGATTGGCTGGATCCGATCAGGGCGATATCCGGGTGTTGGCTTCGGCTACTGCCGAGGCGGCACCACCACCGGGCTGGTGGACGGGAATGCCCGCCTATGCGTCAGGGGGTGGCTATGCGGGCCCGCTCGCCTACCGAAACGGTGAAGGCATGCGCCCCGACGTTGCCGCCGCATTCGACCGGATGTCGCGCGCTGCTGCCAGAGCGGGAGTGACTATGTACGTCGTCTCAGGATTCAGATCCGATGCCGAACAGGCAGAGCTCTTCTCCCGGCACCCCGATCCGCGCTGGGTTGCCCCGCCGGGTAGGTCGCTACATCGCTGCGCTACCGAACTCGACATCGGTCCGGCTTCGGCCTACGGATGGCTGGGTGCCAAGGCGCGGAGATTCGGTTTCACGCAGCGCTACTCGTGGGAGCCGTGGCACTACGGCTTCACCGCAGGCCCGGCGCCGTGCGCGTCGGTATCGGGCAGCGGCTCGAATGCCACCCCGGAGGCAGGCGCGGCTGGCTTGCCCTCGTTCGTACCGGCTCGATTCAGGTCCCCCATCGTCAGAGCGGCAGCGAGATCCGGGGTGTCGGCGGTCTTGCTCGCCTCACAGTTGATGGCAGAGTCCGGCTTCGACCCGGATGCGGTGTCGGTGGCGGGCGCAGCAGGAATCGCCCAGTTCATGCCGGCAACCGCTCGCGAGTGGGGACTCCGAAACCGTTTCGATCCGGTGGCCTCGATCGCAGCCCAAGCGAGGTTCATGGGTTCGCTTCTCAGGCAGTTCGGTTCCGTTTCGCTTGCTCTTGCGGCATACAACGCTGGTCCGGGCGCAGTCTCGTCCTGCGAATGCATTCCGCCGTACCCGGAGACGCAGGCCTACGTGGCGCGGATCCTCGCTTTGATGGACGGTGCTGGTGCGTTGCTGGTACCGATGCCGGAGGTCAGGCTGGTTCGGTGACTCGAGGCAGTTCAGCCGGGCAGCAGCCGACCGACCGAGTCGGCCACGCAACAGGGCTTCTCCGAGCCCTCGACCTCGACCGTGAACCTGACCACGATCTGAACCCACCCGCCGCCGACGTCTTCAACCTCGACCAATTCCGCGGTGGCCCGGATCTTGGATCCGGCCGGCACCGGAGCAGGAAAGCGAACCTTGTTCCATCCGTAGTTGACGGCGAGCTTGAAGCCGTCGAGTTCCATCAACTCCATCCTCAGCCCGTCGATCGCCGAGAGAGTGATGTTTCCGTGAGCGATCGTGGTGCCGAAGGGACTCTCGGTCTTCGCCCTCTCCACGTCGACGTGGATCCACTGATCGTCCCCGGAGAGCTTGGCGAACTCGTCGATGTCCTCCTGGGTGATGGTCCGCCACTCGCTGGGCCCGACCTGTTGGCCCTGCAGCGCCTTCAGCTCCTCCAGACCGGTTGCCTTGACTCCAGCCATCCGACTACTTGCCCGCGTTCTCGGCGACGTACTTGGAGACCGCGTCGATCTGGGCGTCGGTGAGGACACCTTCGAATACCGGCATCCCGCCTCCACCGTTGATCACCTGGGATCTGACTTCCTCGTAGTCGACTCCAGCGGA
>JBJTBI010000058.1:0-22926 GCA_046091265.1 bacterium
CACCGGCTCACCCCCATCCGCGACGAGGCGCCTCAGCCCAGCGCCGACCTCGCCCTTTCGGGCGAGCTCCCCGGCGTCGCGAGCGGCCCTGAGTCCTCGCTCGTCCTCCGGCTCGTCCCCGTGTTGGGCCAGAGTCGCCTCTACCGTCAGCAGATCGGCTCCCTTGGCGAACTCGATCAACTCGATGTTGGGTCGGCAGTCGGCTCCGTGGACGATTTTCGATCCGTCGGCTGCGACGAGCGAGATGGCATAGGTCTCGATGTAGTGCGGCACCGGTTGGAAGGTCACGGAGATGCCGCGGACCGAAACTTCTCCGTCCGGCTCGTACTCGTTCACCTCGAAGGCGGTGGCGAGCAACTCCTCACTGCCCCATGCCCCGGTCACGCGACCGAAAGCGTCCAGCGAGCCAGGTGGACCCCACAGGGCGGGTCCCGCGGAACCCGCTATCGGCATCTCCCCGGAGTGGACCCGGCTCGGTGAGTAGTTGAGCGCATAGGAGAACGGGATCAGGTCCAGCCAGTGATCGGCGTGGAGATGGCTGACCAGCACTGCATCGAGCGCCGAGTAGTCAGGCATCCGTTCGCGGAGCTTGCCGAAGACGCCGTTGCCGCACTCGAGCAGGAGTCTCGAGTCCCCCTCCTCGACCAGATAGCCGGAACAGGCTCCCCCGGCGTCCTCCCAAGCCGGGGATTTTCCGAGGACCGTGAGCCTCACTTGACCGATTCGCTCCGCATAGGAAAAACATGAAACCGTAACGGGGCCCCGAGCGCGCAAGCGGGATGGCGTTTCCCGCCTCCGGCCCCTCGGTCAGGTGAGCGGACCGGTCGAAGCGGAGTCGCACGGGTCCCGCATCAACAGAGTCGGCTGTCGTGGCGGCACGAGGCCCTCAGGGGAGTCGAGCCTGAAGGTCGGACAAGGTTCATCGAGGCCAAGTGCGCAAAGACCACGAGCTGCGAAGAAGCAGTCTGCACAGGTGTAGGCCTTCCTCCTATTGCGGGGCTGGCTCCTGACTGACGCCTGCTTCTGACTGCTTTCCGTCGTCGGCTTGGGGCCAGCGACAGCCGCTCGACCTCGGGTCAAGTGGAATTCTCCTCTCGTTACTTCGACTGTGGGGTGAGACGCTCGCGCCGAGTGTCTCCGACGCCGCGGCATCATGTCACCTGAGCCAGAGGGGCGCCAGAGCCCTTTCCGCAAATGACGGCCTATTTTTTCGCCGGAGTGGGGCTAAGATTGGTCCTCGATGTCAACCGACCGAACCTCACAGCTTTCTGCATCGCCACCTCTGTTCAAGAGCAGGTTCCTCGACTTCTTCTCGCGCGTCCATCCGATCGTGCCCCTGGTCTTCTTCGGACCGATCGTGGTCGGCGGAGTCTGGCTTGCGATCGACCACGGACTGAGCGCCTGGGGAGCCGCAGGGATGTTCGCGGTGGGGATCGCGGTATGGACTCTCTCCGAGTACTGGCTCCACCGGCTCCTCTTCCACTGGCAACCGAAGATCCCGGGCGGCGATCGCATCCACTTCATCATGCACGGGGTCCATCACGACCATCCGAACGATGCGATGCGTCTGGTCATGCCGCCTGCGGTGAGCATCCCGATGTCCGCGGTGTTCGCCGGCGCCTTCTATCTGATCTTCGGCGACCCACTCGCTTTCCCGGTCTTCTCGGGCTTCATGGCGGGCTATCTGGTCTACGACTACACCCACTACCACGTGCATCATCACCGTCCGCGGACGGCCTTCGGCAGACGTCTGCGAGAGCACCATATGCGCCACCACTTTCAGGACCATCGGTTCGGATACGGGGTCTCCTCCCCGCTGTGGGACGCGGTCTTCCGGACGATGCCGCGCAGCCGCAAGGCCGAGCGCTCCGACTCTGCGCCGGGCTCGACTCCAGACGGGCGCTGACTCAGACCACCCGCGAGGCGGGTTCTGCGCCGTCGACCACCGCGATCGCGTTCTCTGCCGCGAGTCTCGCCATACCGTTTCGCGAGACGTGGGTGGCCGATCCGATGTGAGGCAGCAACACGCAACGCGGTGCGTTCAGAAGACTCTCAGGCACGGCCGGCTCTCCGTCATACACATCCAGACCGGCAGCCGCGAGCCGCCCCTCCGCGAGAGCCTCGGCAACGGCCTCGGCGTCGACGAGGGTCCCGCGTGAAGTGTTGATCAGGACACCGTCAGCTCCGATCAGTTCCAACTCACGCCTTCCGATCATGTCCCTGGTGCCTTCGCCTCCAGGTGCATGGATGCTGACCACCTGGGAACGCCGGAAGAGGTCGTCCAACTCCGCGAAGGCAAAGCCGAACCTCTCCTCCGCCTCGACCTTTCGACTCGAGGCCGTGTAGACCACCTCGGCGCCGAGGGCGGAAACCATCTCGGCGTAGCGGAGGCCTATGCGTCCCAGTCCGACTACGCCCACCGTGGCGCCACGCAACTCGAGGCCGAGGAAAGCGCCGGGATCCCAGCCGGTCCACAGCCCGTTCCGAAGGTCCCTTTCGGCATCGCTGGCGAGGCGGCCAGCCGAGAGGGTCAGCATCAACGCCAACTCCGCCGTGGCCTCGGTCAAGACTCCAGGTGTGTTGGTGACCACGATCCCCCGGTCGCGGCAGGCCTCGAGATCGACGTTGTCGTAGCCGACCGCGAAATTCGAAACCACCTTCAACTGCTCGCCGCAGAGGTCGAGCAACTCTCCGTCCACGGAAACGCTCGGGTCGGGAACGAGAGCGACCGCGCCCGGGACCATCTCTTCGAGTTGCTCTCGGGAAACGTGGAGTCCACCTTGGGATACCTCGAATCGCTGCTCGAGCAGATCGAGTCCGGCAGGTAGCAGGACCCTCGCAACCACTGCCTTTCCCGATTTGTTCTGCAAGGTAACCACCTTCGGCTAGCCGGTAACGGTTATGGCAAAACGCTTTTCTGCTATGAAACCCGGGGCGAAAGTCGATGTGTGGCTACTGTTTGACGTACCCCCACTGTTCGCATCGCACGAAAGAAGACACGACTCAGAGTCGCTCGGGGTAACGGGGGACGGTGAAAGGAGACTCATGCCAGCAGGTTCGCAGACTTTGGACAAAGCGAGAGCATTGCTCGAGCAAAGGCGTAAGGAGTTGCACGAGGAGCTCCGCCAGGTGGAAACGGCTCTCTCGGGCCTCGGTGGAGCAGGGCGTAAGGGCCCTGGCCGTCCTCCGGGCTCGGGCGTTGGAAGGCCCAGGGGATCGAAGCGCAGGCGGCACGGTGGAACCCGTGCCGACCAGGCCGTGAAGATCATCAACTCGAGTCCCGACGGCATCGGCGTCGCCGAGGTCGCAAAGCAGATGAAGCTGAACGCTCCCAACTACCTCTACCGAGTGCTGCCGGAGTTGGAGGCCGAGGGCAAGATCCGCAAGCAGGGAAGTACCTACTTCCCTGGCAGTTGAAGTACCTGTCGGGCCCCGCTCGACAGGTAGGCCTCACCCTGCTCTAGATCAGTCCCAGTTCTTCGACGGCCTTGCGCTCCTCGGTCAGCTCGGCCGCAGATGCGTCGATGCGCTCGCGGGAGAAATCGGGGACTTCAAGGCCCTCGACGATCTTCCACTGGCCATCGCTGCAGGTGCATGGGAAGCCGGAGATCAGGCCCTCCGGCACGTCGTAACTACCGTCTGACGGAACGGCCATCGAGACCCAGTCGTCGGCGGGCGTTCCGAGATGCCAGTCACGAAGATGATCGATCGCGGCGTTGGCTGCCGAGGCGGCGCTCGAAGCGCCCCGGGCCTCGATGATCGCCGCACCGCGGGTCGCCACACTCGGGATGAACTCGTCCGCGATCCAGGCCTCATCTGCGACCTCGTCCCAGGCGGACTTGCCGTCTACCTTGGCGTTGACCAGATCCGGGTATTGGGTCGTCGAGTGGTTGCCCCAGATGGTCATCTTGGTGACATCCGACACCGTCTTGCCAGTGCGCTCGGCAAGCTGCGCGATCGCGCGGTTGTGATCGAGCCGCACCATCGCCGTGAACCTCTCCTGCGGAACATCGGGGGCGTTCGACATCGCGATCAGGCAGTTGGTGTTGGCCGGGTTGCCGACCACGAGGATCTTCACGTCGTCGGCTGCACCTGAGTTGATCGCCTCGCCCTGGGGGCGGAAGATCCCGCCGTTCGCCTCGAGCAGGTCCGATCGCTCCATGCCCTTCTGGCGCGGCCGTGAGCCGACCAGTACACCGACATTCACCCCATCGAATGCCTTGGTGGCGTCATCGGTGATCTCGATTCCGGAAAGCAGCGGGAAGGCACAGTCGTCCAGTTCCATCGCTGTGCCCTCTGCAGCCTTGACCGCATCGGGGATCTCCAGCAGGGTCAGATGGACCGGCTGGTCTTCACCGAGCATCTGCCCCGCCGCTATGCGGAAGAGGATCGCGTAGCCGATCTGGCCCGCTGCTCCGGTGACGGTGACCTTCAGGGGTGACTTCTCGCTCACTTTGTCTCCTTCATTTGGTCGATGACAGCGTCTGCGAACTCCGAGGTACCGACAGCCGTGGGGTCGTCGCGATCCGGCTTCAGGTCATAGGTGACCTTGTCGCCCTCGGCGATCACGGCAGCAATCGCCGCCTCCATGCGATCTGCGGCATCAGCCTCACCGAGGTGACGCAGCATCAGCACTCCCGAGAGCATCAGTGCCGTCGGGTTCACCTTGTTCTGGCCCTTGTACTTGGGAGCGGAACCGTGGGTAGCCTCGAACATCGCTGCCTGGGTTCCGATGTTCGCTCCCGGCGCCAAGCCGAGACCGCCGATCATCCCGGCGCCCAGATCGCTGACGATGTCGCCGTAGAGGTTCGGCAGCACGATCACGTCGTACTCCTCGGGACGGGAAACCAGCTGGTTGCAGAGGTTGTCGATGATCCGGTCCTCGAACTCGATCTCGGGATGACGCTCGGCCACCTTTCGGGCCGTCTCGAGGAAGAGCCCGTCGGAGAACTTCATGATGTTCGCCTTGTGCGCCGCGGTGACCTTCTTGCGGCCATGCTTCTCGGCGTAGTCGAAGGCCGCCTCCACGATCCGGTCGCTGCCGAACTCGGAGATCGGCTTGATGGAGATACCAGCGTCCTCGCGGACCTCCACGTCCATACCGGCCAGGAAATCGCGCAACTTCGCGTTGTCCTCGCTCCCCCGCTCGAACTCGATACCTGCGTAGAGGTCCTCGGTATTCTCGCGGACGATCCCGATGTCGACCTGGTCGAAGTGAGAACGAACCCCCGGGTAGAGCTTGCAGGGGCGGAGACAGGCGTAGAGGTCTAGTTCCTTGCGCAGCTGCACGTTGATCGACCTGAACCCGGACCCGACTGGTGTCGTGGTCGGACCCTTGATCCCCACCTTCGTCCGACGGATCGATTCCAGAGTGCGCTCGGGAAACGGATCGCCCTCGGCTTCGTAGACATCCTCGCCAGCCGGGTGTTCATCCCACTCGAACTCGACACCGGTTGCCTCTAGAACGCGTCGAGTCGCCTCGATCAGTTCGGGGCCGGTCCCGTCGCCCGGTATCAGTGTGACTTCGTGGGCCATCAGCGCCGATGGTATCCACAGAGGGCCTGACGGGTCCGGCTCGCCGCTGGTGGATTCACAGCCAGCGCTGGTCGAGGCGCCGGACCAGCCCCTCGGTGAGACGGATCGCATCGACGAGAGTCCCATAGTCGACCTGGTCTGGGGTGTCCGTCTTCCAGTGGTAGTTCGCCGGTGCCTTGTAGTCGGTCACCGAACACATCGAGATGGTCGGATACCCGGCTACCAGCGACTCGAGACCGTCTGTTCCGTTGTGCAACCGCAGGTTCGGGTAGAGCCAGATTCCGAGCTCGCGCGCGATCTCCTCGGTCATCTCGATCAGGTCCGCCGGGTACTCGTGCATCTTCAGAAAACCCTCGCCGTGGAGGAGATTCAGGTGAGGAGATCCTAGGGTGTCGACGCAGCAGAAGAAGGTGCTCTCCGGCGGAAGTTCGGGGAAGTGCCGCTCCCCGAATGCCTTCATCCCCTCACTGAAGGACTCCTCCGAGCCGGTGGAGACCAACATCACACGTAGCTTCTCTGTGGGCCGCTCCTTCAATGCTCTCGCGAGCGCCAGCAGGAGGACCACCGCGGTGCCGTTGTCGTTGGCACCGGGCACCGCCGGACGAGCACCGATGTCCGCGAACACGGGTACCGCGCCTGCCGAGAGGAAGGTCCCGATCCTAGTCAACAGGCGACTGCCGATCAGCGAGCCGAGGGCCACGGCGACCGGACCGCCGAGGACCGGGAACATCATCGGGGGGCTGGTCTCGGCGTCGTCCCAGAGGATGGGGAATCGCCTCGAGAGGTTGTCGGGAACCGCGGGATGGAACAGCAGCCCGGCGTGCGCGGAGTCGTGGTGGGCGACGATCACGACGGTCTTCTCGGCATCGGGGGGACCCAGTTCGGCCACCACGTTGTGGGTAGGCCGCTTCGGAAGCAGCCTGCGGATCCAACGTGGCCCCGGCGGGTAGTCACTGGCGATCCCTGCTGCGGCTGCCCCTGCGAGGCCCGCGGCAGCGAGGCGGCCCCTACGGGTTCTCGCCTTCAAAGACGCGATACCGGCGATTGCGCCGGCTGCCACTCCGAGGCCGAGCGGCCACCAGTAGGTGCCATGGACCTGCTCCACCTCCACCAGACCCTCGACCTCCTCGTCGGCGAGGCGCTCGATGATCCATGCAGCGGCATCGTGCTCACCCTGTGTGGCGGACTCACGGTCGAAGGTGCAGAGCTCGTCGAGCAACCTCCGCAGCCATTCCCGATCCAGGTGCGGAGACTCTTGCGACGAAACGGCGGAGGTGCTGAGGGGGGATTTGTCGGAGTCGCTCATCGAGGGAACAGAGGCTACCCCCGGTGGTCGATCACAGGGGCCGAAGGCCCTCCCCCGTAAGATCAGGGGTAATGGGAGCAACCGGTCAAGGTGGCCTCACCCTGTTCCGCTTCCGCGGCATCCGAGTCTCGGTGGACTACTCGTGGTTCTTCGTCCTCTTCCTGGTCATCTGGTGGCTGTCGGGCTTCTACCGGGATGTCCTCGGCCCGGGCACCTCGGATCTGCTGCCCTATCTGCTCGCTCTGATCAGCGCACTCCTCTTCTTCGCTTCGATCCTGTTGCACGAATTCGGACACGCCCTGGTCGCACTCAGGAACGGGATAGGTATCGATGGGATCACCCTCTGGCTGTTCGGGGGCGTTGCCAGGATGGAGCGGGACACCGACTCTCCCCGAGTCGAGTTCAGGGTTGCGGTCGCCGGCCCTCTGGTGACCCTCGCGATCGCCTTCATCTGCACCGCCATCGGAGTTGCCCTGACCGGTCCGGAGGAGTTCAGGCGGGCGGCTCTGACCGAAGGCAACACCGCGATCGGCGCCGTTCCAGCGGTTCTCGGATGGCTCGCATCGATCAACATCCTGGTCCTGATCTTCAACTTGGTGCCGGCCTTCCCGCTGGATGGAGGTCGCATCGCGAGGGCGATCGCCTGGAAGAAGACCGGCAACCGCGCCAGTGCCACCCGCTTCGCGGCCCGTCTCGGACAGATCTTCGCCTACGTCCTGATGGGATTGGGCCTCCTCTCGCTGATCAACGGGAATGTGGTCGGAGGAGTCTGGCTCGGCGTCCTCGGATTCATCCTGAACAGCTCCGCCAAGGCTGCCGTCGCCCAGAGCAAGGTCGCCTCGAAGGTCGAGGGCATCTCGGTCGCCGACCTGATGGATCCGGGACCGCCGGTGATCCCGGCCTCGGCCAAACTCGCCACGGCCCTCGATGATTTTTTCAACCCGTACGGCTGGCCATGGTTTGCGGTCACAGATCCCGACGGACGGTTTCTCGGTCTTCTCGCCGAGGAGACGGTCCGCAACGTCCCTCCCGCTCAGCTCGAGACCGAACTCGTCGCCGACCACATGGCTGCCGATGGTGGAGAGGCCCACATGGCGATCAAGGCCGAGGCACCGCTCGAGGACGCGCTCGACCGCGAGGAACTTCCGCGGCTCGGCGGGCTGATGGCTGTCGACTCGGATGGTCGGGTGGTCGGCTTGCTCACCGCCCAGTCGGTTCAACGATCGATGGGCGCTGACGGTCAGTGGCCGGCGGTCTGAGCCACGCGCGTCGAATTGTGAGATGAGTCACTCGCCTGACCGACCCTGCTAGCGGCGGCGCGGTGCGGTGGGATATCATCAGCGGCGATGCCAACCCACGACGTACTCGTCTTCGGTGCCGGTCTCGCTGGACAGCGTGCGGCACTCGCCGCTGCCGAGGAGGGTGTGTCGGTTGGAATCCTCAGCAAGGTCCACCCGGTCCGTTCTCACTCCAACGCCGCGCAGGGCGGGATCAACGCCGCGCTCCAGGAGGACGACACCTGGGAATCTCACGCCTTCGACACGATCAAGGGCTCTGACTATCTAGCCGATCAGGACGCGGTGGAGGTCATGTGCCGCGAGGCCCCGGAAGAACTGCTCTATCTCGAGCATCTCGGCGTCACCTTCCACCGCAACGAGGAAGGCAAGATGGGCACTCGCGCATTCGGTGGCGCGTCCGCAGCCCGCACCTACTACGTAGCCGACATCACCGGACAGGCGATCATGCACGTCCTGTACGAGCAGCTGATGAAGGCCTCTGGCGAGGTCGCGCGCTACGAGGAATACTTCTGCACCGCTCTGGCCCTCGACGATGCGGGCCGCTGTGTCGGCGCCGTCTCGCGGAACGTGCGCGACGGGTCCATGGAGCTGTTCAAGGCGAAGGCCGTGATCCTCGCCACGGGCGGCAACGGTCAGGTCTGGAAACCAACCACCAACGCGCTGATCTGTACCGGCGACGGTATTGCCATGGCCTATCGGGCGGGCGCGAAGTTGATGGACATGGAGATGATCCAGTACCACCCCACCACCCTCGCCAAGAAGGGCTTCCTGATCACCGAAGGCGCTCGCGGCGAAGGCGCTCATCTGCTGAACGCCAAGGGAGAGCGCTTCATGGAGAAGTACGCGCCCAACAAGATGGAGCTCGCCTCGCGTGACGTCGTGTCGCGTGCCGAACAGACCGAGATCGACGAAGGTCGTGGGTTCCCGGACGGGACGATCGCCCTCGACATCACCGTGGTTCCGAAGAAGCGAATCCTCGAGGCGCTCCGTGAGATCGTGCTCGTAGGGCGCGACTTCGCCGGTGTCGACATCACCAAGGAGCCGATCCACATCAAGCCCGGCAACCACTACACGATGGGCGGCGTCAAGACCGACTTCGACGGGCGCACCGATGTAGAGGGCCTGTACGCAGCCGGTGAAGTGGCCTGCGTCTCGGTCCACGGAGGAAACCGACTCGGCGCCAACTCACTCCTGGACACGCTGATCTTTGGTCGCCGATCCGGAGTGCACGCGGCCGACTACGTGAAGGGGCGGGAGGAGCCGGTCGTCTCCCAGGCGCTGCTCGACGATGAGGAGGCGAAGATCGCCGAGATCGTCGGTCGCGAGCGCGGCAAGGGACGCAGGGTGTCGGAGATCCGCGATGAACTCGGAGCGGTGATGGACAAGCACGTCGCCGTCTTCCGCGACGCCGAAGGCCTGCAGACCGCTCTCGAGACCGTTCGCCGCCTGCGCGAAGAGGCGTCCTCCTGCTACATCGACGACGACGGACACATCTTCAATCAGGACGTGATCGGCGCGGTCGAACTCGACTTCATGCTCGACAACGCTCTGGCCACCTGCGTGGCGGCGATCGAGCGCACCGAGAGCCGCGGCGCGCAGTACCGGACGGACTTCCCTGACCGGAACGACGACGAGTGGCTCAAGCACATCGACCTGACCGTCAACGGCGGAGACCCGACCGTCAGCTACTCAGAGGTGAAGATCACCGACTGGCAGCCGATGGAGAGGACTTACTAGGCGATGGCGAAGTTCAGCCTCAAGGTCAGGCGCTTCAAGCCTGAACCGGGTGAGGGTCCCTACTGGGAGGACTTCGATGTCGATCTGGATCCAGATCTCTCCGTCCTCGACGGACTGCTCCAGGTTCGCGATCAACAGGACGGCTCTCTCTCGGTTCGCTGCTCCTGCAAGGCGGCGATCTGCGGCTCCTGCGGAGTCAAGATCAACGGTCAGTCCACCTTGGCCTGCAAGACGCGCTTGAGCGAGGCCAAGGAGTGGGCCAACCGCAGCAACGGCAACTCCGAGCCGATCACCATCGAGCCGATGGGGAACATGCCCGTGATCAAGGACCTCGTCACCGACATGGAGGCGACCCACTGGCAGAAGATCCGTCGTGTGACGCCGTGGCTGCTGCCGAAGGGTGATCCACCCGAGCGCGAGTACATCGTGCCACCCGAGTCGATGATCGACGTCACCCAGACCATGGCCTGTGTCCAGTGCGGTGCTTGCGTTTCCGCCTGCCTCTCCATGGAGGCCGACCCCGACTTCGTCGGTCCTGCCGCTCTTGCAAAGGCCTACCGCTTCGTCGGCGACCCCCGCGACGGTGAGCGCAAAGAGCGGCTCCACGACCTCGCGCAGGATCCTCACGGCATCTACAACTGCACCCACTGCTTCGCCTGCGTCGAGGCTTGTCCCAAGGGCGTCGCCCCGATGGACCAGATCATGCGCCTGCGCCGCATCGCCGGCCACGACGAGGACATCGACGACGTCAACAACGGCCGTCGCCACGAGCTCGCTTTCGTGAACATCATCGAGCAGAAGGGGACCCTCGACGAGGCCCTCCTCCTCCAGGAGTCCTTCGCCCCCGGTATCAAGGGCAAGCTCAAGCCTCCGAGGGGCGCGATCAAGGCCCTGTTCGACAACATCCCGACCGCACTGCGCGCGATCAAGTCGGGCAAGGCGAGGACTCCCGAGAAGCTGGTTCCGGGTATCCACCCCAAGCTCCCTGGCGATGCCCAGAAACACGTCAAACGGATCTATGCACACGCCGAGGAGCACAGGATCGAACTCAACCTCTACATCAAGGGTGAAGAGTTCGGCGGAGGCGACGACAACGAGGCCGAGGAACTAGCCGAAAACGAACTTCAGGGCAAGGAGGGTGCACCCGCATGAGTCCGGCAAAGAACCTCAAGTTCGCCTACTGGCCCGGCTGTGTGTCCCGAGGTTTCACCACCGAGTTGCACGGCTCCATGGCTCTGGTAGCAGAGAAGCTGGAGATCGAACTGGTCGAACTGGACCGCGCCAACTGTTGTGGCGCCGGCGTGATCGCCGAGCACAACCAGGAACTCGCAGACACGCTGAACGCCCGGACCTTCGCGCTCGCCCAGCAGACGGGCCTGCCGATGATGAATATCTGCTCGACCTGCCAGGGCGCGCAGTCCGAGTGCCGCCAGCGTCTCGATGCCGACAAGGCCTACCGCGAACACGTAAATGGCGCGCTCGCCGAAGAGGGCCTGAGCTACGATCCCGAAGGTTTCTCCAACAAGAACTTCCTCTGGGTCTTGGTCGAGGACTACGGGCTCCAGAAGCTGAAGAATCGAGTGGAGCGTCCGCTCGAGGGACTTCGCGTCGGCCCCTTCTACGGTTGTTACGTCCTCAGGCCGCGGCATCGCCTCGGCTACGAGCAGCATCCTGAGCGCGATCTCTACCTCGAGAAGGTGATCGAAGCACTGGGCGGCACCGTCGTCGAGTACGACGGGGCCCGCAAGTGCTGCGGATTCCCTGTGATCACGATGAGCCGTGAAGTCTCACTGCGCCAGGCAGGCACCCATCTCGGTGATGCGATGGATGCCGGTGCCGACTGTCTCGTGACTCCGTGCCCCCTCTGCCACCTGAACCTCGATATGCAGCAGCCCGAGGCGGCGAAGGTGACAGGCAAGGATCTCGACCTTGCGGTACTCCATCTCCCGCAGTTGGTCGGACTCGCGCTCGGCATCGACCCGAAGGAACTCGGTCTCGGCAAGCACGTCGCTTCGACCAAGTCGGTCGTCGACCGGCTCGAGCCGGTTTCAGCCTGATCCCGACCGGCGTAGTCCTCCAATAGGGCCGGTACGGTGACACGCGTTCACCCACCAGCCGCAATGTGCTCCACAATCACCGCATGAACCTCCCGGCCCCACCTATCGCGGCCTCGAGCGAGATCCCGGATGTCCTGCTTTCGTTGTTCATCGTTTTGCTCGCAGCCAAGCTCGGCGATGAGGTCTTCAAGCGCCTCAAGCAGCCGACTCTGATCGGGGAGATCCTGGCCGGCGTGATCATCGGGCCTGCGGTATTCGGGCTGGTCGAACCGAACCAGACTCTCGAGGTCTTCGCGGAGCTCGGGGTGGTCTTCCTGCTCTTCTGGGTCGGGTTGGAGACCAGACTCTCGGATCTGGCCAAGGTCGGTGGCACGGCTACCCGAGTGGGCGTCTTCGGGATGATCCTCCCCCTGATCGCCGGGTTCTTCGGAGCGCGACTGATCGGTGAGAGCACCGAGACCAGCCTCTTCGTGGGAGCGGCGCTGGTTGCGACCAGCGTCGGGATAACCTCGGCGGTCCTGCTCGATCTGAAGGCGCTCAAGACCAGAGCAGCGCGGACCATCCTCGGTGCCGCGGTGATCGACGACGTCCTCGCGCTAGTGCTGCTCTCGATCGTGGTAGGAATAGCCGACACCGGCGGCGTAGACGTCCTCTCGCTGCTGATCGTGATCGGAGTCTCTCTGGGGTTCCTCCTCTTCGTCGGAGTCGGGGGCATCCAGCTGGTTCGCCGATGGCCCGACATCTTCCACGCGCCCAAGTTCGCGGAGTCACCTCTGCTCCCGGCGATCATCCTCTGCCTCGGCCTCGCGGCGATCGCGGCTGAGATCGGCCTCGCGGCGATCATCGGCGCGTTCCTCGCCGGGATGATCGTGGCCGAGACACAGGATCAGCACGACTTCGAGAAGGAGGTCGCGCCGCTCTACGCCTTCTTCCCTCCCTTCTTCTTCGCATTCATCGGTCTGCAGGTCGAACTGTCCGCCTTCGCCGATCCGCTGATCCTCGTTGCCCTGATCACCGTGACCCTGGTCGCGGCGCTGACCAAGTTCGTTGGTGCCTGGCTTGGCGCGCGCGCAATGGGAGGGAAAGACGCGCTGATCGTGGGTGTCGGCATGATCCCGCGTGGTGAGGTCGGGATTATCGTCGCGGGCATAGGGCTGGGCAAGGGCGTGATCGACGGCGACGTGTTCACGGTCATCGTCGGAATGTCGGTGCTGACCACGCTGATCGCACCGACCCTGTTGAAGCGACTGCTCGAGCGACCCTAATCGACGATCGACGGCGAAGGAACTCGTACGAGATCCCGCTCGATCAGAGTCTCCGCCAGCTGGACGGCATTCGTCGCTGCCCCTTTGCGTAGGTTGTCACCGACCACCCAGAGGTTGAGGGTGTTCTCGGCCGACGGATCACGCCGGATCCGACCGACATAGACATCGTCGACACCCGCCACCTCCGAAGGCAGCGGGTAGACGGCGTTCGAAGGCTCATCGGCGACGACCACACCCGGTGCCTCGGCGAGCAGTTCACGACACCGCTCGGGGCTGAGATCGCCGCTGGTCGTGAGGTTGATCGACTCGGCATGCCCGATCTCCACCGGCACCCTTGCGCAGGTCGCGGAGATACCGATCTCATCTCCTGCTCCGAGGATCTTTCTCGTCTCGTCCATCATCTTGCGCTCCTCGGTCGTGTAGTCATCTCCACCCTTGAAGCTCTCTACCTGCGGGATCACGTTGAAGGCAATCCGATGCGGGTAGATCTCCGATGGGGAGGGTTCGTTGCCGGCGAGCATCGCCCGTGACTGGTCGCGCATCTCCTCCAGCGCCCTGCGACCGGTACCCGAAACCGACTGGTAAGTGCTGACCACGATCCGCTCCACGCCGACCTTACGGTGGAGGGGCGCCAACGCGACCACCATCTGCATGGTCGAGCAGTTCGGGTTGGCGACGATCCCCATGTGGGAATCGAGCGCTTCGGGGTTTACCTCCGAGATCACCAAGGGCACCTTGTCGTTCATCCGCCAGAAGCTGGTGTTGTCGACCACCACCGCGCCTGCCGCGACCGCTTTGGGCGCCCACTCTTCGCTGACCGAGCCTCCGGCTGAGGAGAGAACAAGATCGAGGCCTTCCAGAGCGGGCTCCTCGAGCAGGCGGACCTCCAACTCGTCAGAGCCGTAAGCGACCTTGCTACCGGCAGACCGCTCGCTGGCGAGCGGCACTACCTCCGCTGCTTCGAAACCCCTCTCTGCGAGGACCTGGAGGATGGTGGATCCCACTGCGCCGGTGGCTCCGAGGATGCCGATACGCGGGGGATTGGAGGCCATGGCTATTGCTCCGGATCGGGGGTGACCCTGGGGCGGTGCCCCTCGCTGCTCATTGGGTTCTCCTCGAACACGGCACCCGAGCCGAGATCGAATGCGTTGTGGAGAGCCTTCACGGCATCGGGCACGCGGTCGGCGGCGATCACACATGAAATCTTGATCGGCGATGTCGAGATCATCTCGATGTTGATCTTCGACTCGCCGAGCACCTCGAACACCTTGGCTGCCACACCCGGGTGGCTGCGCATACCGGCGCCGACGATCGAGACCTTGCCGATCTTCTCATCGGTTTCTATCCCCTCGGCAGCGTCGAGCGATTCGATCGCCTCGACTGCATCGGTGACATCGCCGCTTTCCACGGTGAAGGAGAGATCGGCCCCTTCCCCATGCGAGACGGGCTCGTTCTGAATGATCACGTCGACGTTCACGTTCGCTTCGGCCAACGCACCGAAGATCTCTCCGGCCACGCCTGGCTCGTCGCGCACCCCGGTGAGGGTCACGCGGGCCTCGTTGGAAGAGTGGGTTACGGCTGTTACGAGTGGTCGTTCCATGGTCTCCTGTTCTGAGATAACGAGGGTACCTGCGCCGTCAGAAAAAGAACTTCGGCAGTGGATCGGGACACCGTTGTTGCGCGCGTACTCGACCGAGCGCAGCTGCAGCACCTTGGCTCCCGAGGCCGCCATCTCCAGCATCTCCTCGTAGGAGACGACCGGGAGCTTACGGGCGTCGGCCACGATCCTCGGATCAGCGCTGAAGACACCCTCGACGTCCGTATAGATCTCGCAGACGTCGGCATCGAGCGCTGCCGCGAGCGCGACTGCGGTGGTATCTGAGCCGCCACGCCCCAAGGTGGTCACGTCGTTGCTCTCGGTCGAGACGCCCTGGAAGCCTGCCACCAGGACGATCGAGTCCTCCTCGAGCGCCTGCCGGATGCGGTCGGCGCGAATATCGATTATGCGCGCCTTGGTGTGAGACGAGTCGGTGACGATCCCGGCCTGAGAGCCGGTGAGCGAGATAGCCCGATGACCCAACTCGACGATCGCCATCGCGCAGAGGGCGCAGGAGATTCGCTCTCCGGTGGAGAGCAACATGTCCATCTCCCGCGGGTCAGGCCGTCCGGCGACCTCGCGGGCCATCGCCTCCAACTCATCGGTGGTCGAGCCGCGGGCGGAGAGCACGGCCACCACCGATCGCCCCTGCTCGCGAGCGGCGACGATCCGTTTTGCGGCGCGCTTCAACTCCTCGGCCCCTGCGACCGAGGTGCCCCCGAACTTCATCACCACGAGCTCGCGCTCGACTTCTTTCGGACTCTGGACGGCTTCCATCATCGGACGAGGATAGGCCAGCCACTCGGGGCCACGCGGGCGGTCGATGGCGACAGCGTCTCGCTTATCCTTGGAACCCAGAGCGCCCCTCTCTATGAGTCGACTCGGATCCTTCACATTCTCGAAGCGCCGCTGGGTGCTGGTCGCCGCGGTCGCCTTCTTCGTCGGAGCCGCCCTCTACGGAGGGAACGTCGCGAGTTACCTGGCTCCGTACGGCGCCAAGGATCCTGACACCGAGAGCATCCAGGCCGACGACGACCTGCAGGCAGCCGGCTATCCCTCGGCTAGCGTCGTCGTCTTGGTCGAGGATCTCGATGTCACGACCACGGCGGGGAAGCGCCGCCTCGCAGACCTGCAGCAGAAGATCTCCGCCGATCCAGCCGTGAAGGGATCGACCGGATGGCTGCAGACGCGCTCTGACGACTTCGTCTCGCGAGACGGCGACGCCACCTACCTGGCGGTCACGCTGAAATCGACAGACGACGGGCAGCTCCAAGACGACGCAGAGCACCTCGCGAGCGTCCTCGCCGACGAGCCGGGGGTGAAGGTCGGCGGGAGCGCCCTCTCCCAGAAGCAGGTCAACGACCAGATCGAAGAGGACCTGCGTCGCGCGGAGCTACTGGTCTTCCCGCTGCTCTTCCTGCTCTCGCTGCTCTTCTTCCGCAGCCTGATCGCCTCTGCTCTGCCCTTGCTGATCGGTGCGATCGCGATAGTCGGGACCTGGCTCATGCTGAGGGCGGTGAACGAGGCGGTCTCGATCTCGGTCTTCGCCCTCAACCTCACGATCGGTCTGGGCCTCGGTCTGGCGATCGACTACAGCCTCTTCATCGTCTCCAGGTTCAGGGAGGAGATCGAAAAACACGGTGCCGGCAGACAGGCGCTGATCCGGACCCTGCAGACCGCGGGCAGGACAGTCCTGTTCAGTTCGATCACCGTGGCCGCTGCCCTCGCCTCGCTGATCGTCTTCCCGCAGAGATTCCTCTACTCGATGGGGATCGGGGGCTCACTGGTCGCCCTGTTCGCCGCGCTGATCTCGCTCACCGTGTTGCCAGCGATCCTCGCAGTCCTCGGCGAACGAGTCAACTCGTTGGCGCCGAAGTTCCTCCAGCGTCGAACCGCCAAAGAGGCCAGCACCGACACCAACGGCTTCTGGTTTCGATTGGCCAAGTGGGAGATGCTCCGTCCGGTGATGGTGGCCGGAGCCTGCACCGTGCTGCTTCTCTTCCTCGCCAGCCCCTTCCTCAAGATCAAGTTCGGCGATGTCGACGCTCAGGTCTTGCCGAAGGATGCAAGCGCTCGCCAGGTAGATGACTTCATCCGGGCCGAGTTCCCGCCCTACCGGGACACGCCGGTGCGAGTCGTGGTCAGCGGAGGAGAAGAGGCGACGGCCGCCGTCACCGCGCGGGTCCAACAGCTCCCGGGCGTAGCGGCGGTGTACCCCCCTCGACCGGTCGGCTCGGCAGGCTCTTTGATCGAGGCCGTCGCTCGCTACCCGTCCACCGACGACCGCAGCGCGGATCTGGTTCAGGAGATCAGGGATCTCCCAGAGCCACCGGGCGCCGAAGTGAGAGTCACGGGTGCCTCGGCGAGATTCGTCGACTTCCAGAAGAGCCTGTTGGAGCATCTGCCGATCGCCGCCGCGATCATCATCGTCTCGACTCTCTTGGTGCTCTTCCTTATGACCGGGTCGGTAGTGCTGACGCTGAAACAGTTGCTGCTGAACGTGCTCAACCTCGCTGCGGTCTTCGGGATCCTCGTCTGGATCTTCCAGGACGGAAACCTCGAGGGATTACTCGACTTCGAGAGTCAGGGGAACATCGAGCAGACGATTCCAATCCTTCTCTTCGCGGTCTCCTTCGGTCTCTCCACCGACTACGGCGTCTTCCTCTTCTCACGGATCAAAGAGGCGCGTGACGAGGGCGCCACCGACGGCGATGCGGTGGCGATCGGGCTCGAGCGAACCGGCCGGATCATCACCTCGGCGGCGCTGCTCTTCGCGATCGCGATCGGCGCCTTCGCGACCTCGCAGATCATCTTCATCAAGCTCAACGGCGTCGGCGGAGCGCTTTCGGTGCTGATCGACGCGACCATCATCCGCGCTCTGCTGGTGCCGTCGCTGATGGCGTTGCTGGGTCAGTGGAACTGGTGGTCACCGCGCTGGCTGAGGCGTATCTACTGGCGATTCGGCCTGAGCGATGGCTGACGACAGCCTCCGTGCGTAATTCCCGCTGGCCGATGGCTATGCTCATCGCCTGATGACCATTGGAGCCGCAGTCCTGCTGATCGCGATCGGAGCGATCCTCCGTTACGCGATCGAGGTCAACTCGGACGTCGTGGACATCCCCACGGTCGGGTTGATCCTGATGATCGCCGGTGGACTCGGACTCGCGCTCTCGCTCCTCTACGAACTGATCCGCTCCAACCGCGACGATGACTCGACCGGCGGCGGACAGCCACCGCTCTCGGGTGGGTCCGAAGACCCCACCCGTCAGATCCGACGTTAGTCGCCGCCTAGGGAGCGCCGTCCAGAGAGGGCCTTGCCGATGGTCACCTCGTCGGCATGCTCCAGATCCGCGCCTACCGGAAGCCCGCTCGCCAGACGCGTCACCCGGGTCTTGCCCGCGATTCGGTCGGCGATGTGTTGCGCAGTCGCCTCGCCGGTGGTGGTCGGATTGGTGGCGAGTACTACCTCCTCGATACCCCCCTCGTCCACGCGACCGATCAACTCGGCGATCTTCAGATCCTCGGGATCGATCCCGTCGATCGGTGAGAGCGCACCGCCGAGCACGTGATAGAGGCCCCGATACTCACCTGTCCGCTCGATGGGAATCACGTCCGCTGGCTCCTCCACCACGCAGATAGAGGAGCGATCGCGGCGTTCATCGGTACAGATCTGACAACGCGGACCTTCCGAGAGGTTCGAGCAGACCTCGCACAGCCCGACCTTCTCCTTGACCTCGCGTATCGCGTCGGCCAGAGCGAAAGCCTGGTCCTCGGGGGATCTGAGGATATGGAAGGCAAGTCGCTGGGCGGTCCTCTGACCGATCCCCGGCAGCCGCGACAACTCCGCGATCAAACGACTGATCGGTCCCGCGTACAAGGCTCAGGCCACGCTCACAGCCCCGGCAGGCCGGGGAGTCCGCCACCTGCGAGGCCACCCATCTTGGAGGCCGCGAGTTCCTGCGATGCCCGGATCCCCTCGTTGACCGCCGCGTGGATCATGTCCTGGAGGATCTCCGGCTCCGCCGGATCGATCGCCTCGGGGTCGATGGTCAGCTCGAGGAGCCGCGTGTCACCGCTCATCTTGACCTTGACCATGCCGCCTCCAGCGCTCGCCTCGACCGTCTCGTTGGCGAGTTCCTCCTGGGCTTTCATCATCTGGGCCTGCATCTGCTGGGCCTGCTTCATCAGCTCGTTCATGTTCGGCTGAGCCATCGTCTATCCAACCTCCTCTGCTTCGTCGTTGGCGCTGGTGTCAGGGGCTGCCGGAGCGGAGTCGGTGATCTCCTCGGCGTCGAACTCGTCCTTGAACATGTCCACCACGGCGCCCTCGTCCATCGAATCCACCGTTGCCGAGGCGGAAGGCGCTTCGTCAGCCTCCTCTTCCAGCAACTCGAAGGCCGGACGCAGGGGGACCCCGAAGACAGCGTGGAGGGACTCGGTGATGATCGCGGCATTCTGATCGCTCTCGATCTTGCGCTTGTTGAACTTGGCCGACGATGGGAACCCGATCCTGATCACCGACTTCTCGCTGTCGATCGCAATTGGACGCGCACCGTGGAAGAGGGTCGAGACCACTTCGGAGTTGGAGTCGCGGACGTGCTCCACGACCGCGGGCCAGAGCGAGGTCACCCGCTCGATCTCGATCGTCACTTCGAGCGGTTCGCCTCCAGCTGGATCGGGAGAGGACACCTCATCCTCCACGACAGCTGAGGGCGGCTCGGACACCGCTTCAGGCCCCGACCCGGCATCGCCTTCGGCGACCGGCGAGTCGGCAGGCGCTCCAGCGGCAGGAGCGGGGCTTTCCTCTGGCTCGATCGGCGCCGGGGGCGTCGGTGCGGGTGGGCCCTTGCCGAGACGGGACTCCAGATCCTCGATCCGGCGCGAGAGAGCCTCGCGAGAGGGGTCGACCCGCGGCTCGGCGATCCTGATCAATGCGATCTCGAGGCTGAAGCGGGGATCGTCTCCCGCGCGCATCGCCGAGATCGCGTTGGATAGGACGTCGATCGCTCCAACCAGTTTGGCCTCGCCGATGGTTTCGGCCTGTCCTGCGAGGCGGGCTGGATCCGACGCTGTGACTGTGAAGGCCGCTGGGATTCCGCCGGTGGTCTTGCAGCCCAGCAACTGGCGGAGGTGGGCGACCAGATCGGCAGCGAAGCGCGAAGGATCCCGGCCCGAGGACGAGAGTCTCTCGACCGCCTCGAGCGTGGCCTTGGCGTCTCCGGCACCGAGCGCATCGGTGGCCTCGAAGATCAATTCGGCATCAGCGGCTCCCAGCAGGTCGGCCACAGCCGAGGCCTCGATCGAATTCCCACCGAAGGCGACCAGTTGGTCGAGCGTGCCGAGTGCGTCACGGAAACTGCCGGCCGCAGCGCGGGCGACCAGCGCCACCGCAGCGTCCTCGATCGTGATGCCCTCGCTCTTCGCGACGCGCTTCACCACCTCGCCGATCTGCTCTGGCGTAGGCCGCTGGAAGTCGAAGCGTTGGCAGCGATCGGCGATGGTCGGCATCACCTTCTGGGGCTCGGTCGTAGCGAGTACGAAGACGGTGTTGGGCGGGGGCTCTTCGAGCGTCTTCAGGAAGGCGTTCCACGCTTCCTTGGTGAGCATGTGGGCCTCGTCGAGGATGTAGACCTTCCAGTGACCCTCGGCTGGCGCGTAGCCGACCCGGTCGCGTAACTCGCGGATGTCGTCGACCGAACGGTTGGAGGCCGCGTCCATCTCGATCACGTCCATGGAGTTGCCGCGCTCTATCGCAAGACAGGCCTCGCACTTGCCGCATGGCGTGAGCGTCGGGCCCTGCTCACAGTTGAGAGACCGGGCGAGGATCTTCGCCATCGAGGTCTTGCCGGTGCCGCGGGAGCCGACGAACAGGTAGGCGTGATGTACGCGGTTTCCCTCGATCGCATTCGAGAGCGTCTTCACCACGTGTTCCTGGCCGACCACGTCGGCGAAGGCCTGAGGGCGGTGACGGCGGTAGAGAGAGGTGGACTGCTCGGACATTGCTGAGAGCGAGTCTATCCGCGAGGGCGGCAGTGGCCACCTCACGGTCTGCCCAACTTGCGGACAGGACCGTGCACCCGATCTCGGAGTGAGGCTCTCGGGCGCCATCGCCTGTTGCGGCTCGAGCCAGGCTTGCCTGCATCACACACCGGCTTCTCGCTTAAGGCTGCTTCATTCCGGATCTGACCTGGTTCACGGACCGGTGCTGCGCAGGACCTGGCCGTCAACGCCTCCCGGGCGCGGGCGACACCGAGGGCTTCGACCCCTCCTTCGGGGATTCAGCCCCGCTAGAGCGGATTGCGGGTGACAGGGCACCGCTACCTCCCCGCCTAGCACGGTCCGAAGGGGAGGTTAGAGGCTGAGCGACGACAGGGTGCTGGCTCAGGGGCCGAGGCGCTGGATCGTCCAGCCGCCGCTGCCATCGGGCGTGTAGGTGAAGCGATCGTGCAGGCGGCCGATCCGGCCCTGCCAGAACTCGATCAGATCAGGCTCGAGTACGTAACCGCCCCAGTTCTCGGGCCGGGGCACGTCCTCTTCATCGGCGAAGCGCTCCTCGACCTCGGCCAGACGCCGCTCGAGCTCATCGCGGTTCTCGATCGGCTGGCTCTGCGGCGAGGCCCATGCTCCGAGCCGATGCAGCGGTGGGCGCGAGAAGTAGTAAGCGTCCGATTCCTCGGCGGTGGCCCTCTTCACCTTGCCGCGGATCCGGATCTGCCGGTCGAGCTCTCTCCAGAACAGACACAGTGCGGCCACTCCCTGACCGTCGAGCTGGGCGGCCTGGTTGGAGTCGTAGTTGGTGTAG
The DNA here is from genome assembly GCA_046091265.1 of bacterium. Lineage (GTDB taxonomy): Bacteria > Actinomycetota > Thermoleophilia > Solirubrobacterales > 70-9 > CAIUSP01. The sequence goes on from JBJTBI010000058.1 coordinate 21,598, forward strand.
ATGCGAAAACCGTCGGGACCATGGCCCCTGAGCAAGACCATGCGGGCGTCGGGCACGCCCTGCTCGTCGACTGTGGCCAGGCAGATTGCTTCCGGCATCGGGACCTTGTCGGCCGCGTACTCCCACCAAGCGTCGAACTGCTCGAAAGGGTCGGCGGCGAGGTCTGAGCGGCTGAGCGTGAGATCGTCTTCGCGGTGGGCTGCCATCTGCAAGGCATGATGCCGGATACGCGCCCACGCAGGAGGATTCCGGGCGGTGACCGCGGAACTCTCTCGTATGGTGAGTGTTAGTGGAACCTAACGATGCTTCGTAGACCCGCCGAAATCCGACCGCTCTTGTTGCTCGCCGCGACGACGCTGATCCTCGCCATGATCCCGCCATCGAGCGCTGGCGCCGTGATCAAGAAGACCGGCTGGGTCAAGGACGTGACGCTAACCGAGTACTACCCGACACCGGAGAAGTGGTTCGTCGGCAAGAAGATCAATGCGCCCGGCCTGACCGACAAGCACAGGGCAGACTGGCTCTACTCGGCATACGGACTGCCGATGGAAGGGAGTGGGATCGGTCTCGACGGGCGGACCTACCACTACGCAGACGGCTACGACGTCCCCTGGGTCGGCAAGAACGGGAAGCGCGACGGGAGCTACTACTGGCTCGATGTCGGGTGGCGCAACAAGAAGGGAGCGGTGACCTTCCCCTTGGAGGGCGGCGGTTGGTCCAACGGACCCGAGGTAAAGAAGCGATACAAGTCGCCGAAGGAGCGCGGTGTGCGCTTCCAGGTGGTCAAGTGGCCGATCGGAGCGTCGGGGATGAAACTCAACTTCTGGGCATCGATAGCGGTCGACCCGGACCTGATCAAGTTCGGCAGCCGCGTCTATGTGCCGGCTTACCGCAACAAGCCGGGAGGAGGCTGGTTCGTCGCCGCTGATACCGGCGGCGCGATAGATGGACGGCACATCGACATCTACCGCCCCCCGCCCAAGCGGAAGGGGATCGGTGGCAACTACTTCTCCTCCAAGCGGATCTGCGTCGTTCCGCCGAAGAAGGCCCTCGGGATCTGCGGCAAGGCGGCAGGTGGAACCGGCGGAGGTAGTGGCGGAGGCGGAGTCGGCACCTGATCGAACGCCGGCCCGACTCTTCCGGCTAGCCTTCCCGAACCGAAGATCTCCCGGGCGCGTAGCTCAGCGGGAGAGCGCTCGCCTCACACGCGAGAGGTCGCTGGTTCGAACCCAGCCGCGCCCACTCCATCCGCACGAATAAGCGGCTTGGTTCGATCCCAATGAAAGGAGTGGCTGTGTCGAGTTCTCAACTTCCAGAACAGGTAATTCC
>JBJTBI010000059.1:0-6877 GCA_046091265.1 bacterium
CATCCACCCCGTGTCGCTCCAGCCAGTCGATCGTGTACGCGGTGAATGGCCTGCCACAGAGTGGCAGGACGGTCTTCGGGATCGTCTCGGTCAGTGGTCGGAGGCGGGTTCCCTCCCCTCCGGCGAGCACCACGGCCTGCATCAGGTGTCGCCTTCGCGGCGTGGGCGACCGATCGACTCGACCACCAGCCCGCAGCCCACGAGATCGTCCACCGGCAGGCAATTGCGGCCATCCACCACGAGGTTCCCGGACATCGCCTCCGCCGCCTTCGACCAATCGAGAGCGATCAGCTCAGGCCACTCGGTGACCAGCACCGCAGCGTCGGCCTCCGAGAGAGCCGCCAGTGGCGTCTCCGCCAGGGAGACCTCGGGCAGCAATGCCTGTGCGATTTCCCTCGCAACCGGGTCGTACCCGATCACCTCGGCACCTGCCTCCGTGAGACGGTGCGCGAGGAAGATGCTGGAGGCCTCTCGCATATCGTCGGTGCCAGGCTTGAAGGAGAGACCGAGCAGGGCCACCCGCTTCCCCGCGAGCGAGCCCAGGTTCGAGGCGAGCTTCTCCATCACCCGTTGCTTCTGCCGATCATTCACCTCGATCACCGCGCTGAGCAACTGGAAGGAGTATCCGGAGCTGCCCGCAAGGGCCTGCAGAGCCCGCACGTCCTTGGGGAAACAGGAACCCCCGTAGCCGAGTCCTGGGTTGAGGAACCCAGCCCCGATCCGCGGATCGAGTCCCATCCCCTTCGCCACCTCGGTGACATCCGCTCCCACCTGCTCGGAGACGTTGGCGATCTCGTTCACGAAGCTGATCTTGGTGGCGAGGAATGCGTTGGAAGCGAGCTTGATCATCTCGGCGCTGGCGAGGCCGGTTCGCTGGATCGGGGCGCCTAGAGGTCCATAGAGATCCTCCACGAGGTCTGCCGCTCGATCGGAACCCTCGTCTGCACCGATCACCACTCGGGCCGGGGAACGGAAGTCCTCGACAGCCGAACCTTCCCGGAGGAACTCGGGACAGGAGACGTAGGGAGTGCCGGAATTCGCCTCACGGACCCGGGTACCCGTGCCGGCCGGGACGGTGCTCTTCATCACGATCGCAGGACCGTCGAGCGCCGCGATGGCACCGGTGGACGCGTCGACGGCGGAGAGATCAGCCTCGCCCGTCTCCGAGGACGGGGTGCCCACGCAGACGAAGGCCACCTCGCAGTCGGCGAGATCCTGGATCCGGTCGGTGAACTCGATCCTCTCCGAGCAGGCCTCGAGGACCTCCGCGAGCTCGGGCTCATGGAAGGGCAATTCACCTGAACGTAGGGAGGCGAGCCGCTCGGGATCGGACTCGACGCCGATGACCTGTTTACCCATCTCGGCAAAACCGGCTGCGGTGACCAGACCCACCCAACCGCAACCGACCACGCCGACGGGTGCTGCACTGCCCTTCGCGCTCATTGCTCCAGTCTTCTCCGGCTACTTGCCGACGGCTCCAGGCCTCTTGTACTCACGCATCCCCCGAGCGATCTCGATCATCGCCCGCGAGGAGAGAGCCTCGGTCAGGGTGTTCGAAACCCAGAAGGATCCCTCGTCGTTCTTCCAGGCGATCAGCCGCAAGCGCCCGCCGTCGTAGAAGAGCATGTAGTCCTGGCCGCCGAAGGTCCGCTCCTCGGACGGGGACTGGAGGATGGGCGGGTTCTTCCAGGCCGTGCCCTGGAAGCCGTAGTACTCGTTCATCCCCGGGTAGGAGAAGACCCACTTGTAGGATGCCCGTTGACCGCGCGGAGGAGCATCGGGGCCAACGTGGTTCATCTCGTAACCACGTGGCTTCTGGGCGAAGTCGCTACCCGATGCAAGGACGGTCGGGTAGTAGAGCGGCAGGGACGCACTCGGGACGTAGTTGAACAGACTTCTCACCAGTACCTTGCCGTAGCTGGTCGGCTGGAGCGAGACATTCGAGAGCGGCTCGAAGTTCCGCGGTTTGGACTTCTTCGGCTTCGCCGGCGCGGGTTTGGACTTCTTCTCGGGCTTCGGCTGCTCGACAGGAAGCGGCTTGCCCTTGAGACCGAGTAGCTGGTCCACGGCAGCCTGCACCGACGCATCGGAGGCGTAGACGAAGCTCGGTCCGATATCCACCGGCAGCTCGACCTGACGCAGCTCCGAGCTGCGCGCCTCCACCACGAGCTTCAGCAACTGGATCATCTCCTGGACGCTGTCCACGTCGGAGCTCGTGTGCTCGGTGAAGATCGATACGAGCTCCTTGCGATCCGAGAAGAGCGTCTCCGGAGGAACCCGGTTGCGCGCCTCACGCAAGAACTCCTGCTGGCGGGCGGCACGGACTAGGTCGTTGTCGGTGTGGCGATATCGCGCGAAGTCGAGGGCGTTGAATCCGCAAAGGGGTTGGTAGCCGGGCTGTAGATCGATCTCCTCGTAGTCCTCCGTGGTGTTGTCGTTCGAGTGGTAGTAGCGATGATCGACATCGATGAACACGCAACCGATCGAGTTGACGGCCCGGGCGAACCCCTCGAAGTCGACGTTCACCACATGGTTGATCGGCACCCCACTGGGCAACTGAGGTGATCGAGTCAATTCCCTGAGAGTCCTGAGCGTGAGCTTGGTCCCACCGTACGCGTAGGCCTCGTTGATCTTCCCGGTGCCGTATCCGGGTACAGACACCTGTAGATCGCGAGGGAAGGAGAGCAGCGCCATGCGTTGCTTGTCGGGGTCGATCCGCAGCAACATCATCGTGTCGGAGAGACCGCGGAACTCGGACTTCTTGTACTGCGGCCGCAGATCCGAGCCGATCAGCAGGATCGTCTGGGGCGCACCCCCGTCGACATTCGCAAGCTGGTTGTCGAGACCGCTCAAGCCCCCGCCCTGCCCGAGGGCACTGGCGATATCGGAGAAGTAACGAAGGACGGTGACCGAGGTCGCCGCTGCGACCGAGACGACGATCAGGAAGGCGGCAGCCGTGAAGCGGAGCCAGAGCGAGAGCTTGCTCGGACCGCCGCTGGCGGGCATCGCATTCCCGGCTGCGCCTGCAGCCCCAGAGCCGCCACCGGCTGCGACGATCTGGGTCACCTGCTCCGAGGTCTCGCTGTCGGGCACCTGGTACTCGCGGGTCTCGGCCGAGACGACAGCCGCGTAGTGCTCCTTCGTCTCGTCGCCGAGTTCGACCGGCGGCTTCTTTGGCGGGGGCTTCTTCGCAGCCGGCGGTTTCTTTGCCGCCGGCTTCTTCGCGACCGGCTTCTTCGCGACCGGCTTCTTCGCCGCTGGCTTCTTGGCCGCCGCCGGCTCCTTAGCTGCCGCTGGCTTCTTGGCCGCCGCCGGCTTCTTGGCTGCCGCTGGCTTCTTGGCCGCCGGCTTCTTCGGCGCTCCGGCCTTCTTACCCTTGCCGGGCATAACAGCGGTGTCCTCGAGATCTATCTCGAGATCTTCGAGGAAGTCATCGCCCTCGCGGTCCGCCTTGCCCTTGCCGTCGTCGATCACGATCCGACCACCTCAGGCAACCGCGTGCAGAAATCGAGCAGAGAGCGCTTGTAACTGTGGAGCGAGGAGATCGAGACCCACTCATCGGGCCCGTGATGGCCGTCGCCCACCGGACCGAACTCCACCGCTGGCACTCCGGCCTTGAGGAACGAGACGACGTCCGAAGCCCCGTCGCGGCCGACACTCATCACCCGCTCTGGATGATGAGGAGAAGCGGATTCACAGAGCGCCCGAACCAGCGGTGCATCAGGGTCGACCACGGCCGGTGGCCTGGGGAAGGTCTCGACGAGTTCCACGTCAGGCAGCTCCGTCACCTGGCGGAGGACTGTATCGGGATCCTGTTCTGGCAGATATCGAATGTCCACGTCGATCGTGCAGCGGTCAGGGACCTTGTTCAGCGCGTCGCCACCCCATATGCGACCGAGATTCACCGAGGGGCGATCGAACAAGGCCGAACTCTCTCGTGCGAAGGGTAGAGACTCGATTGCCCGGAATACCTCCACGGCCTTGACGATCGCGTTGTCGCCTAGCCACGGCGTGGCACCGTGGGCCGACCGACCGTTCACGACCAGACGCACACCCAGCACTCCCTTCGCCTGGACGCCCACCTGGAGGTTCGTCGGCTCGCCGGTGATCACGAAGTCCCCGAGGAAGCCCGCCTCGACTAGCGCATCACTGCCGCGATCCTCTTCTTCCTCCGACTCCTCGTCGCAGACGATTCCGAGCCTGACCTTGACGGCGTCCTGATCCCTGAGCTCATCGCAGACCAGCATCATTGCCGCGAGGGCGGCCTTCATGTCGTAGGCGCCACGACCGTAGAGTCGATCCCCTTCGATACGAGGCTCGAACTGACCGCCGAGGGCCGGCACGACATCGAGATGGCCGTGCAGAACCAGAGTGGGAGCGTCGTCCGGTCCCACCTCCGCCCGGGTGACCGGTAGACCGCGGGCCGTTCCGGACTCGACCGAGATCTCGCGTGATTCGAGCCAACCGCCGACGAACTCCGCAGCCAGCCGGATGCCGTCCTCGTTAGAGGTGTCGAAGGTGATCAGGCGCTCGGCGAGTGTTACTTCGTCCATCGTGAGATCGTAGGAGGTGGGAGCCGTCGGCCCCGGAGCCTCTCTTGCCGCGACCTAGTTACCTGCGACGGTGAGGAAGGCCTCTGCCCGAGCCTTGTCGGTCTCGGCCCTTACGTAGGCGGCAGAGCCGGACTCGGATTCAGCGAGTCGCTTCTCTGCATCCTCGAGCTTTGCCCGGAGATCGCTCGAATCGAGATCGCCCGGTTCGTGGGCCTCTCCAACCAGCACCAGTGCGCGGTTGGCGAACACCTGCAACCAGCCCTCTGCCTGCGCCAAGCGGCGGATCTCGCCATCCGGCATGTGCAGCCGCAGTTCGGTCGGCATCAGTCTTGCGAGAACCGGTGCGTGATTGGCCAGCACACCGAGCTCTCCGACGCTGGTGCGCGTGGAGAGTTGACGGACCTGTCCGCTGAACACTTCCCCTTCGGGGGTGAGGACCTCCGCCTGGAGGGTGTGTCCCTCGTCAGCCATCTACTACCGCTACTCGTCCTCGTCGGTCATCGTCTTGGCGGCCTCGAGTACCTGGTCGATGCCGCCCTGCATGTAGAAGGCCCGCTCAGGAATCTCGTCGTGCATGCCGTCGACGATCTCGCGGAATCCACGCACCGTCTCTGCGACCGGCACGTACTCGCCGTCGCGGCCGGTGAACTGCGAAGCCACGAAGAAGGGCTGTGAGAGGAACCGCTGGATCTTCCTCGCCCGGGTGACGATCAACTTGTCCTCGTCTGACAGCTCGTCGATACCGAGGATCGCGATGATGTCCTGGAGTTCCTTGTAGCGCTGCAGGGTCTCCTGGACCTTGATCGCGGTTTGGTAGTGCTCCTCGCCGAGGATGTCGGGCTTGAGGATGGTCGAGGTCGAATCGAGAGGATCGACCGCCGGATAGATGCCCTGCTCCACCAGAGACCGGGTGAGAACCGTAGTCGCATTGAGGTGGGCGAACACCGAGGCCGGTGCCGGGTCGGTGAGGTCGTCCGCAGGAACGTAGATGGCCTGGACCGAGGTGACCGAACCCTCGCGGGTCGAGGTAATCCTCTCCTGCAGTTCGCCCATCTCGGTCTCGAGGGTGGGCTGGTAGCCCACCGCCGAAGGCATACGGCCGAGCAGGGCCGAGACCTCGGATCCGGCCTGGACGAACCGGAAGATGTTGTCGATGAACAGAAGCACGTCCTGTCCACCCTGCTGGCGGAAGTACTCGGCCATGGTCAGCCCCGACAGCGCGACTCGCAGACGCGCTCCGGGAGGTTCGTTCATCTGTCCGAAGACCAGCATGGTCTTGTCGATGACTCCGGATTCCTTCATCTCGAGCCAGAGATCGTTGCCCTCACGGGAGCGCTCACCGACTCCGCAGAAGGCCGAGAGACCCTCGTGCTCCTCTGCGATGTTGCGGATCAGCTCCTGGATCAGAACGGTCTTGCCCACGCCGGCGCCGCCGAACAGACCGACCTTGCCGCCCTTCGCGTAGGGAGCGAGCAGATCGATCACCTTGATCCCGGTCTCGAGGATCTCCTGGGTGGGAGTCAGGTCCTCGACATCGGGGGCGGAGCGATGGATCGGCCAGTGGTCGTCAGCCTCGACCGTGGGGCCCTCGTCGATCGGCTCTCCGAGCAGATTGAAGATCCGTCCGAGAGTGCCACGTCCGACGGGAACGTTGATCGGGCCACCGGTATCGACCACCTCGTCGCCGCGACGGAGGCCGTCGGTGGCGTCCATGGCGACCGCACGGACACGATCGTCGCCGAGGTGCTGCTGAACCTCGCAGACCAGATCGAGAGGCGGTCGCCCGTCCTCGCCAGCGACCTTGATCGTCAATGCAGAGTAGATCTCGGGCAGGTGATCGTTGAAGACGGCATCTACCACCACTCCAGTGACCTGCTCGACGCTTCCAACGTTGTTTCCGTTTCCTTCTGGCACTTTCAGCTCCTTTTCTTTCTTCTCAAGTTCGTTTGAAGTTCTCTCGATTGCCTACGACAGACCCTCGGCTCCACCGACCACCTCGAGGATCTCCTGCGTGATCTCGGCCTGCCGAACCCGATTCATCTCGAGGGTCAGGTTGCCGATCATGGTCTGGGCGTTCTCCGCCGCGTTGCGCATTGCGGTCATACGCGCACCGTGCTCGGATGCGGTCGACTCGAGCAGAGCCCTGAATACGGTCAGATTCGCGTACTCGGGGATGAGGATGGCGAGCAGTTCGTCCGGATCGGGCTCGTAGACCCAGAGCGCTCTCAGGTGGGCCTCTGCGAGATCACCTGACACCTCTGCCGTCTCGGCCTCTTCCTCCTCTGCACCCTCACCGAAGACCTCTGCCTGCTGGATAGGAAGCA
>JBJTBI010000060.1:0-19686 GCA_046091265.1 bacterium
TTCCAGGGTTCAGTCTCGAATCGTCGACGATCTCCTCTGCCGTTCCCTCGATGTCGTCAGGCCTCCTGCCATAGCGCCGGGTGTCACCGGCGGCAAACCCCCATCCTCCGAGGTTCGGGCCGAGTTTGATCCGAGACCGCGCCAGCCTCGTTCCGAGGGCGCGGAAGAGGTCCCGGGTGGGGGGAAGCAGCAGCAGCAGACCGAGGAGATCGGTAAGGAATCCTGGAGTCAGGAGGAGCGCTCCACCGAAGATCACGAGTGCCCCGTCGAACGCCTCGCGAGCCGGTATTCGGCCCTGAGCCAGGGCGGCTCGGAAGGCATCCATCGCAGCTCGGCCCTGGTGGCGCAATAGCAAGGCACCCGCGACGCTCGAGGCCAGCAGCAGGAGGACCGTGGGCCAGAGTCCGATCAGGCCGCCGACGCGGACGATCAGGTAGATCTCGGCTATCGGGACGCAGATGATCAGGGCCAGGAGGACGAAAAGCATCCCCGACAGGGTAACCGGGCGGTGCGGCGGGCTAATCTATGGCGCATGCCAACCGAAGAGCAGGTCTACGAAGCACTCGAAGAGGTAATCGATCCGGAACTGGGTCTGGACTTCGTCTCGCTCGGGCTCGTCTACGAGGTCGAGATAGAGGGGGACGAGGTCTTCGTCACCTTCACCCTCACAACCCCCGCCTGCCCGATCGGCCCTCAGGTCTCAGAGCAGATGAAGGAGTTCGTCGGGGATCTGGACGGGGTGGAGAAGGTGCACCCGAAGATGATCTTCGAACCTCGGTGGTCCCCGGAGATGATGTCCGAGGACGCCAAGTTCGCTCTCGGCTACTGACGCGAGCGCGGCTGCTTCAGACGGGCTCTTTGGGTGACTTGCCGCGCTTGGCCTTCTTGGCGGCATCGAGCAGTTCCAGCAGTGAGATCTCGATCCCCTCGGCGATCTGCTCCACGTCCTCCATCGAGTCGTAGTCAGCGAGCAGACCGAAGTTGAGATGGCCGTTGTAGCTGATGATGGCGATCGCGAGAGCCTGTCTTTCTGGCAGGAAGGCGACCGGGATGATGTCCTGCATCTCGCGACCCATCAGGTAGATGGGTATCTGCGGACCCGGCACATTCGTGATGATCAGATTGAACAGCCGGGTGGAGAAGTTGATCCGCGCTGCTTGTGCCAAGACCGTCGGCGGAGCGAAGTCGTTGAAACGCGCGCTCGCCTCGGCTCCGAGCGCCTGCTTGGACTCCTTCAGGCCATCCATCTCCCTGCGGACGACGGCCAATCTCCTGACCGGGTCCTCGATGTAGACGGGAAGCGGACCGCGCATCGCAGCAATCCGGTTCCCCAGTTCTCCGTGTTCGTCCTCGGCCCGGATCGACACCGGCACCTGGGCGCTGAGCTCGAGACCCTCGGTCCGTATTCCCCGCCCGTGCAGCCACCGCCTCAGGGCCCCGGCCGAGCAGGCCAGCACCACGTCGTTGACGGTTCCTCCCAGCGCGTTCTTGATCCTCTTCATGTCATCCAGATCGCAACGGCACCAGGTGAACCGGCGGTGTGATCCGATCTGGACATTCAGCGGCACATCGGGTGTGGGGTTGGTGAACGACCAGGCGACCTCGGCTATGCCCTCAACGACTTCGGTCGCCTTGTCGATCGCGCTCGAGGGATCGGTCAGGGCCCGGATTCCTCTGGTGGTCAGGTGGATCGGCGCCTCGGCCAGATCCTTGGCGCCCATCGCGGCGAGCTCGGCAGATGACGGTTCGGGGCTCGGCTCCCACGGCTCGATCTCGGTTGGCTCGCTCGGGACCGGGTTCAGGTCGAGCAGCACGGTCGCGATGTCGACTCCGGATACCCCGTCGATCAGGGCGTGATGGGTCTTGTTGATCAGTGCGAAGCGGTTGTCTTCCAGGCCGAGGACCAGATACATCTCCCAGAGGGGCTTTGTGCGGTCCAGCTTCTGCGAGAAAAGCCTCGCGGTGAGGTTGCGCAGTTGTTCCTCGCTACCGGGCTCGGGTAGAGCGGTGTGGCGCACGTGGTAGCGGATGTTGAAATGCGGATCGTCGGTCCAGAACGGCCTGCCCATGTTCAGCGGAGGGAAGGAGAGGCGCTGGCGATAGCGGGGAATCGCGGCAAGCCTGCGCTCGATGTGATCAGCGAAATCCGTGTACTCGGGGGCAGGGCCTTCGAAGATCAGACAGCCACCCACGTGCATGTAGCTGCCGTCCTTCTCGTTGGTGAGGAACGAGACGTCGAGACCGGTGAGCCTCTCCATGTGACCTTGTGCCATAAGAGACAACTTTACCGCTGGTAGCGCCCAGGGTGGTCCCCGAGGTCCCGCCGGTAACCTTGGTGCCATCACCTCTCCGGAAGAAAACCGAAATGCACCGGCCCGGGTGCTCCTTGCAGCCCCCCGCGGCTACTGTGCCGGTGTCGACCGGGCGGTCCAGACGGTGGAGCACGCTCTGGACATCCACGGCGAACCCGTCTACGTCCGCAAGGAGATAGTCCACAACTAGCACGTAGTCGAGCAGTTGGAGATGCGCGGGTCGATCTTCGTGGATGATGAGACCGAGGTTCCCGAGGGAGAGTTTGTCGTCTTCTCGGCGCACGGAGTGGCGCCGAGCGTGCACGAGAATGCCGCTGCGCGTCGACTCCGCACGATCGATGCGACCTGTCCCCTCGTGACCAAGGTCCACGTCGAAGCCCGGAAGTTCGCCGCCGAGGGGTACACGATCGTGCTGGTCGGCCACGAGGGGCACGAAGAGGTCGAAGGGACCACTGGAGAAGCTCCTGAGAGCATCGTCCTGGTTCAGACCGTTCAGGATGCGGAGGAGCTCGAGGTCGAGGACCCGTCGAGGATCGCCTACATCACCCAGACCACACTCTCAGTGGACGAGACCGCCGAGATCATCGAGAAGTTGAAAGAGCGCTTCCCCGAGATCACCGGTCCGAAGACCGATGACATCTGTTACGCAACCACCAATCGGCAGCGAGCGGTCAAGGAACTGGCCAAGCATTGCGACCTGGTCCTCGTCATCGGCTCGACCAATTCCTCGAACTCGAATCGACTGGTGGAGGTGGCTCGCGAGTTGGGCTGCGACTCGTACCTGATCGACAACCACACTCAGGTCGAAGAGTCATGGCTGGAGGGGATGGAGACGGTCGGGATCACATCAGGGGCGAGTGCTCCGGAGGAGTTGGTCGAGAGCCTGGTCGAGTTCTTCAGGGAGCGCGGGGTAGAGCAGGTAGAGGAGCTGCGCGTGATCGACGAAGACGTCCGCTTCATGCTGCCGGGCAAGATCCGCGAAGAGATCGCGAACTCCTGAACAGGTTCAGGCGAGCCCCGGAGCGAAACTGAGAGACCAGATCTCGACCCCGAGGTCCGGGGTGAGGGTGAGAGTGTGCTTGCCGCTGGAGTCGTGCGTGGCCAGTTCGACGAGTTCCGGGCCGGTGATCTGCATGTCCACGGGATCACTCCCGTCGATGGAGAGGCTGACCCTGCCCTGACCGCCGAGTGATGCGTAGGCCGCTGCACCCTGATACTCGGCTTCGATGGTCGCTCCCTCTCGATCCGGCGACCATGGTGCCTCCAGCGAGCCGCCGATCAGCATCTCTTCGGTCGGAGCTACGAGTTTCGCCCCCGGACGATCGGACTCACGGATCGGGGCCATGAGATCAGGCCAGCCTGTTTCGGGTTGCATCTCGGCCTCCTCGAGGACTTCGCGGATCGCCGTCTCGAACGCGTCGTAGTCTCCCTCGCCGAGTTGCGACCATGCGAGCCAGCCGCCTTTCTTCCACAGGAAGGAGTGCGGCCAACCGTGGCAGCCGTAGTCGCCCCAGATCGAGCGGGCAGAGTCGATCGCCACAGGATGTGGCAGGTCGAGGCTCTCGATCGCAGAGCGGGCGTCATCGGGCTGCTCGGTCAGTGGCCAGCGCGGAGTGTGTACTCCGTATACAGCGAGCCCGTGGGGCTGATAGCGCTCCGACCAGGAGCGGATGTACGGAAGCGAGCGGACACTGTTCAACTGGACCGCATCGAAGAAGTGGACGAGGGCGGGCTTTCGCGAGGTGACGGCCTCCATCGCGGGTGTTGGTCCGCCCACCCACTCGGTGCCGGGAGACCAGGGAGGTACCGGTATGTATGGCTCAGAAGGTCGCACGTTGCGAGGATTCCAGATGCGAGTGGTCGGTTGCGGCGCGATCTGCGGAGAGTCCGGGTCCGGCGTGGGTAGAATCCTCGCTCGGTGTCTTCTCACCGAATGTCAACAGGAAACGAGAGGAGTGGTCCAAGTGAGCGAAACGGTCTTCGATCGCATCGAGCAGGCAAGAGCGCGTTATGACGTTCTCCAGCATCCCTTCTACCAGCGGTGGTCGGCCGGAGAGCTGACCATGGACGAACTCGCACGCTACGCGGGTCAGTACCGCTACGCGACCCAGGCGATAGCCACTCTCTCAGAGAGGGCTGCCGATCAGGCTCCCGAGAAGCGGCAGGGCGAGTTGGAGCGTCACGCGGTCGAGGAAAATGAGCACGTCGGCATGTGGGATCAGTTCGTCGAGGCCACAGGCGGAACGGTCGGTGCCGTGCCTACGGCCGAGACCACCGAGTGCGTCGAGTCATGGACCTCCGACGATGGCTACCTCGCCTCGTTGGCGCGTCTGTACGCGATCGAGAGCGGTCAGCCCGAGATCTCACGGACCAAGATCGAGGGCCTCGCTGCCTTCTACGACATGCAGGGTGGACCGGGAGTCGAGTACTTCGAGGTTCACCAGATGATGGACGTCGCTCACGCAGATCAGGCCAAGCGTCTGATCGAGGAGGAGATGTCCCCGGAGCAGGCCGACGAGGTCGTCGCCGCTGCCGAGGAGGCCTTCAAGGCCAACTGGCGCCTGCTCGACGGCGTCGCCTGAGCGCCGCCGCGCTCGGCGGATCATTGATTCGACTAACGCCCGGGCCTTGAGGCCCGGGCGCTAGTATGAGAAACATGCTCTTGACGATTGCGCTTACCCTCCTCGTCTGCACGGTCCTCCTGCTGGCCGCGCTGTGCCGGCTAGACCACGGGTTGGGAGTAGAAGCCGTGGCGAGGTGCCGACGACGCCCTCCTTTGAACCTCGGCCATGGTCGCCGGGGGCACGGCCTCTTCGCCTTCGGACTGGAGTCGCTCCTCGCGCGCGGCCTCGCTGTCCGGCCACCTCCGGCCTCCTCGGTCTAGATCGGAAGGGCCCGCAAGCAGCGGGTCGACCCAGTACCCGCTCGGCTCGGCCGGTCGGGTCGATCGAAAGGAACGAGATGAGTTCGAAAATGAAGGTTTCATTGCTGGTCGGAGGTGCGTTGACGGTCGTCGTGGCGCTCTTCTTCGTCCTCGAGGGCGGTAGCGGATCCGAGTCCGGCTCGGTTGGAGGCGACGCCGTGACCACTACCTCCAGCGGTCCACGCGAAGAGGCAAAGGCGGCACAGTCGATCATCCAGATGAAGGGCGGCGAGCCGGTCGGTGGTCCGCAGACCATTCGTGTCACGTCGGGTGAAAGAGTCGAATTCACCGTGGTCCCCGACGGTTCGGTTGAGGAGATCCACGTCCACGGATACGACATCGCAAAGCAGGCCGAGGGGAGTAGGCCGCTGAAGTTCTCCTTTCCAGCTGATCTGGAGGGGTCGTATGAGATAGAGGCTCACACGGTGTCAGGGGCGCATTCCCTGGTCGCAACCCTCGAGGTGAGGCCAACCTGACCGCCCGATCGCCATGGCTTATGACCGCCGCCACGCTCTCCGGAGTGGCGGCGGCGTTCGGCCTGCCTGATCAGGCGCTTGCGCACGCTCTGCAGGGTCGAAGCGATCTGCCCCTCCCGATCTGGCTCTTCGCATGGGGTGCGTCGCTGGTACTGATCCTCTCTTTCGTCCTCTTCGCCGTTCTCTGGCAGAAGCCCCGACTCCAAGAGGAACAATGGCGGCCAGTCGCTCCGGTCCTGGGGAAGCTCCTCTGCGGACGGGTTTCGAGGCTGATCTCCGGCCTGTTCGGGATCGCTTGCCTATTCCTGGTCGTCTACTCGGGTCTGGCCGGAGTTCAGGATGCGGCACTGAACTTCTCTGTCACCTTCGTATTCGTCACCTTCTGGATCGGCGTTCCCGTGATCAGCGCGATCTTCGGGAACCTCTTCGCCTACTTGAGTCCGTGGAGGGCGCTCGCGGAGTGGGTGGCGCGTGCAACCGCGACGCTCGGAATGAAGGGTGCCGGCCTCGCGTACCCGGAGCGTCTCGGTCGTTGGCCGGCGGTCGTGGTGTTGATCCTCTTCGGCTGGCTGGAGTTGATCGGCGGCGCAGGTATCTCACTGATCACGCCGGAGACGGTGGCCATCCTCGCACTTGCGTACACCGTTTGGACCTTCCTCGGGATGTATCTGTTCGGAATCCGTGTCTGGTCCGAGAGGGGGGAGGCCTTCGCCGTCTATTTCGAGATGTTCTCTCGGCTCTCGTCGCTCGAGCTGCGGGGCGGGGTCCTCGGCGTGAGGAAGTTCCTCTCCGGCGTGCCTTCGTGGTCGACGCCCGCCGGGTCTGCCGCGCTGGTGCTGGTCGCGATCGGGATCACCACCTTCGATGGGGCTCAGGAGGGGGCTATGCAGAGCGTCATCGGCGATACCACCAGCGCCCTGATTGATCTCGGGCTTGGCGGTCTTGCGGCGTTCCGTCTGGCAGGCAGCGTGTGGATGGCGATCGTCCTGATCGTTGTCAGCGGACTGTTCGTCCTAGGTGTCAAGGGGATGCACACCGTCAAGGGTTCTCCGCCGGTCGAGGACCTGATCCGCTCGTTCTCCCACACCCTCATCCCGATCGCGCTCGCCTACCTGGTCGCCCACTACTTCAGCTTCCTGGTCTTCCAGGAGCAGGCCCAGTTCACATACCTGCTCTCTGACCCTCTAGGAGTTGGATCCGACCTGTTCGGGGGCGCAGATGCCGGAATCGACTACGGCGTGGTCGGTGTGACCCTTGTCTGGTACGTGCAGGTAGCCGCTCTGGTCGCAGGCCACATCGCCGGTCTCGCGCTCGCCCACGATCGCGCCATCGCTACCTACAGCGATCCTCAGATGGCCTTCCGTTCCCAGTACTGGCTGCTTGCGGTGATGGTGTCATTCACCTGCCTCGGTCTCTATCTGCTCTCGTACAGCAACTCGTGAGCGCTGATGCGATCACTTCTCGAGTCGCTGCATCGCAGCGGCCAACCTCCGAGCCTCGAGGCCGTCGCTCGGCAGGACGACGACCACTGCACCGGCGCGGTAGCAGGTGAGGTCCGCTGCGGCGAGGCAGCGGGTCCATCCCTCCCTGGCCATCTCGTCGGATTCGAAGACCTCGAGAGTTCCCCGAGCCTCCGCGCTGGTCGAATCGATCGGTGGGATCCTGAAGTCGTACACGGCCAGGCCCTCTTGCTCCGAGCGGAGTTCCTTGCCAACCTGCATCTGAACGCCCTGCTCGCGGATCCGCTCGGCGAATGATTCAGCGTCCATCCCTCCGCATCCGGTCAGCGTGATGGCGATTGCCGAAAAGCCCGCCAGAATGAGGCTCGCCTTACTGCTAATAGTAGTTGCAGTCATGTGTATGCAATGCGCAGCTGTCGCGGCAACGAGTGTGGGGACTGCAATCGGCTTTCGAGCGGTCTTGTTGACACGCATCGGATCGCTCCGCACGAGTCGGCTGCGGAAACTGATTCTTTCCGCTGTCATCTTTGCGGCGGCGGTCGCTGCGGCAGGTCTCCTGTAGT
The DNA here is from genome assembly GCA_046091265.1 of bacterium. GTDB lineage: Bacteria > Actinomycetota > Thermoleophilia > Solirubrobacterales > 70-9 > CAIUSP01. The sequence continues at coordinate 7,735 of JBJTBI010000060.1, forward strand.
CGGTCCAGTTTCACGAGAACCGCCTGTCAGTGGTGATGTCCCGAAGTCACACCCAGGTCCGACGGATCGAGCTTTGCCACGAGTGCTGCTGCAATAGCGGTCGTGAGGGGCACCGCCACGATCAGGCCGATGGATCCGACGAGCATTGCAACCACCTCTTTTGCCACCAGCTCGAGGTTGATCCCGTCGATCAGTCCAAGATCCGTAGAGGTGAGTATCAGGAGGATCGGAAGGGAGGCTCCGACGTAGGCGAAGACCAACGTATTCACCGTCGCTGAGACGTGATCACGACCAACCTCGACGGCTCTCGAATACAGACCACGAAATCCAAGGGACGGGTTTGCCTTTCTCAGTGCCACGACAGTCGAGGCTTGGCTGACAGTGACATCGTCCAGAACCCCGAGCGCTCCGATCACCATCCCTGCAAGCACGAGTCCGCTGAGCGACTCGAGGTTCAGCACTCCGTTTTGTGCCAGCGAGGTCGATTCCTCCGATGAGAATCCAGTGATGTTCGTCAGTCCGACGGCAAGCGAGGCCAGGAGAGCGACTAGAACCAAGCTACCCGCTGTCCCCAAGATGGCCGCTACGCTCTTTGCTCCAGCGCCGTGCGCGAGCAGAATGGTCACGATCATGGCTGCGAGAGAGCCGAAGATCGCAACCCATAGCGGAGGCGAACCATCGAGGATTGCCGGCACGATGAAGGCCAGCACGATTGCCAGCCCGACGCCCAACCCGAGCAGTGAGAGGGCGCCACGCCATCGTCCGAAGGCCACCACCAGTGCGGTGAACAAGAGTGCCAACCAAAGGAGCGATCCTCGACGCTCGAAATCCGTGATCAGATAGGTCGGTGAGCCTCTCGAGTCGAAGCTCGAGGAAACCCGGATGACCTGACCTGTCTCAAGCCCTGCCTCCGCAGGCGTGCCCGGGCCACCAAGGCTCTGAATCCTGGCGATCTGATCTCTATCTGGCCCCGACTGAAGGCGAATCTCGACCTCTTCGCATCCGCCCTCGATACCCGTAGGACAGGGGATCGCCCTCAGGGCGATGATCTCGGCCCGTTCGGTTGCGGCCGAGCGTAGAGGGGTGGAGACATTCGCCTCACCATGGGGCCACAACACAACTACTCCCGCGATCGTCGCGACCGCCACTGCGATCAGGGCGCCCAGATGAATGCGTCCCGACGGGGTGCGCCACATCTCTCGCATCAGGTGAAGTCTAAGAACCGCGAAGGCGGCTTCAGGAGCCCAACCCACGATCGATCAGACGTGAATCAGATCTCATCATCTCCAGATAACTACCCGACGGTCCGAGCGACTCGATCAGCAGCCCGGTGACGATCTCTACTCCGGTGCTGTCAGCAATCCTTTCGAGTACAGCGGGGTTCGACTCAGCTTCAGGGAAGACCGCTGAAACGCCTGATTGCTCGATGGCCGCCTCGACCTCGGCAATTGCTCCAGCACTACCTTCGGCCTCCGCGCCTGTCGCGGGAAAGGGAGTGGGGAGTATCTCGAAGTCGAAGCGTTCGGCGAAGTAGGCCATCGAGTCGTGTGAAGTAACCAGCTTTCGCTGATCGGAATATATCGACTCCATCTCGATCTGCATCTCCCTCACCAAAGCGCGGAGTTTTTGCTGGTAACGAAGGCCTCGCTCTCGATATCCCTCCGAGCCAGACGGATCGACGACACTGAGGCTCTTCACAAGGGCCGGGACTGCAGCGGCGATCCGATCCGGGTCCATCCATACATGAGGGTCGAAGGATCCGTGCTCACTCGCACCTTCGTGACCCTCGTGAGAATCTTCTGCATGCTCCTGTTTCTCGCTGTGCTCATCTTCGCCAGCCTCGAGTAGACGCCCTGCGTGCTCGACCAGTTCGAACTTGCGGACCGGAAATGACTCCACTGGAATGCCAGCCTCCAGGCCAGCGCCGTTGAAGACGAGCAGATCAGAGCTTTCGATCTCCGCACGTTCCTTCGCGGAGATCTGGAAATCGTGGGCATCTGCTCCGTTCGGCACCAGCTGAGATACGTTGGCCTCGGGTCCTGCCAGCTGGCGCGTGATGTCGGCGAGGATTCCGGTGGTTGCAACGATCTTCATCTTCTCCTCCGAGCCCTTCCCGGAACCGATGTCGCCGCAAGCGACGATTGCGAGTGAGCCGATCACGAGCAGGAGTGGACCAGCTGTCTTCATTGAGGCGCTAAGGCGAGGGGGCATGAAGAGATCCTTTCGTAGGGACAGGAATGATAATCATTATCATACACTGTCGTGGGGCGTCTCTCATCGACCGCCGGACGATGCCTCAGTCAGATGCGTGAGCCTCGAGCCAATGCGATCAGGATGAAGGCCGACACAGCAACGAGGACTATCGAGGCACCGGCAGCCAGATCCATATGCCAAGAGGCAAGCAGGCCGAGCGGGGCGCTCACCGCTGCGATGGCGGCTGATACGAGCATCATCCCCGGTAACCGTCTGGCGATCAGCGCCCCTGCTGCGGGAGGGGCCAAGAGCATTCCGAGGACGAGAAGCGATCCGACCACCAGGAATCCTGCGACGACCGCGACCGTGATCAAGACCATTAGGAGAGACTCGATCATCTTCACCGGCACACCAAGTGCAGCCGCCCGCCTTGCATCGAACGAGAGCAGAAGCAACGGTCGGTAGAGAACTGCTACGGCTGCAAGGACAACCGTGCAGAGAACCGCCGAGGTAATCGCCGCGGACCCGTCCGATGCGAGTACATCGCCGAAGAGGAAGGAGTTGAGATCGACTGCATAGCCCTCCACTCTCGATATCAACACCACTCCCAGCGAGAGCATGAAGACGAAGGCGACCGCCGCAGCGGTATCGGCGTTGAGTTGGGAGCGGCGCAGAATCGCGCTTGTGCCGGCGGCCGTGACCAGACCAGCCATCAGGGCCCCCACGGTAATCGCCAAGCGGTCGGGCTCGAGCCCGTCACGATTGGCCGTGATCATGAACGCGATCGCGACCCCCGGAAGGACACCGTGGGCGAGGCTGTCGGCCATCAGAGCGAGTCCGCGCAGGACCACGAAGCAGCCGACTACTGCGCAAAGGATCCCGACGAGTGCCGCCGTGATCGCTGCCTGGACGACGAACTCCTGACTGAAGGGGTCTGTCAGGAAGTCCACCTCAGCCTGCTCCATGGTGGTGGTGAGCGGTATCGACTATGAAGTCGCCCACTCGTGCAATGCGCCCCGCAAAAGTCGTAGTCAGAACCTCTTCGCTGAGGGTTCTATCCGCGGGACCGAATGCAACGAGCTTTCGATTGATCGCGGCCACGAAATCGTAGTCGCGTGCCGAGCTCTCGAGGTCATGGGTAGTCACGATCACGGTGCGACCGGAGGACCCCCAAGCGCTGATCAATGACTTGATTGCCTCCACGGTCGGCACATCTACCCCTGCAAAGGGTTCGTCGAGGAGGATCAGACCAGCATCTTGGGCAACCACTTGAGCGAGCAGGACCCGTTGCTTCTGGCCACCTGACAGGTTCCCGAATCGCATCTCGGAGAATTCGCCGATCTCGAGTTGGCTACAGGCCTTGGCAACCAAATCATGGTCAGATTTCCGGAACCTTCCGAACATACCCAGTGCCTGATAGCGCCCCATACGCACGACGTCGAGCGCAGTGATCGGAAACATCGGCTCGACCGAGATCTCTTGAGGCACCAGAGCAACCGTCCCAGCCCCGGGATTGATCTCTCCGTGGCTGGTTCCGATGAGACCCGCAATCGCGTGCAGGAGCGTCGTCTTACCGGCTCCGTTAGGCCCGAGCACTGCGAGGCTCGCTCCACGGGGAACCTCGAAATTCAAGCCATCGAGAGCTCTTCCAGCCGGGTAGTCGACCGCCAAGTCTGAGATGCGCAGCCCCTCGGACTCGTCAGCCAATGGTTTGCTCTCGACCATATCCTGACGATAATGAATATCAACATCGTTGGCTAAGATGGCTGAGTGGCAACCGCACCCAAAGCACCGGGGGCAACTTGGAGGGACCTTGCTGTGGAGTCCCTCGGGGGAGTCGGACTGCGTTCAGGCGGCGCACGATCTCAGGTGGTAGATCTTCTTGCGCAGCAGAGTTGCTGTCGGTCTGCACAAGAGATCTGCGATGAACTGAGGCGGAAGGGTTCCGCCGTAGGCATCGCGAGTGTCTACAGGGCCCTGGAAGCCCTCGAAGGCATGGGGTTGGTCCAGAAGACGGATCTCGGTGAGGGTTCACGTATGTATGAACCGGTTATCCCGGGTGGCGAGCATCACCATCACCTCGTCTGTGAGAGGTGTGGAAGGATCACTCCGTTCGAGGACGAGAGGCTCGAGCGAGCGATCCACGATCTTGCCGACGGACGTAAGCACACCGCCACCGTTCACGAGGTCGTGATCAGGGGGACCTGCTCGAGCTGTCGAAGTTAGTTTCCCGGCGGTCGCTCAGACTAGGATCTCGCCGAGGCGGTTCTCGAGGGCATCTGAGACCTGCTCTCTGACGGGACCGTCGGAGAGCCGTTCCACCAGGGACTCGAGGAACCCCTCGATCACGACTTTGCGGGCACTCTCTTCAGGAAGGCCTCGCGAGCGCAGGTAATGGAGCTGCTCGGGATCGAGCTGTGCGACCGCGGCGGCGTGGGTGCACCGCACGTCGTCCGCCTCGATTTCGAGACCGGGGATCGCGTCCGAGTGCGCCTCACGAGAGAGCAGTAGGTTGCGGCTCTCCTGGAAGGCATCGGTTTGCTGTGCACCTGGCTCGACCCGGATCATCCCCCGCCATACCGAGGTCGCGGTGTCTGCCAGTACTCCCCTGAAGGCCAGATCAGAGGTGGTGGAGGGGGCGCCGTGGACTTGGGTGGTGTCGAAGTCGAGGTGCTGGGATCCGTTCCCCGCGTAGGCGCCGGTTACCTTCGCGTCCGAGCCTCGACCGGCAAGGCGTGTGTCCATCCGAACCTTTCCGCCTCCGCCACCGAAGCCGAGCGAAACCCAGTCGAGGGACCCTTCGCGTTCGACCTCCGCCCGCTGGCTGGCGAACACCCAGCCCGATTTGGTGAGATGCTGGGCATTGACGTATCGGAGGTTCGCGGCAGGGCCGACGAATATCTCGGTCACGGTGTTGAAGATCGTGTCATCCAGACCTTCTGCCGTGAGCCACTGTTCCCAGACCTCCGCCTCGGCAGCCTCCTCGAGGATGATCAGGGTCCGGTAGGAGAGCGCTGATTCTCGACTGGACTGGATCGCCTCGAGCCCGACGGTCCCCTCGAGTCGTTGCCCCTTGGGTACGTATACGAAGGCACCTCCGCGCCAGTTCTCGTCGTTCCTCGCGACGAAGGGGTCGTTCGAATCGACGAGCGTTCCGAGCCTCTCACCGATCAAGTTCGGCCAGGCTTCGCGCGCCGCCTCGAGAGAACACACGGTTGGCTCGGATGGAGCGTCCCCGGTGGTCGCTGCAGAGCCATTCAGGCACCCACCGTCGACTTGGACCAGCTCTACGGAGCCCTCCGGCACGGTAAGCGGTGCGGTTGCCCTCTCCCGGGCATCGCCCTCCCCTGGCTGCGCAGGAGTGAAGCCAGCATCATCGAGGCCCTCGAGGTCGGTGAACTCCCACCCCGGGGTCTTCTTGGTGGGCAGAGCAGGTGCGCTCATAGAAGTAGTCCGGATCGGCTGATCGGCACTCAGCCGATCGAGCCTTCCATCTGCAACTCGATCAACCGGTTCATCTCCACCGCGTACTCCATCGGGAGTTCCTTGGTGATCGGCTCGATGAAGCCGTTGACGATCATCTTGGAGGCCTCTTCCTCGCTGAGACCCCGCGACTGCAAGTAGAAGACCTGTTCCTCACCGATCTTGGAGACGGTGGCTTCGTGCCCCACGTCGACGTCGTCTTCGCCTATCCGGATCGTCGGGTAGGTGTCGGATCTCGATTTCTCATCGAGCAACAGGGCGTCACAGACGACCTTGGACTTCGACTCGGATGCCCCGTCTGCGATCTCGAGCAGACCGCGGTAGCTGGTGCGACCGGCGTCCTTCGAGATCGACTTCGAAAAGATCGACGAGGTCGTGTTCGGCGCGGTGTGGACGATCTTCCCTCCAGCGTCCTGGTGCTGGCCTTCGCCGGCGAAAGCGATCGAGAGGATCTCTCCATGCGCTCGCTCCCCCATCAGGTAGATCGACGGATACTTCATGGTCAGCTTCGACCCGAGATTGCAGTCGACCCACTCCATCGTCGCGTCCTCGTGTGCGACCGCCCGCTTGGTGACCACGTTCGAGACGTTCTGGGACCAGTTCACGACGGGCGTGTAACGCACCCTCGCACCGGGCTTGGCGATGATCTCCACCACAGCGGAATGGAGGGAGTCGGTCGAGTAGACAGGAGCGGTGCAACCTTCGATGTAGTGCACATCCGAGCCGTCCTCGGCGATGATCAATGTCCGTTCGAACTGGCCCATGTTCTCGGTGTTGATCCGGAAGTAGGCCTGCAGGGGCATTTCGACCTTGACGCCCTTCGGCACGTAGACGAATGATCCACCCGACCAGACCGCCGAGTTGAGCGCGGCGAGCTTGTTGTCGTTGGCGGGGATGACGGTCGCCCAGTGCTCACGGACGATGTCTTCGTGCTCGCGGAGGGCGGTATCCATGTCGAGGAAGATCACGCCCTGTTTCTCGAGTTCCTCGTTGATCTGGTGGTAGACGACCTCGGATTCGTACTGCGCGCCGACCCCAGCGAGGAACTGACGCTCAGCCTCTGGAATCCCCAGTCGGTCGAAGGTCTCCTTGATGTCCTCTGGGACATCGTCCCAGCTCCGCTCGGGCCGCTCAGACGCACGGACGAAGTAGTGGATGTCGTCGAAGTCGATCTGGTCGAGATCGCCACCCCACTGCGGGGTCGGACGCGATTCGAAGTGCTCGAGTGCTTTCAGGCGGAAGTCACGCATCCACTGCGGCTCGTCCTTGTATTCGGAGATCGATTCGACGAGTTCCTTGGTCAGGCCCTTTGGCGCCTTGTAGACGTATCCGGTCTCGGGGTCGGAGAAGCCGAACTTCTCCTTGTAGTCGGAGTTGATCTCGGTCAGACCCTCTTCTTCTGCGGGTCGTTGGGTCACTGCCTGTTCGGGAGTTGCCATTTGTTCAGACCTCCAGCCTGATCCTGTCGTCTTCAACGATTACGGGGTAGGTGAGTACGGCTTCGTATGCCGGAAGCGTCTTGGGCCTTCCGGTCTCGAGGTCGAAGAGAGAGCCATGCCTGGGGCATTCGACCGTGCAGGCCGAGACGTCGAGAGTCCCCTCCGCCAAGGGCCCGTCGTCGTGGGAGCACCGGTCCTCGATCGCCAGGAACTTCCCGTCGCAGTTGAATACCCCGATCCTCACTCCGTCGGGACCGTCGACGATCTTCACCTCGCCAGGCGGCAGCTCCGAGGAGGAACAAACCTCGATCACTCGATTTCCCTGGATTTCTCTTTCGTTTTCGGTCATGTCAGTGTCGATACCTATTCCTACCTTACAGGTCGGATTTTATCCGCGGCCAGTGGTGGTGGCTGGCGCCCATACCCGCTCCTCCCCCGCGGCAGCGCGGGGCGCCCCCCCTCCACCCCTGAGGGCCGCGGCGCCGCCCCTGGCTCCCTTGACGGCTTTCAGTCCCAGGAGCGCGCACTTCATCCGAGTGGCGGATATCTCGATCCCGAGCAGTTCGAGCACCTTCTCTTTCGGTATCTGGAGCAGTTCGTCTCGGGTCAACCCGCCAAGTTCGTCGGTCAGCAGAGAGGTGGCCGCAGTCGAGATCGCACAGCCCTGGCCTTCGAACGAGACCTTCTCGACCCTGCCGTCGTCGTCCAACTTGATGAATACGTGCTGCTCGTCCCCGCAGAGCGGATTGGTGTCCTCGAAATCGAGGTCGTACTCGTCGAGCTTCCCGAAGTTGTGCGGGCGCTTGTAGTGCTCGAGGATCTGGTCGCGGTATAGCTCATCCATTTCGGCCTACCTCGGCAGCGATCAGAGTTTGAAGACCCGTCGAGCGTCGAGCAGGCCCTCGATCAGTCGATCGATCTCGGACCGATCGGTATGCACCGCGAAGCTCGCTCTGGTCGTGGCCGGCACGCCGAGGTAGTCCATCAGCGGCTGGGCGCAGTGATGTCCGGAACGCACCGCCACCGCATGACGGTCGAGTATCTCCGCCACATCGTGGGGGTGGATGCCGTCCATCACGAACGAGACGGGTCCCACTCGATCGACCGACGGAGCGGGACCGAACACCTGCAGACCGGGAACCTCCGCGAGTCTCTTCAGCGCGTAGTCGGTGATCTCCCGCTCGTGGGCGTTCACCAGATCCATCCCCAGCCCTTGTAGCCATCTCAAGGCAGCAGCGAGTCCGATCGCCTGGGCGATCGGAGGGGTGCCTGCCTCGAACCGCGCCGGCGGATCGGCGAAGGTGGTCCCCTCCTGCGTCACCTTCTTGATCATCGACCCACCACCGATGAACGGAGGCATCTCCGCGAGCAGGTCCTTCCTGGCCCAGAGAACACCGATCCCGGTCGGGCCGTACAGCTTGTGTCCGCTCATGGCGTAGAAGTCAACGTCCAGGTCGGCGACCGACAGCGGCAACTTGGGGGCAGCCTGCGCGCCGTCGGCCATGACCAAAGCGCCGGCAGTGTGGGCACGCCGCGAGATCTCTGCCAGCGGATCGACGGTGCCGAGTACGTTCGAGAGATGAGTGACCCCGACCAGCTTTACTCCCTTGTCGAGGGCGGCGTCCAGTGCATCGAGGTCGAGCTGGCTGTTCTCGGACAGTCCTATCCACTCGATCTCGATTCCCTTGCGCTCGGCGAGTTGCTGCCACGGAACGATGTTGGAGTGATGCTCCATGACCGTGAGAGCGACCCTGTCACCTTCTCGCAGATTGGTCTCTCCCCAACTACGGGCGACGATGTTGATCGCTTCGGTCGCGTTCCGACAGAAGACGATCTCGTTGCGGTCGCTGGCGCCGATGAAGTCGGCCACCGTGGCTCGCGCGCCTTCGTATGCAGCGGTCGCCTCGGCCGAGAGGGTGTGGGCGCCGCGATGCACGTTCGAGTGATGACGTCGCTCGTAGCGGTCGACCGCCTGGAGAGAGGCCTCGACCCGTTGGGAGCTGGCGGCGCTGTCGAGGTACGCAACAGGCTTGCCGTGGATCTCCCTGCTCAAGGCGGGGAACGAAGCCCGGATCTTCTCCAGATCGAGCTGCATTTCCACGGCTGTACTCACTTTGCTGCTTCGATCTCCTCGGTGATCCAGCCGTAGCCGCGCTCTTCGAGCTCACCCACCAGCTCGGGACCACCCTGCTTGACGATCCGACCGTCGTACATGACGTAGACCGTGTCGGGCTCGACCATGTGGAGGATGCGCTGGTAGTGGGTGATGATCAGGACACCCATTCCGGGCCCCGCGTAGCGGTTGACCCCATCCGCCACGACCTTGAGCGCATCGATGTCGAGACCCGAGTCGGTCTCATCGAGTACCGAGAGAGCGGGCTTCAGCATCGCCAGTTGCAGGACCTCCATACGCTTCTTCTCTCCACCGGAGAACCCGTCGTTGAGGTAGCGGGAGGAGAACTCCTTCGGGATGTCGCACATCTCCATCGCGGCCTCTGTCTCTTTCCGGAAGTCCTTCAAGCTGATCTGATCCTCGCCAGCAGCCTCGCGATGGGCGTTGACGATCATTCGCAGGTACTTGGCGACGGTGACTCCGGGAATCGCCACCGGGTACTGGAAGGCCATGAACAGCCCCATCCGCGAACGCTCGTCTGGATCGGCTTCGGTGATGTCCTCGCCCTTGAAGGTGATGGTTCCCTCAGTCACCTCTAACGCCGGGTGACCCATGATCGTGTTCGCAAGTGTCGACTTGCCGGATCCGTTGGGTCCCATCAGGGCGTGGATCTTCCCTTTGTCTACGTCGAGGTCGAGTCCTTTGAGGATTTCCTTGTCCTCGACCTTCACGTGGAGGTTTCGGATCTCTAGTTCGGCCATCTCTTGCTCCTTCTCGGTTTCGGGTTGGAAGTATCGCGCTAGCTGTGTGCCGCTAGCGAAGCACGCCGGACGTCGCCGTCCGCGAACTTGACCAGTTCAGCCACGGTAGTCCCGGAAAGCGCTTTGTTGACGCCTCCCTGAACCCTGGTCCACAGGAGTTTGGTGGCGCAGGCATGGTCGGCGTCGTCCTGATGTGAGCAGGAGACCCTGCCCTCAGGGGTGTCGTGGAAGCACTCCATCGGTGCGATCGTGTCCTCGAGCGCCTGAACCACCTCGAGCATGTCGATCTCCGCAGCTGGTCTGGCGAGGGTGTAGCCGCCGTGGGCCCCTCGCTGGCTGACCACGAGGCCAGCGTTTCGGAGTTTCGCCACCAGGTGTTCCATGTAGGAGAGGGGCAGGTTCTCAGATTCGGCGATCGCCGCGAGAGACACTGGCTTGCCGTCCGGTTGGCGGCCCAGTTCGACCATCAACCGCACTCCGTATTCGGCTTTCGTGGAGAAGAGCATGTTTAAATCCTACCTGACTAGTCGGATAAGCGTATATACTGAATCCTCTAGCGCCAAGCAGAGGGACGAAGAGGGTTCGCGAGCATGTACTGCTAGTCGACAAGATCGATCGTTGCTGCATCATTCAGAACCGGACTCCTGATGGCGTTCCTGATGGGGCTTTTCGTCGTCATCGGAGCCCTGATCGGTGGGCCGAGGACCGCCTTGACGTTCCTGATCATCGGAGCGGTGATGAACCTCGGCGCCTACTGGTTCTCCGACAAGATCGCCCTCAAGATGGCCCGAGCGAGGCCTCTCGGCGAAGACGAGGCCCCGGGCCTACATCGCATGGTCGCCGAACTCGCTGAGAAGGCGGACCTGCCGAAGCCGAGCCTCCACATCATCGAGGAGAAGCAGCCAAACGCTTTCGCGACTGGACGTGGTCCGAAGAACTCCGCGGTGGCGGTGACGGCGGGTATCGTCGAGTTGCTTCCGGAGGACCAACTCCGCGGGGTGATCGCCCACGAGCTCGCTCACATCCGCAATCGCGACATCCTGATCCAGTCGATCGCCGCCACCATCGGCGGAGCGATCACGTACCTCGGCTACATGCTGCTCTGGTTCGGTGGCGACGACGAGTCCCCGCTAGGCCTATTCGGCGCCCTGGCCCTGACCCTGCTCGCGCCGATCGCGGCCAGCCTGATCCAACTCGCGATCTCCCGCCAGCGTGAGTACTCGGCCGATGCGACCGGCGCCGAGATCTGCGGCAAGCCGGACGCACTCGCCGGTGCACTCGAGAATCTGGACCGGGGGGCCCAGGCCATTCCGATGAAGGTGAACGAGTCAGCCGAGCCGATGTACATCGTGAAGCCGTTCCGATCCGGCGCGATGTCCCATCTCTTCTCCACCCACCCTCCGACCGAGGAGCGGGTGCGGCGGTTGCGCGAGATGGCCGCTGCCTAGTCGAGGTCACCGCCTGTGTCTATACTTTCATTAATGAAGCAAAGCTGATCGGGTTTCCGGTTATCGGCCGGGGGTAACCCGAAGAGAGGACCGAGGCTGACATGAGCACAGGCACACTGCCCATAGAAGAGATCCAGGCCAAGATCGAGGAGATCTCCGTCGATCAGGCTCAGGACGAGTTGGCCGATGGAGATGTCGTCCTGGTCGACGTGCGTGAGCCCCACGAGTACGAGGAGGCCCACCTCGCGGACGCTGTCCTGGTACCTCAGGGCGAGGTCCTTGCGCGCGCATCGGAGATCTCCGCAGACAAGGATGCTCGCCTCGTCGTCTACTGCAAGTCCGGTGCGCGATCTGCACGCGCCGTTCATGCGCTACAGGAGGAGCTCGGCTACACGAACGCCGCCAACGTGACAGGAGGTATCGACGCCTGGCAGGCAGACGGCAAGCCGGTCATCTTCGCCGAGGGCATGACCCCCGAACAGCGCATGCGCTATTCGCGCCACACCCTGCTCCCC
>JBJTBI010000061.1:0-10503 GCA_046091265.1 bacterium
GGAGAGGCCCGCAGGGTGGCGGCTCACGACCCTCTCGGCCAGCCGGTCCAGGCTGGATTCGTGCTCCTGAATGACGGTCGAGCCGTGGTCGAGGTGGCGGCGGCAAGTGGACTCACCCTCGTGCCGGAGAGCGAGCGAGACGCGTTGGCTGCAGATACCCGGGGAACGGGCGAGCTCTTAGGGGCTGCGGCCGCCGCGGGCGCGGGGGAGATCCTGGTGGCAGCGGGTGGCTCCGCGACCACTGACGGAGTACGAGGAGCGGTAGAGGTCATGAGGGAATCGGGCTTCGACAGCGAGGCCCATCCGGTCACGGTGCTCTGTGACGCCCGAACCAGCTGGGAGGACTGTCCACGGGTGTTCGCCCCGCAGAAGGGCGCTGACCTCGCCCAGGTCGCGGAACTCGAACAGCGCCTCGGCAAACTCGCGACGGAGATGCCGCGCGACCCAACCGGGATCGAGCTCACAGGTGCGGCCGGCGGCCTGAGTGGTGGCCTCTGGAGCTGGTTCGGGGCCCGCCTCGTTTCGGGCGCGGCGAGGGTGCTGGATCTGCTCTCATTCGATCAGGCCCTCTCGAGAGCTGACTGCGTCCTCACAGGAGAAGGACGACTCGACCCGAGCACCGGCGAGGGCAAGTGGGTAGCCGAGGTGGCTGGGCGCAGTCTCGAGGCAGGCATCCCGTGCCTGGCCGTGGTGGGAGAGTTGGCGCTCGATCCTGCTGAAGCCCAAGGCCTCGGCCTGGTTGGAGTGCGCGAGGGCGGAAACCCCGGTGAGATATGCGCCTGCGCTCGGCAGTTGGTCGAGAGCGTCGACTAGGTTGCGCAACTTAGGGCCTCGCTCCACTGCAGACAGGAACGAAACGGGCCCGCTTGCGCGGGCCCGGTCGATTCGAATCCGTCTTGCTGAGCCGGTTCTAGAACCAGGCGGCGAGCTTCGCGTCGACAGCTGCCGTCGGCACCGAGTCGGTGATGACCGACGTATGGTCGAGGCCGGGGAAGCTCTGGTAGGTCACATCAGCGTTGCCGCGGCCTTGGTTCAGCAGGTAGACGAGACCAGTGCCGAACACGTTCACACTCGCGGGGTGGTCGTTGGTGAAGAACGGGAACACAGTGCCGTCGGCTGAACCCTGAGGCACGTAGACCGGTGTCGGCACGTTATTGAACAGCGGGTTGTTGGCCTTCAGCACCCGGTCCAGATCGCGTGCGATCGGGTTGTTGAACACCCCGCCGGTGCCGAGATCGTTGTCCATCAGCAGGTCGGCCGCCGCTATACCCGAGGGGCCTCCAGCCGCGTTGCCGATCTCACCCGAACACTCGTAGTCGATCCGCTGCCAGAGGGACCTGCCGCCGGAAGAGAGGCCGGCGTCGGTCCTGGAGAGCACCCTCGGGTTCAGGACCTTGGTGATGTCCTTGCTCATCTGGGTCGATGCTCCCTTGATGATCTGGAGAGCGAGACCTGCGAGTCCCCCGTTCGTGGTGAACTGGTTGATCAGGTGAGCCTGCTCGCTCAACTGCGATGCGGGGGCGTAGGCCACCGTGCCGACCAAGGTGTGGTTCCTCAGGTAGCGTCGGGCCAACTTGGTCGCCCAGAGAGCGGCGTGTCCGCCTTGCGAGTGCCCTGCGATGGCGTACTTGTTGCCGATCGCCGTGTTGACCTGGCGAGCCGCGAGTACTGAATCCAGCGCCGACTTGCCCTCTGAGGTTCCGATCAGGTACTCGTGGAGGCCGGGAGGGCCGAGACCCTGGTAGTCGGTGGCGACCACCGCGTAGCCGTCTTCGAGCCAGTTGTTGATGGTGGCATTCGCATAAGCGATGTACCCGCCACCGAGCTCCTCGGCTGTGTCGCGGGAAGGCGCGCACTCATCGGCCAGACCGGTGGTGCCGTGTAGCCAGGTGATCAGCGGCCAACCGCCCGGGGGCGCGGTGCCGCTCGGCACCATCAGGAGACCCGAGACCTCGACCGGACGGTTCCTGCCGTCGGTCGACTTGTAGAGGATCTTCTTCACGGTGGCACCGCCGTAGGTGTCCTGGAACTGTTGCGGCGCGGCCTGCGCCCGCAGAGCCTTTCCGTGAGGCGCCTTCCTGACCACCCGGTCCGGCGCGTTGTAGAAAGCGTTTCCACTGGGACCCTGCGGAACCGCTGCAGAGGCTCCTGCGGCGATCAGTCCGAACGCGAGCGCCGAGGTGGCGAGTACGCCAGCCAGCCGCGCAGTCCGGTTTGTCGAAGTCTCGTTGGTCATGGTCGTCATCTCTTCTCAGATCCTCCCTATTGGTTTCGGCGAGCCGGCGGCACGCCTTTTTCCCTGCGCGGAATCTTACCCCGTGCAGTCGAAGCTGTTGTCGAAATCGGTCTTGTTTGCGAAGTAGGTACCCGTGGGAAGGTATTCACCCATCACGCCACGCTGGTTGTCGGTGCTGACACCACCGTTGTCGTTCTTGGTCACGTCCACGTCGTCGAGAGTGATCTTCTGGGCGGAATTGGCGAAGGTCGGGTCTGAGCCGAGGTTGCGGATGACGAGGGTTCCCGAACGACGGCCCAGGATGTCGGTTGCCTCGCCCCAGTCGAGCCAAGCGACCTTGCAGCCGGCGACTGCCTCGGCCGGGCGATCGACGGAGCGGCTGACGACGATCGTGTAGTTGCGGTCGGCGTCGATCAGCCCCTGCAGCTCGGCATCGTTCACGCAGTCGATACCTCTCGTTTCGACCGGCGAAGAGTTCTCGCAGACCGACCAGAAGCGCATCTGGCCAAAACCCATCGTCTTCACGCTCTTGCCGCTCCTCGGGGTGGTGGGCAGCTTGCCCTGGAGCATCAACACCTTGCCGTGGCTCTGGTTGATCGGTCCGACCAGGTACTTGACGGCTTTGTTGTCGTAGTAGGCGCCTTGCTCGCCGAGGGCTTTTGCAGTTGCCCGACTCGACTCGTCAGTTGCCCCGTAGGAGAAGATCGAGAGCGCGAGCGAGAGGTTGAAGTACTTTTCCCACCGCAGTGGATCCTGAGCGGGGTTCGACGCCGGATCGCTTCCGGCAGCGTTGACCAGTGCCGTGTAGATATTCGACGGCATCGTCTGCATCGTGAAGAACCGTTGGGAGTCGTTGATCAGCTTGCATGCCTTGGCTCCACGCAGGACCTTGCCGCTGCGCAGCCGGACACTCGGCTTGGGGAGGGCTCCGGTCGAGCGATCCGATTGGGCATCGGGCATGTAGACGCGGTAGATCAGCTCCTGGATTCCCTCGCCGTCCGCCTGGGAGTCGAGCACGTTCTTCAAACCGGCGGTCGGAGTCCCCGGTCCCGGAACGGAGACGGTGTACGCGCGGTTTTTGGCGTAGCGCTTTGCTCCGCGTAGATACGGATTGACGCTGCCCCGATTCGGTCGGATCTCCGTGTCGAAGAGGTCATCGGTCGAGGCCTTGTCCAGATAGGCGTTCAGAGACATGAAGCGGGCGTGGGGGTACTTGCCGTCGAGCAAGAGGGTGGCCCCGGTCGGCAGCCGAAATCGTGCGCCCCAGTAGATCGCGGACTCCTCGGGGTAAGCGAGGTTGGTCGCAGGGTTGCTCATCGTCGCGGCTCCGAACCAGAAGCAGGTGGCCTGCGGGACTCCGCCCGTATTGCGCTGGGAGGCACCGGATGCCAGATCGGTGGTCTTGGAGAGCATGGTGACGCCCGCCGCCATCGCGACTCCGATCAACGCAGCCGCGACCACGCGTGCGCTTCGGTTTACCGGTGTGGACTGTGTATTCACGCCTGTCTCTTCCTTCCCTGTCTGGAAAACCCGCCAACCGGCCGCAAGTTGCGCCCTCGACTAGAGACTCTCTCCAAAGCCTCCCTGGGAAGGTATCAGGCGAGGAGGTAGCCCGAAACGAGACGGGGCTCCCCGCACTTGGTGTGCGTGGGCGCCCCGAGAGCAACACTTGTCGGCGGAGCTACTCCGGCTAGGAGTACATCCCCGTGAACTGGCCACCGGTCACGTTGATCACCTGACCGTGGATGTAGTTGGACATCTCCGAGCAGAGGAAGCAGACCGGTCCGGCTGCCTCCTCGGGCTGTGCCGGGCGGCCCAGCGGGATCATCATCGAGGCCATCGCGCGCATCTGCTCGGGGATGCCCAGCTCGACCTCCTCGCCGCTGTCTCCGGCAGCGGTCATCTTCTCGCCCTTCTCCTTGGCCTGGGTCAGGCGCGTCTCGACGAAGCCGAAGGCGACGGCGTTGCAGTTGATCCTGAACCCGCCCCACTCCTTGGCGACCGTCTTGGTCAGGCCGGTCACACCCGCCTTGGCTGCCGCGTAGTTCGCCTGCCCCGCATTACCCATCGTTCCCGAGATCGAGGAGATGTTCACGATCTTGCGGAAGCGTTCCACATCCTCCGCCTTCTCCTTCTTGGCGGCCTCGCGCCAAGACGGGGCGATCGCACGGATCACCCTGAACGGCACCACGGTGTGGATGTCGAGCATGGCTTGGAACTGCTCATCGGACATGTTGTGGACGACGCCATCCCAGGTGTAGCCGGCGTTGTTGACCACGATGTCGATCTCGCCGAAGGCGTCCAGCCCCGCCTTGACCAGATCGTCGGCCGCTCCGTCTGCGGTCAGGTCCCCCGCGAACACAGCGGTTTCCCCGTCGATCTCGTTCGATGCCTCTTCGGCCACATCGGCATCGAGGTCGTTGATCAGGACCTTCGCTCCCTCGGCAACGAAGAGTTCAGCGGTCGCGCGCCCGATTCCTCGCGCTGATCCGGTGATGATTTCGCTCTTTCCTTCAAGCAGTCCCAAGTTGGGCTTCCTTTCGTTTCTGGTTTAACGCCCACGTCAACCGCGGGTCGACTTCCAAGTTATGGAGGACTCGGCTGCGGCCATTCTTGACGATTTCGCCGGATCGGGTCAGCCCGAGAGCCGACCTCGTCCTAGAGGCCCGAGAGCTTGCCGAGGATCTCTCGCATGATCTCGTCGGTTCCGCCGCCGATCGGACCCAGTCGGGCGTCTCTGGCGGCCCGCTCGATGCCGTACTCGACCATGTATCCAGCGCCGCCGTGGATCTGCAGGCAGGTGTCGGCAACCTCGAATGCGTCGCGCTGGGTCTTCAACTTTGCGATGGTCACCTCTCTTGTTGCGTCCTCGCCGGCGACGAATCTTCGAAGGGCGTGGTAGGTGACCGCCCGCCCCGCCTCGATCGTGGTCGCCATCCCGGCGAACTTGTGCCGGATCGATTGGAAGTTGCCGATCGGACGACCGAACGCCTCGCGCTCCAATGCGAATTCCAGAGTCCGCTCGATGCACCGCTCCATCCCCGCGACCGAACCGAGTGCCATGAACAGTCTCTCCCACTGGAAGTTGGCCATGATCAACTTGAATCCACCACCCTCCTCTCCGAGCAGGTTCTCCTCGGGGACGACCACGTCCTCGAGAGAGATCAGGGCCGTGTCAGAGGCGTGCCAACCCATCTTCTCGAGCTTCGATGAGCGGTATCCGGGCTGATCGGTGTCGATGATCAGGAAGGAGATGCCGTCGTGTGACTCCCCACCAGTCCGAACCGCGGCGACCAGGAACCCGGCCCGAACCCCGTTGGTTATATAGGTCTTTTCGCCGTTCACCTGCCAGCCACCCTCGACCTTCTCGGCGCGGGTCCTCAGGGAAGCGACATCCGTGCCGGCATCCGGCTCGGTGATGCCGAGCGCCGCGATCCTCTGACCCTTGATCGCTGGCACGACGTACCGCTGTCGCTGGTCCTCGGTTCCGAACTTCCAGACCGGCGGAGTGGCGATGGCCACGTGAGCCCCGATACCGGCCGCGAGTCCGGCGGAGCCGCACCGGGCCAGCTCCTCGGCCAGGACGGCCTCGTGCACCGCGTCACCACCCTGCCCGCCGTACTCCTCGGGCTTGTCGAGTCCGAGGAACCCGAGCTCTCCCATCCGCTCGAAGACCGAGTCGGGGAACCACCTCTCCTCTTCCCATTGGTCGGCGCGGGGAGCCAGCTCCCGCTCGACGAACGAGCGGATCGATTCGCGGAGTTCGGAGTGTTCCTCGGTGAAGGGTGGGACGAGGCGCCGGTTGCCCGGCGCTTCGGGGAGACCCTTGACTTCCACCGCCGGCCTAGAGGCCGTAAGAGCGACCGATCACGTCGAGCATGACCTCGTCGGTGCCGGCACCGATGCGGTTGAGGCGCATGTCGCGCCAGACCCGCTCGATGCCGTACTCCTTCATGTATCCGGCGCCTCCGTGGATCTGCAGGCACTCATCGGCGACCTCGCAGGCGACCTGGGCCGCGTAGAGCTTCGCCATCGAGATCTCGCGAACCGGGTACTCACCGTTGTTGAATCGCCAGGCGGTCATGTAGGTCAGCTGGCGGGCAGACTCGATCTTGGTCGCCATGTCAGCGAACTTGTGGCGGATCGCCTGGAAGTTACCGATCGGGCGACCGAACGCCTTCCGCTCCTTGGCGAACTCGAGGGTCTTCTCGAATGCCCTCTCGGCTCCGGCGACACAGCCGGCGGCGCCGATCAGACGCTCTCCCTGGAGCTCCCACATGATGTGGTAGAAGCCCTTGCCGATCTCGCCCAGTACGGCCGACTCCGGGACGCGCACATCCTGGAAGGCGAGCAGTGCGGTGTCGGATGCGTGCATCCCCAGCTTCTCGAGCTTCTTCTCGCGGATCACACCCTCCGTGTCCATCGGGACGAGGAACAGGGTGAAGCCGTCGTAACCAGCCTCGGTGTCGGTCTTGGTGACCAGCACGATCACGTCGGAGCGATGGCCGTTCGTGATGTAGGTCTTCGAGCCGTTGATCACGTACTCGTCGCCGTCCTTCTTGGCGGTGGTCTTGATCGCCGATACGTCGGATCCGGCATCGGGTTCGGTGATGCCGAGGCAGAGGATCTTCTTGCCCTGGATCGCCGGCACCGCCCACTCCTGCTTCTGCTCTTCGGTACCGAAGGCGAGGATCGGGGGCATGGCCATGTCGGTGTGGACCGCAACGCCCATCGCCAGACCGCCCGAATGGGCGTGGGTCAGCTCCTCGGCGAGGACCAGGGAGGTGTAGTAATCGCCGCCCTGTCCGCCGTACTCCTCGGGCTTGTCGAGTCCGAGGAACCCGAGCTCTCCCATCCGCTCGAAGACCGAGTTCGGGAAAGTGGTCTCCTCCCACTCCTCAGCGTGGGGAGCGAGTTCCTTCTGCACGAAGGCGCGGATCGATTCACGAAGTTGCTCGTGTTCGTCGCTGAAGATGAAGTGCTTCTGGCTGACTCCCTCGTAGTCGGGCTTGACGACAGCTGACGCTCCGTTGCCATTGCCGTTGGTCGTGGTCGAGTCCTTGGTCTTGGTGGCCACTTCTTGGCTCCTTTTCGCTTGGGTTGGCCGGTTCGGCGCCTTGATGAAGCCCAGCGGCTACCGACCGGATTTGCGGTACCAGACTCGGAAAGATACCGGCTGGCTCACGCGGAGTGCGGGGACGGTCTGTGGAATCGGTCACTCACGTCGAGGCGGTTGGGCGTGGGCCGCCGGCTGTGAATCCATTAGCCTCCTCACCGCATGCCTGAAGAGCTCCTTTACGAGGTCGTCGACGGAGTCGCAACCGTCACCTTGAATCGTCCCGATCAGCGCAACGCCCTGAACGGTGATCTGCTCGCCGCGTTGGTCGACGCGATGAAGCAGGCTCGAGACGACGACGATGTTCGCGCAGTGGTCTTGACTGGGGCCGGGGACAAGGTCTTTTGCGCAGGAGCTGACCTCGGGGGGTTCGCCGCCGAGACCCCTCTGGTAGAGAAGCACTTCGCCTCGGATCTCTTCCTCGAGTTCTTCTCGCTGATGCCGAAGCTCGGCAAGCCCTCGCTGTGTGCGGCGAACGGCCACGTGCTCGCCGGAGGGATGGGGCTTGCGCTCTCCTGCGATCTAGTGATCGTCCGTGAGGGAGCGCGGTTCGGCACGCCGGAGATCAACGTCGGTGCCTTCCCCTACATGATCATGGCCCTGATCTACCGCAACGTCCCGCGCAAGAAGGTCAACGAGATGATGCTCCTCGGTGAGCAGATCTCGGCCGAGGATGCGGTTGCCTGCGGCCTGGCCAACAAGGTGGTCCCGGTGAACGAGTTCGACGATGCTGTCGCCGACTGGGCCACGCGCCTCGCATCCAAGAGCCCTGTCCTGATGCGGCTCGGCCACGACGCGATGTACAGACAGCAGGACATGGCTTTCGAGGACGCGCTCGAGATGCTGCGCTCTCAACTGTCACTCACCTTCTCGACCGAAGACATCCGCGAGGGGGTATCCGCTTTCTTCGAGAAGCGCGACCCGGAATGGAAGGGGCGATGAGCGACCAGGAGAAGAACGAACCCGGGAAGAAGATGCGTGAGCTGGTCGACGATCTCGATCAGCGCCGCGAGAAAGCGCGCCTTGGAGGTGGCGAGGAGAAGATCGCGGTCCAGCACGAGCGCGGCAAGCTGACCGCCCGTGAGCGTCTCGATCTGCTCTGCGACGAAGGCAGCTTCACCGAACTCGGAATCCACGGCACCCCGCACTTCTCGCAGCGCTCGATGGATGGCAAGGACGCACCGGCCGACGGCGTGATCACAGGCTGGGGCAAGGTCGACGGTCGCGACTGTGCGATCGCCGCCTACGACTTCACCGTGATGGCCGGCTCGATGGGCATGACCGGTGAACTCAAGGTCACCCGCATGCGTGAGATGGCTCTTCAACAGCGCATGCCACTGATCTGGCTGCTCGACTCGGCCGGTGCGAGGATCCAGGAGGCGGCGGGGTCACTCTTCGCCGGCTCTGGTCACCTCTTCCAGGAGGAGGTCGTGTTGTCCGGAGTGGTCCCGATGGTCGCCGCGATGATGGGGCCCTGTGCCGCCGGCACCGCCTACATTCCCGCGCTGTCGGACTTCGTCCCGATGGTCTCGGGTCAGGGCGCGATGGCGCTCGCCGGCCCGCATCTGACACAGGCGGTGACCGGCGAGGAGATATCGATGGAGGATCTCGGAGGCGCCAAGGTCCACTGCCGCAAGTCCGGGGTCGGAGACCTCGAGGTAGCCGACGACGCCGAGTGCATCGAGGTGATCAAGAGGTACCTCTCGTATTTCCCGTCCAACTGCGAGCAGTCTCCGCCGGTTGCCGAGTGCTCGGATCCCGTCGACCGGGCCTCGGAGAAGCTCTTGGAGATCGTCCCCGAGTCGTCGCGCCACCCCTACGACATGTACGAACTGATCGAGGAGATCGTCGACGACGGCGATTACTTCGATCTGAAGCCGAAGTTCGCCCGCACCATCATCACCTGCCTCGCCCGGTTCGGCGGAATGCCCTGCGGGATAGTCGCCAGCCAGCCCAACCACCTGGGCGGCATCCTCGAAAACGACTCCGCAGACAAAGCGGCGCGCTTCGTCAACCTGTGCGACGCCTTCGGTATCCCGCTGCTCTTCCTCCAGGATGTCCCCGGATTCATGGTCGGCTCGAAGGTCGAGCACGCGGGCATCATCCGCCACGGAGCCAAGATGCTCTACGCGGTCTCTCGGGCCACGGTGCCGAAGGTGACCGTGATCATCCGCAAGGCCTACGGCGCCGGCTACTACGTGATGAACGGCAAGGCCTACGAGCCGGACATGATCGTGGCCTGGCCGACCGCCGAGATCTCGGTCATGGGTGCCGAGGGGGCGGTCAACATCATCGGTCGTTCCGCGATCGAGGCATCCGATGATCCCGAGAAGACCCGCGCGGAGATGCTGGAGAACGTCCAGAAGATCATCGATCCCTACATCCCGGCAGGCAATGCGATGATCGACGACATCATCGATCCGCGCGAGACCCGCCCGACGGTGATCAAGGCGCTCGAGATGGCCAAGGACAAGCGGGTTGCGCGTCCATGGAAGCGACACGGTGTGATGCCCGTATGAGCAGGTTCGAAGACCCGGTGATCATCAGCTGCTCGATCTCGGGCGCGATCGCCAACCGGGATCAGTGCCCGGCGATCCCCTACCCGCCGGAGGAGTACGCGGCGGAGGCAAGGAGGGCGGTCGACGAAGGCGCTGCGCAGATCCACATCCACGCTCGAACTCCGGAGGGAACGCCTTCCTACGAGATCGAGGACTTCAGGGCGATCACCGAGGCGATCAAGTCCGAGGTCGACGATGTGATCATCAACTACTCGACCGGGGCGATCGGAATTTCACTGGAGAAGCGGATCGCATACCTGGAGGAGCTCAAGCCCGATGTGGCTGCCCTCAACATGAGCTCGATGAACTACGCCAAGTACTCGCGCAGGAGGAAGGGATTCGTGTTCAAGGCGGTGTTCGAGAACAGCTTCGACGAGATCATCGAACTGATCGAGGCGATGCACGGGGCGGGCATCCAGCCCGAGCACGAGTGCTTCGACGCCGGCCACGTCGCGAACCTCGACCCGCTGCTCGACATGGGACTGCTCGAGCCCCCGTTGCAGATCTCGCTCGTGATGGGGGTCACCGGTGGCATCCGGCCGACTCCGAGGAACGTCGCCTTCATGTCCGAGCAGGTACCCGGTGGGGGGGAG
>JBJTBI010000062.1:0-5913 GCA_046091265.1 bacterium
GGGCTCCAACTACGACACGTTGCTTGCCGTCTACTCCGGCGACACCCTGACCGGCCTCACCTCGCGTGCGGGAAATGACGATGTCTCGTCGGGCACGCTTTGGAGCCGGGTCAGCCTGGCGGTGACCGCTGGCACCACCTATCGCATTGCGGTCGACGGCTGGAGCGGCACCGTCGGCTCGGTCTCTCTGGCGGGAACCTTCACCGCATCCTCTCCTCCTCCGCCGGTAGATCCTCCGCCGGTCGATCCTCCGCCGGTAGATCCTCCGCCGGTAGATCCTCCGCCGGTAGATCCTCCGCCAGCCGGGCCCGCGCCGGCCAATGACGGCTTCGCCAGCGCCACAGCGCTCGACCTTCAGGGTGTCACCGGAACCACGGTGGACTCCACCCACGAGACAGGCGAGCCGGAGCACGTGCGATCAGGGATCGGCGCGATCCATTCGATCTGGTACCGCTGGACGGCGCCGGCCAGCGGAACCCTCGACCTCTGGACCGCCGGCAGTTCTTACGACACGCTGCTCGCCGTATACAGCGGCAGCGCGGTCGGATCGCTCACTCCGCTTGCGGCAAACGACGACTATCCGGGAGCGGGCTTGAGCAGCCGGGTGTCGCTGGCCGTGACCTCGGGCACCACCTACCGAATCGCGGTCGACGGCTACGGCCGCCAGGCAGGAGCGGTGAGCCTCGCGGGGTCCTTCGCTCAGACCTCCGACCCCGATCCGCCACCTCCGCCGCCCGACCCCGATCCGGGTGATCCGACCGATCCGGGGGCCGACCTGCCCGAAGGTCTGCTGGCTCCGGTCGACGGTGAGTTCGTCGTCACCGGTCGCGGTGTGGTCGGAGAGTTGTCGTGCGCTCTGCCCGATGGTGCGGTCGAGTCGAACGACTGCGACGTGCTGGTCAGGCTTCGCACCAGCGCCGGCTTCACCAGGCGCAGTGTGAGGATGGATGTCGGCTCATCGCGCGCGGTCTTGCTGCCGCTCACCCCGCGTATGCGCAGGCAGTTGGCGAGGCTCGGCACGGTGAGTGCGGATCTGACCGTGATCACGATCGACGGCCGCGAGTCGCACCAGGTGATGCTGCGCACCGCGCGCTCTGCATCGCAGCGCAAGCGAGCGCTGGCAAGAAGCATCTCTCGCTGAGACAACCGCTCAGACGCTGGCTGCCTCGATCACCCGTCGCGCCGCTTGGGTGTCGATATCGCGGACTATCCCGAGTCCGAAGAGCTCGAGCGTCTCGCGGGTGAGGATTCCCTCGCGTGCCCGCATCACTACGGGCAGGTCAGGACGCAGGGCACCTGCGGTGATCGTGATCTCGATGTTCACAAGATCATTTGCGGTTCCGGCCACCAACGCGCGGGCGCGGCCGATGAAGACCCGCTCCAAGAGGCTCCTGTCCTCGCCGTGGCCGATCACGACCGGAATGTGTTTGGAGCGGGCAAAGCGCACGGCCGATGCTTCCGGTGCCAACTCCAGGGCGACCACGCTCACGCCCTGATCGCGCAGGTAGGTGCAGAGCCGGAGGCCCACCTGACCCATGCCGACCACGATCACGTGGTCGCGCCGCGGCACCACGCGCTTTCCGACTATTCCCGTCAGCCGCGGATCGAGCAGCCAGCGGATCAACCCAGCGGTGAAGAGCGCCGCGAAACCGAGCGTGATCATCATCCCGGCCGCTGAGGCGAGCTTCAGCCAACCAGGCCCTTCGCTGACCGCCGGCTCAGCCTGAACGGTGGTGAGGGTGCGGATGGATCCGTAGATCGAATCGACCAGACCGAGGTCGGTCGCGAAGAGCAGCAGCAGGATGTCGGCGAGGATGATCGCTCCCAGGCCGATCACGCCCGCCACCAGTATCCGCGCTTCTGCCTGAACCGGCCGGAAGACCGAGACGATTCGGTCCCAGGCACGAAGCAGGGGAGAGGTACCGCCCGATGGTCTTGCATCCAGACACGGCTCGGCGAGCAGTCGGGCCGACCCCTCGGCGAAGGAGAGAACCTCACACGCCGGCACCGCCGAGCGCAGCCGCTCGGCGACCGTGCGATCGAAGATCGTCACCACCAAGTGGATCCCTGGTGTAACGGCCTCGACCAGCAGAGCAAGGCGCAGCGCCAATACATCGTCTCGAGTGACGATCGCGACGGAATCGGGCCGGGTGGCGAGGGCTTCGCCGACCTCGTCGTCGGTCGGGTTCTTCAGGTAACGAGAGCCTTCCGGAAGCGCTTCGGCGGTGAGCGAAGCGAGCGAGCCCTCGTCGCCGAGGAGCAGGATTCCCATGCAGGACACGGTAGAGCGCAGATCGGTCGTGGTAGCCGGTGGCTGTGGTAGGTTGCATCGGGTGAAGCAATCGAAGGCTTACGCGGCAGTCGCAGTGCTTGCCGCAACGGCCGTATTCGTAGTTTCGGCGTGCGGCGAGAAGAACGAGCAGGTCTCGACCGTGGTCGATCAGGTGAAGAGCACGGCCACCGAGGCGATCGGGGGAGGCGCTGCGGACTGTTCGCAGGGCGCGCTCACCACCGCAGTCCAGGCATGGTCCAAGGCTCAAGGCGACGGACAGCAGGCGAGCCTTCCGGGCGGCTCTGATTCCTTCAAGTGCGCCGACGGCTGGGCGGTCGCCTTCCCCAACGTAGGCTCCGGCCCGGGCGAGATCACGGTGACGGCTGTCTTCCAGGCCGAGGGACCGGTATGGGTCCCGCAGGATCGCAGCAAGGTCTGCGGCAAGAAATCGCCTGTGCCCAAGTCGCTCTATCAGGACGCCTGCCAGACCAACTGATCTCGACCCTGCGGCCGTCTTTCGACCTGAGTCAGGCGAGCGTGTAGGTCATCGCTACGTTGGCGATCACCACTGCGATCGTCACCGGCAGTCCGGCCCGGATGTAATCGAAGAATCGGTAACCGCCGGGGCCCCAGACCATGGTGTTGGTCTGATAGCCCATCGGGGTCATGAAGGAGGCACTTGCTGCCACCGCGATGGAGATCGCGATGATCCTCAGATCCATCCCGGCAGCGGAGGCGATACTCAGTCCGATCGGCAGCACCACGACAACGGCCGCGTTGTTGGTGATTATCTCGGTCACGAGCACTGTGGCCAAGACGAGAGCCACGATCAGGCCGAGGTTGCCAAGCCCTCCGAAGGCATCGGTGGCAAGTCCAGCGATCTCCTTTGCGAGGCCGGTCGCCTCCATTGCGGTACCCACACCGAACGCTGCGGCGATCAGCACGATCACGTTCAGGTCGATCGCATCGCGCGCCTCACCGAGACTGAGCACGCGTAGCAACACCAAGAGCCCGGCTGCTCCAAGCGCAGCCTGGAAGATCGGCACGACATCAAAAGCCGAGAGTCCGATCACCGCCAAGGCCAGCACAGCGACGATCGGAGCCTTCCGTGTGGCGGTTGGGGCATCGCCTTCGAGGGGGGCGACTACGAGGAAGTCCCGGTTCTGACGAGACTTGGTGCGGAAGTCGGTTCCGGCGAGCAACACCAGAGTGTCTCCGGGTTCGATCCTCACCTGACCGAGCTTCGATTTGACCCGCTCACCTGCACGATGTATGGCCACCACAGCAGCTTGATATCGCGCCCTGAAGTTGAGGTCTGCGAGGGACTTTCCGACCAGCCGGGAGTCGTTGCCCACCACGGCCTCGTAGAAAGTATGCCCGGGGCGATCGACCTCGAGCAGGTGGTCAGCCTCTGCCGAGACGAGTCCTCGAGTCTTCTGCAGGTCGACCACGCGCTCGATCTCGCCCACGAAGGTGAGTCTGTCGCCGCCGCGGAGCGTTCGTGACGGAGAGACAGCGGTGATCAGTTCACCATCGCGTTCGATCTCGATCAGGTAGACGCCTTCGAGGTGTCGCAGACCTGCCTCGGAGACGCTGCTGCCGTCGAGTGAACCGCCTTCTTCCACCTTCATCTGGATGGCGAAGTCGCGGGTTTCGTCGGTGATCTCCTTGCCGACGTCGCGACGAAGCGGAAGGAGGATAGGCACCACGGTGAGGAGCATGACCAGACCGGCCAAGGCCACGACTCCTCCGATCGGAGTGATCTCGAACAATCCGATCGGATCCTGCCCTCGCTCCTGGAGGAGACCGGATGCGACCAAGTTCGTGGAGGTGCCGATCACTGTGATCGTTCCGCCGAGGATCGCCGCAAACGAGAGAGGCATCAGGAGGCGCGAGGGCGAGAGGTTTCGTTGACTGCACCAGGAGTTGATCTCACCCATCAGCATGCTGACCAGAGGTGTGTTGTTGACGAATCCTGAGACCGCCGCGGTAGGCAGGAGCAGGCGCGTGAGAGAAAGGCGGTTTATCTCTTTCGACTTGCCCAGTACTCCTCCCACGAATGGGCCGAGCAGACCCGTCTTTTCCGCGCCGCGGGCGAGCACATAGAGAGCCGCCACGGTAAGGGGGGCAGAGTTGCTGAAACCTGCGAAAGCCTCCTCTTCGGTGAGCACTCCGAAGAAGAGCAGCAGGATGGTCGCCGTCAGCACGGTTGCAGCTGGCGGAATGCGATCGAGCGCGAGCACGATCAACATCGCCACCAGTACCGCGAGCGTTATCCAAGCATTCAGTTCCATCAGCGAGAGAAGGGGTGTTTTAGCACTTCTTGATAGGAATAGTCGGGATTGTGCAACCCGTCGTGCGCTCGGCCGTTCGGGGTAGGTGGCAGAGCTGCCGCCGAGCGGCTACCTGGGCCGAGCGCGGATCTGGAGGATCGAGGTATTCGTGGTGTAGACGAGCAGGATTACCGCGATGGTCGCCATCCCGACACGCCAGTCCTGGGGGGTGGCGTAGGTGGCAGCCGTCGCTCCGACTCCAACTAGAAGCGCGATCCCCAGCAGGTTCAGGGCCGCCCGTCCTGCTCCGGGGCCGGCACCGATGCGGTGGAGCGCTGCGATACAGGCGACGGTGAGGGCGATTCCCCAGCCAGCCGACATCAGGTGGAAGTAGGTGAGGGTCTCCTTGGGGGTGACGTACTGGACCATGCCGCCGGCGGCCACCAGCAAAGAGAAGCTGAGGACGAGGTGCAACAGCAGCCAGCCGACGAACTGTCCCGAGTTGCTCGGCGGCTTCACGCTCTCGACCCGTGAGATGTAGAGCCGGAAGACCGAGAAGATGCTCGAGCTGACGAAGATGAGCTGTAGCGGGTCCACCGAGAACGCCTGGTTCGTGTTCCAGTAGACGATGATCTTCAAGAAGATGTCGCCGCTGATGATCAGCACGAAGAGCATCAGCCGCTCGGAGAGGTGCGCCTTTTCGGCTCTGGTGTCGCTGCGCCGTTCCTGGACCTCGAGATAGAGACCGGGCAGCACGGTGAATGAGAGGGCCGCTAGCCAGAGCCAAGGCCCTGTCGACTTGTCGGTGAGCGCATCCGCCACGAAGAACGCGATGGCGATGATCTCCCAGGGTCTGCGCTTGGCGACGCTCGCCTCGAGTTTTGGCATCTGTCTGGCGCCGATCTCGCGCAGGAGTGCGAGCGCCGCCAACGCTCCGGCGCAGGCCCAGGCGAACTCACCCCTGAGCTCGTCGGGGTCGAGGTAGGCTGGCTCGAATAGCGCGACCAGCACGACCGCGACCATCTGCAGCAGACAGACCCAGCGGATCAGCAGGATCGTCATGGCCTCACGACGATTGGCGCTGGCCGGAACCGGCCCGAGGGGATCGCCGAACCGGTTGGTGAACAGCACCGTCTCCTGCCAGATCCACCAGGCGAAGGTGAAGGTGGTGGCCGCCACCCAGAACGCCGACCACTTGTCGCTTCGGCCGAAGTCGATCGAGAGCCCGAGGATCGCCCCTGCGAAGACGAGGTCGTAGAAGAGTTCGTAGGGGCTGACCGGGTGGATCCTCCCGGTCACGCCTCTCGAACGCCTGCGGGTCTTGCGTGCGGCCATCGGGCGGGGAGTATCGCAGCGGCGTGGCGAAGT
>JBJTBI010000063.1:0-19549 GCA_046091265.1 bacterium
CACCGACGCCTTCGGAGAACTCGCGGTGGGAGAGACGGCCACGATGACCTGGAACCTGAACGCGGTGGCGACCGGCAGCTACACGGTTGCATGGGTGCTCTCTGCTGTACTCGGCGGAAAGGCCGAGGCGGTCGATGCGACCGGAGGGCCGGTTCAGGGAGAGGTCACGGTCGAGATCAGCGGCAAGCCGGCGAAGCTCCGAGTCGACGCTCAGGGCAACGTAGTACCGGTACCTTAGGCGCGCCTGCGTGTTCAAGAGACGATGAGTCAAGACCACCGAGGCTGCCGGCCGACGATGTCCCTTCCGAGGTGCCTCCTCGCCTTGTCGATCGGGGCTGCGATCGGGCTGGCCATTTCACTCACCAGCGGTTGTTCGAACCAGGAGGCCTCCGCTGCAGGCCCCGTGCAGCTGAAGCGGATCGGCGAATTCCAGGAGCCTGTTTACGTAACTCAGCCCCCAGCCGGAGGAAACGTCTACGTGGTAGAGCGACGCGGGGTGGTCCGCGTCCTCAAAAAAGGAAGAAAGCTCGCAACTCCATTCCTGGACATCAGCGGGCGGGTGGAGAGCAGCTACGGCGAACAAGGGCTGCTTTCGATCGCCTTCTCTCCGGGGTTCCGCTCCTCGCGGCTCCTGTACGCGTACTACACCGCCGAATCGGGAGACCAGGTGGTGGCCGAGATGCGCTCGAATCTCACCGGCACCCGTGTCGTGGGCTCCCCGCGAATCGTCCTGCGGATGAGCGATCCATACGGGAACCACAACGGGGGGCAACTCCAGTTCGGGCCTGACGGCTATCTCTACATCGGCACCGGCGACGGCGGCGGAGCGGGAGACCCTGACCGAACCGCTCAGGACCCCGAAAGCCTGCTCGGAAAGATCTTGAGGATCTATCCGCGCGCCTCAGACGGACGACCCTACTCCTCCCCGGCATCGAACCCTTTCGTCGGCACCGCTGGCCGCGACGAGGTCTTCGCGCTCGGTTTCAGGAATCCATGGAGGTTCAGCTTCGAGCGCAGACGGGGACTTCTTGCGGTGGGAGACGTCGGGCAGGACTCGATCGAGGAGGTGGATGTGACTTCGATTTCAGAGGCGCGCGGGGGAAACTTCGGCTGGTCGGCCTACGAAGGCCCGTCCAGGTTCAACAACGACCAGAGCGCTCCCGACCGCATCGATCCTACGGTCACCTACAGCCACGACGAGGGCTGCTCGGTCACCGGCGGATACTTCGTCACGGATCCGGATCTGCCGGCCATGCGAAACCGCTATCTGTATGCGGACTTCTGCACCAATCGCATCCGCAGCTTCAAGTTCGTATCCGGAGCTGCAACCGACAGGCGGCTCGAGGGCATCAGCGTGAGCCAGGTGACCTCTTTCGGTCGGGGCGCCAAGGGACAGATCTGGATCGCCTCGATCACCGGGCCGGTCTACCGGATCAAGCAGGGCTGAACAGTCAGCGGGTGTCTCCCCGATCGGGGAAACTGCCTGCTCACGCAATGACCGAGCGCAGGAAGAAACCCGCATTCGGCAAGGGAAGGCGTCCCGCATCGAGGACGAAGTCCCGGCGATCCAATACTGCCGGCAGATCCACCAAGAGCGGGGGCGGCAGGTCGACTGCGCGACGCCGGCCTTTGAGCCGACGCAAGCCGACCGGTTGGCTCGACAGGGCGCGACTCTGGGCAACTGCCGCGGCGAGGGATCTGCGTAACCCGACCCGCAAGCAGTTGGAGTTCGCCGGCCTGATCCTGCTGGTGTTGATCCTGGGAATCACGGGGATCGTGGTCCGGGCCACCCGGGAGGGCGGCACCAAGGTGATGGCTCTCGAGAAGGTCGGGAACTTCGACGAGCCCGTCGGAATCGTCCAGCCCCCTGGGCGCAGTCAACTCGTCGTGGTGGAGAAGGCCGGTGAACTCAGGGTGCTCGACGACGGCGTGACCCTCGCCAAACCGATGCTCGATATCCGGAAGCTGGTCAAGACCTCGGGAGGGGGTGGCGAACAGGGGATGCTCTCGGTCGCATTCCCTGCCGACTTCGCCCGGACCGATCTCTACTACGTCTCGTTCACCGATCGTCGCAACGACCTCCGGATCTTCGAATACCGGGTCCGCGACTCCGGGGAGCTGGTCACCGAACCCGGTAGCGGAAGGGAGATCCTGACCGTGCCGCAGCCGACCACTCAGCACCACTCGGGCCGCCTCGAGTTCGGGCCGGACGGCTTCCTCTACATCGGCTCAGGCGACGGTGGTCCGTCGGGAGATCCGGCGAACGTCTCGCAGGATCGGCGGAGCCTACTCGGGAAACTGCTGCGGATCGACCCCTCTCGCACCACCGGGCGTAAGGGGAAGGGCAGCTGGCGGGCCTACCGATCGCCCAAGAGCAACCCTTACGTGGGGGTTCCGGGCAGAGACGAGATCTACTCGCTCGGGCTGAGGAACCCTTGGTCGTTCACCTTCGATCGCTCCACCGGAGCGCTGGTGGTCGGCGACGTGGGCAACTCGAGATTCGAAGAGGTCAACTACCTGCCGGCCGGCAGAGGCCTCGGAGCGAACTTCGGCTGGGCAGCGTATGAGGGGACCGCCGTGTTCAAGGGAGGCGTGGCGAGATCCCGAACCGTGACACCGGCCGTCGTCTACCCGCACAGCCCTGCCTGCTCGGTCATCGGTGGATATGTGGTTCGCGACCCCAGGCTCTCCCGGATAGCGGGTCCAGAGGTGGTCGGCTCGGTCGTCTTCGGCGATTTCTGCACGGGAAAGGTCGACGCATTCGTGCCGAGATTCGGCCCGGCGAAGAAGGTCCAGGGACTCAGGTTCAGGATCCGTGGACTCGCGGGGTTCGGACAGGACCGAGCCGGAAGGATCTACCTGATCTCACTCGAGGGCGGGATCTGGAGACTGACCTCGAAGCGGAAGGGCTGACAACAGCCCTTCCGTTCGCAGTCAGAGGTTCGGTCCAGCACCAGCAAGGGATTCACCGCGCACAGCTCGAGAGGCTCAGTCGGGCATCTCCGATTCCTCGTGGGCCTGGAGGACCTCCTCGCCGCTCTCGCCGGTCCTGATCCGGATCGCATCCTCGACCGGCAGGATGAAGATCTTGCCGTCGCCGACCTCTCCGGTCTGAGCGTGAGCGAGGATCGAGTCCACCACCGTCTTGACGTCACCGTCCGAGACCACGCACTCGATCTTCAACTTCGGCCGGACGTTGACCTCGAGCGTGGATCCCCGGTATGTCTCCACCACACCCTTCTGCCTGCCGGAGCCTTTCACCTCGGTGATGGAGAGAGAGGGGAAGCCCTTGTCGAGCAATTCGGTCCTGATCGGCTCGAACGACTCGTGGCGAATGAACGCTTCGATCTTCTTCATCGTCATGCCGCCTTTCCGGTGATGTTGCTTGCCTCGGATGGAGGCGCATCCGCCACCATCGCGACCGGAGTGCCCGCGACGTGTGGCGCGTGATCGCCCACGGGATACTCGGGCTGAGGAATGAACGCCTCGGGATATCCGTACATCCCGTGCGAGGAGATATCCAGACCGCTCTCCTCCTCACCTTCGTCGACCCTGAGACCGATCGTGCGCTTGATCGCCCAGAAGGCAGCCAACGAGAGGGCGAATACGACCAGGAAGGTCCCGACCACACCGACCGCCTGGACCCCGAGCTGGCCGAAGCCGGCGCCGATCGACTCGTCGCCGAACAGGCCGTACCAGACACCTGCGCTGGCGGTGTCACTTACGAGGCGCGGCGAGGCGAACAGTCCCACCGCGAGGGTTCCCCAGATCCCCGCGAGCCCGTGAGCGGAGAGCGCTCCGACCGGATCGTCGAGCCGCTTCTCGATCTGGAGGACTCCGACCACCACCACGATCCCCGCGATGAAGCCGATGATCGGGGCGGCCCAGTACTCGACGTAACCGCAACCCGCGGTGATGCCGACGAGGCCCGCGATGGCACCGTTGCCCGCCATTCCGACGTCGACCGTCTTGGTCAACAGCCAGCAGGTGAGCAACGCACTGAGCACGCCCGCAGCAGCACCGAGCTGGGTGTTGAGCGCTACCTCGGCGAAGAAGACACCGTCGGTGACCAGAGCGGACCCACCGTTGAATCCGAACCAGCCGATCCAGAGAAGCATCACGCCCAGACCCACCAGCGGCATCGAGTGCCCAGGGATCGCCCGAGGCGAGCCGTCGGGCCCGTACTTGCCCTTGCGTGATCCGAGCAGGAGCAGGGCAGCGAATGCGGCGGTGGCGCCAGTCAGGTGGACCACTGAGGACCCGGCGAAGTCGAGTACCTCCTTGCCGCCGACGTCATCCAGCAATCCGAAACCGGACCAGACGCTGTGCGCGATCAAGGGATAGATCAGGGCCCCGAAGATGACGGCGAAGATCGCATAGGGCGCGAACTTGATCCGCTCCAGAGTGGTGCCCCAGACGATCGCCAGAGAGACCGCGCAGAAGGCGAGGCCGAAGAGGAAGCTGTTGGCAGCGACACCGTCATTGGTCACCTCTCCGACCTGCTGGCCGAAGTGGAAGAAGAAGCCCTGATCGCCGAACACCGCACCTCCAGACGCAGAATTCACCGCATAGCCGACCGCCCACCAAGAGAGAGTCACGACCGCGAAATTGACCAGGACCTTCCCGACTCCGGTTCCCGCGTTCTTGCGTCGGGAGAAGCCGATCTCGAGGAACATGAACCCCGCCTGCATGAGGAAGACGAGGATGCAGGAAACAATGATCCAGAGGTTGTCCAACTCGATATCGAGATTCACAACCTGCTTGCCCACCTCAGCCGATGTCATCCACGAGCCTCCTTTTTTGGCGCACGTCGTGCCGTTGCCGGATTACCTGATCTGCGGTCGCTAACGGTATTGAGAGGCCACGCCTGTCCATATGGACGCATGTAGGAAATCCCGTCCTGACGATTGTCCGAAGTGAAACCACGCCTGAGCAAGTGGCCGAGGCGTGAGGGACGACACACAGCGGCCAGATAGAGCGATATGGTCAGCAAGACGACGAGGGTCCGATCGGGTCCTTCTGGCAGCAGCGCCAACGAGAGGAGAGAGAGAGTGGAAACCTCGACGACCAGCACCGGTGCCTCATCCGGGCAAGCCCATGGAGGAAATGGGAGCTCGTCTGCAGTGACTCAGATCGAGGTTCGCAAGCCCTCCGACGGGACGCTGATCGGAACCGTCCCGCTCGACGATCGGGAGGCAGTCCAGGCAGCTGTCGCCCGGGTCCGCGCCAACCAGCCGGCCTGGGAGGCACTGGGGATCGAGGGTCGACGGAAGTACCTGTACCAGCTGCGGGACTGGCTGCTCGATCACGAGGAAGAGATCGCCGACCTGATGCAGGCCGAGACCGGCAAGGTGAGAGCCGACGCGAGCAGCGAGACGGTCTACCTCGCCGATCTGATCAATTTCTACGGCAAGAAGGCGAAGAAGTTCATCGGGGAGGAGAAGGTCTCAGCCCCTTCACCCCTGATGAGCGTCAAGAAGCTGAGGGTCCAGCACCGCCCTTATGGAGTGGCGGGTGTGATCAGCCCGTGGAACTTCCCGTTGATCCTCTCACTCGGTGATGCTATCCCCGCCCTGATCGCCGGCTGCGCGGTTGTGATCAAGCCTTCCGAGCTCACCCCCCTTGGTCTCCAGCGGGTGCTGAAGGCATGGAAGGAAGAGATCGGCGCCCCGGACGTGCTCGAGGTGGTGAACGGCCTCGGCGAGACCGGCTCGGCTCTGGTAGACGAGGTCGACTTCGTTCAGTTCACCGGTTCGGACAGGACCGGCAAGAAGGTGATGGCCCAGGCCGCAGAGACGCTCACGCCCGTATCGCTCGAACTGGGCGGGAACGACGCGATGATCGTGCTCGACTCAGCCAAACTCGACCGCGCGGTAAACGCCGCCACATGGGGATCATTCCTGAACACCGGCCAAGTCTGCATGTCGGTAGAGCGCATCTATGTGGCCGATACCCTCTACGACGAGTTCGTCGAAAAGCTGACCAAGGAAGTGAACGAACTCCGGCAGGGCGAGGACGATACGAAATACGGTGCCGAGGTGGGCGCCATGACCTTCGCCCCGCAGATAGACATCTGTACCGATCACATAGAGGATGCGAGGAAGAAGGGCGCGCGAATCCTCACCGGTGGTGAGGGACGCGAGGATCGACCCGGGCAGTGGCTCAGGCCGACCGTGATCGCCGACGCCTCGCCCGAGATGGAGGTCGTCAAGGAAGAGTCGTTCGGACCGGTCGTGGCCGTGATGAAGGTCCGCGACGCGAATGAGGCCGTCGAGCGAGCAAACGCGAGCAGACACGGTCTGACCGGTTACGTCTTCGGCAAGCGGTCAGAGGCCGAAGCAGTCGCGAGACGCCTCGAGGTCGGAGCTGCCTGCGTCAACGACGTCCTGATCAACTTCCTCAATCCCGCCATTCCGCTGGGCGGCTGGAAGGACAGCGGTATCGGGTTCCGGCACGGGGCGTACGGCATCAAGAAGTTCGTGCGCTCGGAATCGCTGGTCGTGAACCGCTTCGGTCAGGGGCCGGGCAGAGACCCGTTCTTCTTCCCTTACACGCCGGAGCGAAGGGCGCTCGTCAACCGGATATTCCGGTTCTTCGGTGCCCGGGATCTGCGTCGCAAGCTCGGCAGGTAACCGGCTCCCACCGATAGCGGGAGAGGCTCAGGAAGCCGCGCGCTCGCGCACCAGTTTCGCTGCCTCGACCATGTTCCGAAGTGCCTCTTCGGTCTCCGGCCAGGCGCGGGTCTTGAGCCCGCAGTCTGGATTGACCCAGACCTGATCAGCAGTGAGGACCTCGGCAGCCGCTTCGAGCAGCTCGGACATCTCCTCGACCGATGGAACCCGCGGAGAGTGGATGTCGTAGACACCGGGGCCGATCTCCTGTGCATAGCCCTGCTTCTCCCAGTCACCGAGGAGCTCCATACGAGAACGAGCAGCCTCGATCAGCAACACATCCGCGTCCATTGCCTGGATGTGATCCATGATGTCGCCGAAGTCCGAGTAACACATGTGAGTCTGGATCTGGATCGCGTCCTCGACGCCAGAGGTAGAGATGCGGAAACACTCGACTGCCCAGTCGAGATACTCGGCCCAGTTCTCGCGTCGTAGAGGCAAGCCCTCGCGAATCGCCGGTTCGTCGACCTGGACGATTCCCGCTCCGGCCGCGACCAGATCGTGGACCTCGTCCCTGACCGCAAGAGCCAACTGCCTGCAGGTGTCGGAACGAGGCTGATCATCGCGGACGAAAGACCACTGGAGCATCGTCACCGGGCCAGTGAGCATGCCCTTGACCGGCAGTTCGGTCAGCGACTGCGCGTAGAGATGCCATTCCACGGTCATCGCTGAGGGCCGACTGACATCACCGAAGATGATCGGTGGGCGCACGCAGCGCGATCCGTAGGACTGGACCCATGCGTTCTGGGTGAACGCGTAGCCCATCATCTGCTCCCCGAAGTACTGGACCATGTCGTTCCTCTCGGGCTCCCCGTGGACGAGGACATCGAGGCCGACCTCTTCCTGGAACGAGATGACCTTCTGGATCTCGGACTCCATCCGCTCCTTGTAGGCGGGGAAATCGATCTTGCCCTCCCTGAGTTCGGCGCGGGCGGTCCGGATCTCGGTCGTCTGTGGATACGAGCCGATGGTGGTGGACGGATAGAGGGGCAGGCCGAGTCGCTCGCGTTGAGCATTCTGGCGTTCGGTGAAGTCGCTGTCGCGACGCGCGTCATCCTCGGTCAAGGCCTCGACCCGGGAGCGAACCTCGGGGTTGCGTGTCCGGCGTGAGTTGCGCCGGCTCTCGAGAGCGCGATCGTTGGCATCCAACTCAGAGGCAATCGCTTCGCGCCCCTCGGCCAGGCCCTTTGCGAGCGTTGCCACCTCGCCCACCTTCTGCACCGCACAGGACCTCCATGAGCGGAGCTCGTCGTCGAGGTCTTCATCACCACCGCTCGGCTCACCATCGAGATCCATCGGGGAGTGCAAGAGTGAACAGGAGGTCGAGACCACCAACTGGCCGACCCGACTGGCGAGACCAGCCACGAGGTCGAGGCTGTGCTCGAGGTCGCAGATCCAGACGTTCCGACCGTCGACGATGCCCGCGAACAGCCACTTGTCCTCGAGACCGCCCTGATCCGCGATCAACTCGACGTTGTGGCGTCCTCGGTGGAGGTCGAGGCCGATCCCCTCGACCGGAAGGGCGCGAATGACCCCTTAGGCGTCACCGACGTGATCGAAGTAGGTCTTGACGATGATCCGAGGACGCTCGTGGACCTTCGCCAACTCCTCGTAGGCGAGGCGAAGTGCATCGAGTTCCTTCTCGGTCCTGTCCTCGACGAAGCACGGCTCGTCGAGCTGGACCCAGGTCGCGCCCTGCTCGGCCAGCTTCTCGAGGGCCTCTCCATAGACCTCGACCAACCCTTCGAGCAGGTCGAGGGGGTCGAAATCACCCGACACACCGTCGGCAGGCTTCGAGAGGAGGAGCAGGCTGACCGGGCCGATCAGCACGGGGACGGTGTCGATACCGAGCTCGGACATCGCCTCCGCGTGCTCGTCGAACGGCTTCGTCGAGGAGAGCGAGAACTCCGTCGTCGGTCCCAGCTCGGGGACGATGTAGTGGTAGTTGGTGTCGAACCACTTGGTCATCTCCATCGCTGTGACATCGACGCCATCGGCCTGCCTGCCTCGCGCCATCGCGAAGTAATCCTCGAGGCCGATGTCTCCACCCTTCCAGCCATAGCGCTCGGGAATCGCACCGACCAGCGCGATCGTGTCCAGCACTTGGTCGTAGAAGGAGAAATCGTTCGAAGGGATCAGATCGATGCCGGCATCGCTCATCCGCTTCCAGTTGGCGATACGGATCTCGCGCGCGACCTGCTGCAGATCAGCCTCACTGCTCTCTCCCCGCCAGAAGGACTCGGTGGCGAACTTCAGCTCGCGTGCGGGACCGATACGCGGGAACCCTGAGACGTTGGAAAGTGCCATACGGCGACTGACCTTAGCGAGTGAGCCGAGAAGATCTCATCCCGCCGAAGCCTGATCAGGCACAGGATCACGCCGTCCGGCCCGAGGCTGCAGTCTGACCGGAGCTGCCTGCAGGGCGCGGAGGCGCATGTCAGACCAGCTCACCCCCTCCCTGACAAGCGAGGGGACACCGAGCACCGCGGCGGTGGCAACCTCCACGGCCTGGAGGATGACTCCATAGGCAAGGGCGGTGGCGGGGTCTACCCCGAAGCCCGCACTGAGCACGCTCACCACCGCGAGCTGGAAGACACCGATGTTCGAGGGGGTCACCGGCACGACAGCGGTCACATTGACCGCGAAGAGGACTGCGGCAGCGGCGCCTATCCCGACCGCGCCATCCAGACCGTTGATGCCGAGGGCGGCGAACAGCGCCCAGCAGGCGCCGAGCTGAAGGCCCCAAGCGCCGAGCTGGAACGCGGTCGCGCCCAGTCCCTGCTTGGGGTGACGAAATACGCTCAGACCGCTTCGGACCTCGTTAAGGGCGCGGCGCACGGCTCTCGCCAGCCGGGCGATCCTGCCCTCGCCGTTCGGGCGGATCAAGATCGGGGCCACCAGGACCGCAATCAAGAGCAGGACCGGAGCCATGCTGTAGACGAAGATCCGCTCGGTGCTCGACTGGAAGAGATCGCTGGTGCTGACGATCACCACTCCCAGCATCACCAGGGCGAAGAGGTTCATCGCGGTTTGTGACACGAGCGTTCCCACGATCACAGCGAAGGTCTCCCTCATACGGCCCACCCGACGCGAGAGCACCATCGCTCTGGCCGGCTCTCCCAGCCGAGCGGGCAGGGTCGCCGACATGAAGACCCCGATCATCGTCGCCGAGGCAACGTCGCGCCGCCTCACCGGCGATCCGGGCAGGGCCGACCTGACCACGATCAACCAGGATGCGGCCCGCAGGAAGAGCGAGGCGATCATCAATGCGCAAGCGAGAAGCACCCACGAGATATCCGAGCCGATCACGCTGGCTGCCACATCGTGCAGCCCGACCTTCTTGGCTGCGAGCACGGTCAATCCCACCCCGAGTACGCCGACGACACCGAGGGCCGCCTTCCGCAACAGACGCGCCCCGCGGCCGGTATCGGGGATCGGATCCAGCGACGGCATGCGCTTCGGAGGAGAAGGAGTGGAGCCGTCGATCGGGATCAGTCCGGCGCGACGGGCGATCGCCTCCGGCCGACTGACCGGAGGGCGGGCGGGAACGAGAGCCGACTCGTAGACCTCCGTGACCTGGTCGGCGATCCTCGGCCATGCGTAGCGCTCGGCGCTCTTGCGGGCCGCCCTGCCCATCGACGCGATCCGCTCCGGCTCGTGCCAGAGGTCCCTCAATACCTCTGCGAGTCGCTGTGGGTCCGCCGGGGGGACGAGCACCCCGTCGAGCCCATCGGTGACCACGTCCGAGTAGCCAGCGATGTTCGACGCGACCACCGGGGTCCCTGCGGCGAAAGCCTCGGTCAGGACCATGCCGAAGCTCTCTCCCGAAAGCGATGGGGCACAGAGCAGATCTGCCTCACCGAGGTGTCGCCAGAGCTCCTCATCGGAGACCCGACCGGGAGTGTCTATTCGCGATGCGGCCTCCGGATCGGCCAGCAGCCTCTCCACCTCCTCGCGCGTGGCGCCGACCACGGTCAACCTCGCAGGTACCTGCTCGATCAGGGCCGCGAAAGCCGTCAGAAGGACCCCGAGGCCCTTGCGCTCCTCGGCTCGGCCGAGGAAGAGCAGGTTCAATTCGTTCGACGCCGGGGGGCGCTCGAGTGGCAAGGGCGCAGCAGCGAGATCGACACCGTTGGGCACGATCGAGTACTCCCCGCCGAACCAGCGCTTGCCGGTCCAGGCCGCGGCCTCGGAGACCGCGATCCTGCGGGTCAGTTGGTTGAACAGGCGCCGTGCGCCCAAGCCTTTGGCGATGTAGTTGGGCAACGGTTTGGTCGAGTAGGCATGGAAGGTCCCGACGATCGGGGCGCCTCTGAAGGTGTTTGCGTCCCAAGCGACCAATGGTGCGGCTGGCTCGTGGACGTGCACGACATCGAACTCGCCAGCCTCTAGCTCCCGGCGCAACCGGAGGACGTTGTCGGGGAAGATGCCGAGGTTCGAGACCGCTCCGTTGGCTCCGACCGGGATCGTCCTCCCCAGTGGAACGAGGAAATCCGGCTCGTCGACCTCGGCCGGCATCCGGTTCCGGTGCAGCACCCGGGTGATCCGGTCATGAGGATCCGAAGGCGCGAGGACACGCACGAAGTGATCACGCGAAGCGAGTTCGCGAGCGAGAGCCTCGACGTGACGATTGACCCCTCCCCTGTAGGCCCAGGAGTACGGCGATACCAATGCGATGCGCACGAACACAGCGTATCGGTCCTGCTGACCGCCGAAGGACACCTTGCGCCCACTAACCTGAGTTGCCATGGCGGTTGGCACCTACGCGAAATTCACCTTCTTCAAGATCGATCCGGCCTGGCGTAGACTGCCCGAGGAGGATCGGGTGCGGGACAAGGAGGAGTTCCTCGCCGCCTGTGATGACTTCGCGCAGGACCACTCGCTGCGGGCCTACTCGACCATCGGCACCCGCGGTGACACCGACCTGATGCTGCTCAGCCAGAGCCGGGTGCTGGAAGACATCCACACCTTCCATGTCGTGCTCGGCCAGAGCGGGCTCGCCAAGTGGGCGGATATCCCCTACTCGTACCTGGCGATGACCAAGATCTCGGAGTACTCGGAGGAGTTGGCACGTCACGAGATCTGCGTCTCGAACCGCAAGTACCTCTTCGTCTACCCGTTCGAAAAGCAGCGGGAGTGGTACACGCTCCCGCTCGAAGAGCGCAGGAGGATCATGCAGGGCCACATCGATACCGGCCGGAAGTACCCACATATCTCGATCAACACCGCCTACTCGTTCGGACTCGACGATCAGGAGTTCGTGGTCAGCTTCGAAGGCGACGAGCCGGACGAGTTCCTCGAACTGGTGCAGGAACTCAGGGGGACCGAGTCGAGCGCCTACACGCTGCGGGACACACCGATCTTCACCTGCGTGTCGATGTCGGCCGCCAGAGCGGTCGATGCTCTCGACGGAACCGCCGCCACCGCTGTCGCGTCCAGACAGAGCGACTGACCACCCTCCGACTCCCATCGCCTAGGCTGCTGACTCCTCAGATGAACGAGACCCGAACAGGAAGCCCCGACCGCCCGGCCCGGATAGCGATCATCGGTTCAGGACCGGCTGGCTTCTATACGGCCGAACACCTGCTGAAGAGCGAGGATCCCGCCTGTGAGGTCGACCTGTTCGATCGTCTCCCCACTCCGTACGGACTCGTGAGGGCCGGGGTGGCTCCCGATCACCCCAAGATCAAGTCGGTGACCAGGGTCTACGAGCGCACCGCCGCCCGTGAGGGCTTACGTGACTTCGGCGGCGTCGAGATCGGGAAGGACTTGACCGTCGAGGAACTCCGGCAGAGGTATCACGCGATCGTCCTTGCGTACGGATCGTCGACCGACCGCAAGCTGGGCATCCCCGGGGAGGATCTTCCCGGGAGCCATGCCGCCACCGAGTTCGTCAACTGGTACACCGCCCATCCGGACTTCGCCGATCGCGAATTCGACCTGTCCGCCAAACGCGCGGTCGTGATCGGCAACGGGAACGTCGCGGCTGACGTCGCCCGGATGCTGGCCCTTGCAGGCGAGGAGTTGGCACAGACCGATACCGCAGACCACGCGATCGAAGCCCTGCCCTCCAGCGGAATCGAGGAGATCGTCGTGCTCGGTCGCAGGGGTCCGGCTCAGGCAGCCTTCACCAACCCGGAGCTGCGTGAGTTGAGCGAGATGCTCGAAGCCGATCTGATCATCGACCCCGGCGAAGCGGAGCTCGATGCCGCCAGCAGGGACTCACTCGACTCCGAGGACGGGGACCCGACTCGCCGACGCAACGTCGAGATGATCGAGGAGTTCGCGGGCCGTGAGCCCGAAGGAAAGCCCAAGCGGATCGTCCTCAGGTTCTGCGCATCTCCCATCGAGATCCAGGGAGACGGCAAGGTGGAACGGCTGGTGATCGGGAGGAACGAGTTGACCTCCGACGGAGAGCGGATCACGGCGCGAGATACTGGAGAGCGCGAGGAGATCGAGTGCGGTCTCATCTTCCGCTCGATCGGGTACCGCGGAGTGCCGATGGAGGGGGTGCCTTTCGACGAGGATCGCGGCACCATCTCGAACCTCGATGGCAGGGTCACCGATCCCGACTCCGGTGAACAGGTTCCGGGCCTCTACACGGTCGGCTGGATCAAGCGAGGGCCCTCCGGAGTGATCGGAACCAACAAGAAGGACGCGCAAGAGACAGCGGACAATCTGCTCGCCGACATCGGTGCCGGCATGCACCTCGAAGCGGAACTCGCGGAAGACCGCGAGGCGATGCCCGCCTTACTGGCCGAGCGCAAGCCGGACGCCGTCGCCTTCGAAGAGTGGGAGAAGATCGACGCAGCCGAGGTCGCCAAGGGCGAACCGCAGGGCCGCCCTCGGGTCAAGTTCACCTCGATCCCAGAGATGCTCGAAGCGGCGAAGGGGCCCTGATGGCGGCAGACCTGGCAGAACTCCAGTCGATGATCGAAGCCGCCCTCCACGGGGCGAGCGACGAGGTCCTCGACGAAGGGGGCGGTGACCACCTGCGAGCCGTCGTGGCCGCGCCTCAGTTCGACGGCCTGAGCACCATCGACCAGCACCGTCTCGTCAGGGCCGCCGTTCAGTCGAGGATGGACGACGGCGCGATCCACGCGCTCTCGATCACGACCTCACTGCCCGCCACCGAATGACCGAGGTCGGGCTACCCGTATAGTCAGAACCGTGAACGAACCCGGCACCACAGACAACGAACCCACGGTGACCGAGAAGGTCCGTGAGTTGATCGCCGAGAACGAGGTGCTCCTGTTCATGAAGGGGACCCCCGAGACACCACAGTGCGGATTCTCGATGCGAGTGGTCGGGATCCTCGACCAGCTCGGTGCCGATTACGCGGCGCTCGATGTACTGCCGGCTCTGGATCCGCTCCGCGAAGCCACCGGTGAGATCGCGGACTGGCGTACCTTCCCGCAGCTTTACGTGAAGGGAAACCTAGTAGGCGGCTGCGACATCGTCGAGGAGATGTACACGTCAGGGGATCTCGCTGGCCTGCTCGGTGTGGAAGCACCGCCACCGAATCCTGATGCTCCCGCGCCGGGCGCCATGCCGCCGGCATCTTCCGGTCCAATCCAGATAGAAGAGTAGGGGCTCTCGCTAGACGGCTGGAGCGCCCTCGCCGGGCGCTTCCTCGCGTACCTGGAAAGACGAGCCGCAACCACAGGCCGCAACCACGTTCGGGTTGTTGACCTGGAATCCGGCTCCCTGGAGACCGTCGACCCAGTCGACTTCGGATCCGAAGACGAACTGCATGCTGGTCTTGTCGACCAGCACAGGAACTCCGTCGAATTCGAATCGATGATCGTCCTCGTCGGCCTGATCGAAAGCGAGCGCGTACTGGAAGCCCGAGCAACCGCCGCCGCGAACGGCAACGCGGAGGGCACGTCCCTGCTCGCCGTCATCTCCGAGCAGCTCACGGACCTTCTCCACCGCTGCAGGGGTGAGGGTTACGGGATCGATCTTGGTTTCAGTACTCATCGCCGATGCATTCTAGACGCCCGCCCGGTCCGGCCGGGAAGCCTTCCATGCGAGATGCTCGAGAATCCGCTTGGAATCGCTGATTACCTCCCCCTCCAGGACGAGCACCGGAACCCTGCTCTGCCCACTCATTTCCACTATCTCTGGTCGCGAACCCTTACCCCATGCAACGCGGCGCTGCTCGAAGGGGATCCCCGACTTGCGCAACCTGCGCGCGACCGTTCCACACGGACAGAGGTAATCGCCAGGCACCCGGCATCTGTAGAGCACCGCTCCTGAGGCCTTGTGAGCTGGATCATCCACCGGGCGATCGTAGGCGAGGGAGGAGGTCAGCGCCACCTCGATCCGAAACCCTGATAGAACACATCGAGTGAGCGGAGAAGAGCAGCGTACGGTGCTGGTCGCGGACACGACCGGCTACCTGCCCAGCGAGACCGTCGATCATCTCGGAATCGAGTTGGTCAGCCTCTACGTGACTCTCGACGGCGTCACCGAGAAGGAGACCGAGATGGGCGACTTCTCGGACTTCTACGCGCGCCTCAGGGCGAGCGAGGGCATGCCCACCACCTCGCAGCCCTCCGTAGGCGACTTCATCGATGTCTACGAACCGATACTCGCCGAGGGGAAGGAGATCCTTTCGGTGCACATATCGGCAGGCCTCTCCGGCACCCATGAGACCGCGATACAGGCGAAGGAGCAGCTGACGGCCGAGGGCAAAGGGGGCGAGAGGATCGAGGTGTTCGACTCCCGCAGCGCTGCTGGCGGAACAGGGATGATGCAGCTGGCGGGAGCGGTAGCGGCACGTCAGGGCCAGAGTGCGGCGGAGGCACTTGCCACGGTGGCGGCAGCGCGCGAGGAACTGAAGATCTGGTTTGCCCCCGATACCCTCGAGTACCTGCGGCGCGGCGGAAGGATCGGAGGAGCCCAGGCCCTGATCGGTTCCGCGCTGCAGATCAAGCCGATCCTGACCTTCGAGGAGGAGGTAACACCCGGGGAGAAGGTCCGGACCTCGAAGAAGGTGGTCGAGCGGATGAAGGCCCTATCCGAGGAGCGTCACGCTGCGGGCGCCGACGGCTGGGTGATCCAGCACATCGACGATGCCGAGCGGGCAGACGCATTGGCCGAAGCCTGCGGCGAGATCTACGGATGTGAGCCGGTGATGATCTCCCAGATCGGTCCGGTCGTGGGCGCACACGGTGGACCCGGGCTGCTCGGTACAGGGAGCATCCCCACGAAGTACGTCCCTGCGGACGTTCTTCGCTGATCCGCTCTGCCTGAGGCCTCTAGCTGCGTCGGCCGAGTGCGATCGCAACCCCGGCGATCGCACCGATCGCGAGAGCGCCGACAGCCAACTCACCCTTGTGCTTCGAAGCCTGCAGCTTCAGGTCCGTAGCCTCGGCCCAACGCTGCCGCAACGCGCCTACCGAATCCGAGAGCTCTGAACGCTGGATCACGATGTCGTCGCGGATCTGATCCGCATTCCGTGCCCCCGGCGCCGGCATCGGCTTTCTGACCCGCGGATCGATACTCCCCTCGCTCACGACTTGGCCTCACCGCTGGTGGATCTGGAACCCTCGAAATCGGACTTGATCTCCCTGGCCTGCTCGATCGCCATCTCGGGGAGCGGCGGTGCGGAGGTCTGGAAGGACCGCCGCGCGAACAGGCCTGCGCCCACTGCGACCAGGATGAAGATGAATCCCTCGATCAGGAACCCGGCCCAGAACGAGCTACCGAAGAACGCGCTGTTCAGGCCCCAGGCGACCGCGTGCATCAGGAGGATCA
This sequence comes from bacterium, assembly GCA_046091265.1. GTDB lineage: Bacteria > Actinomycetota > Thermoleophilia > Solirubrobacterales > 70-9 > CAIUSP01. The sequence goes on from JBJTBI010000063.1 coordinate 16,434, forward strand.
GTGCGAGGACAGCGAATATCCCGGCCGCCACTCCGACCACCGAGCCACGAACCAGTCGGTTGAACTTCTCGGAGACCTCCGTCTTGGCGAGTTCGATCTCCTCCCTGAACAGCACCGTCGCCCGATCGGTCCCCTCGAATGCGAGCTCGCCGATCGACATGTCCTCCAGACCCCTCGCACCAGCGGCATCTGAACCGGTTCCAGATCCGGACCCCGGAGACGCGGAACTCGACCCGGGGCCTGCGGGAGGACCCTGGCTACCCGCTCCCTGGGTTCCGGTCCCCGCCGAGGGTGTCTCCGGCGACTTGGGCTGTTCCCCTGACTGATTCACTCGGGCGGCTCCTCATTGAAGGCGCGCTTCCAGATCGCCGCGGATGCCCTCCGGGCCAACAGTGCAGCGAGAGCGCTGGTGGTCACCGTCAGACCGGTCCAGACGAGTCGCCTGACCATCTCGTTCCCCTGCTCGGTGCCGGGCACGGGGCTCGAGACGCGTTCGCTTGTCGAACTCAGGGACACTCCCACTGAGTAAACCAGCCTGAGACCGAAAAAGCGGGAGCGATCCTTCTAATCACCAACTGGCTCTGAGATCGGAGCCAGTCCACGGTAGATCGTGTCGACCACCAGCTCCTTGGCCCGGTCGAACTCCTCCTCGGTGGCCGGGACCAACTCGAAAATCCAGCCAGACAGGAACTGCTCCACCGCGCCGAAGAAGAGCAGCGATGCGTCGGTCGGCGAGACGTCACTTCGCATCTCGCCCTTCTGCTGGGCCTGCTCGACGAACGAAGCGACCTGATCGTAGGCGCGGGTTATCTCAGGAAGGTGTATCCGGCCGAACGAGTTTGCCGCCCGGGTCACCTCGACGATCACGACCTTCATCACCTCGGGCTGGTAGCGATAGCTGTCGACGATGAACGCGGCGGCAGCCGAGAGCTTCTCGCGCGGCGTCTCGAGCGACTCGTCAGCTTCGGCCATCGCAGCGAGCAGGAGCGACCAACGGTCGCTGAAGAGTTCGTTCAGCATCTGCTCCTTCGAATCGAAGTAGTGGTAGACCAACCCGTGAGCGACACCGGCTTCACCGGCGATATCCGAGACACGGGATGCGTGGAACCCCTTCTCGGCGAAGACCTTGGTCGCAGCCTCGAGGATAGATCGGCGCTTGTCGGCGGCCTTCTCGCTCGCCATCCCTACAGCGCCCCCTCGACCGCTGGGGTCATCTCGGTTACACCGGGCCACGAGTAACTCTCAGGTCGGCGGGAGTCCATGGCAGGGATCTGGTCACGCACACTCGAGAGCGAAGCGAGGTCACAATCGGCGACCGCCACCCCCACCCCATCCTGGACCCGAGTCAATACGGTCCCCCACGCGTCGCACAGGAGCGAGTTGCCGAAGCTGTCGTACTGGGGCTCGGCATGTCCGACTTGGTTGGCTGCAGCGATGAAGGTCTGGTTCTCGATCGCCCGGGCGCGGAGCAAGACCTCCCAGTGAGCCTCGCCGGTGTGCCTCGTAAAGGCAGAGGGAACGGCGATCAGGTTCGCCCCGTGAAGCGAGAGGATCCTGAACAGTTCGGGAAAGCGCAGGTCGAAGCAGATCGTCATTCCGAGATCGAAGCCGGTCTCACCCAGCGGTACCTCCACGACTTCCTCACCGGGCTCCTCTGTCGCGGATTCGCGATACTCGACCCCGTCGACCTCCACGTCGAAGAGGTGGATCTTGCGATAGACCGCGAGGCTGTTTCCATCTGGACCGAAGAGAACCGAGGTGTTCGAGAGCTTCTCTCTGTCCGCACGTCGTTCCGCGAAGCTACCGGCCAGCAGGAAGATACCCTTCTCGGCAGCCCAGCTCGCGGCGGAAGACATCGCCGGACCATCGAGCGGCTCGGCTCCGTCGAGCAGGGTCTCGGGCGAGCCGAGCAACGGCCACTTCTCGGGCAGCACGACGAGCTCGGCTCCTTCGCCTGCAGCGCTCGCAACCAGGCCCTCGGCGGCCTCGAGATTGAGATCCCGATCGCTGCCGGAGTTCATCTGCACCACTCCTACCCGCACCCGCCCCAACCTTCCTTCGACTGGACTCGAAATTGACTGATGCGTCAATCTAGCGCCGTTCGAAGCGTGCAGTTGGCAGGCGACGACCGGGACGCGCCTCCTCAGGCGAGAAAGGAGCCCGACTGCTCGGCGTCGGGGTCGTTCAATCCGGCAGCCGATCCGCTGGCGATCAGCTGCTCGATCTCTTCCTCAGGGAAGCCCGCCTCGGCGAGAACCTCGACCGTGTGCTCGCCGAGCGCCGGGGCAGCCGCCGGCGGGCCAGCGGGCGTGCGAGAGAACGGGACCGGAAACGCGAGCTGACGGACCTTCCCGAGTTCGGGCTGATCGAGCTCGACCACCATTTCCCGTTCGGTCATCTGCTTAGAGTCCAACGCCTCACCCAGATCGAGTACCGGCTCGATGCAGCAGTCGTGTTCGTCGTTGAACTCCCGCCACTCATCGCGGGTCCGCAAGGCGAACACCTCGGAGATCTCGCGCCACGCGTCGGATCCCGGAGCCTCGAACTGCTTCTCGATCAAGTCCTGGCGATCCACCCCGCCACACCAGGACGCCCAGAACTTCGGCTCGAGGGCTCCGCAGGTAACCCAGCCGTCGGAAGCGCGGTACGGCAGGTAACAGACGAAGGCACCGGCGAGCTCCAGTCGGCCGCGTTCGGGAGCAACCCCTTCGGCGAAGTACTTGGCGGCAACCATGACCAGCCAACTGGCCGCCCCGTCGGTCATCGACACATCCACCATCTGCCCCTCGCCCGAATTGCGCGACTCGTGGACCGCAGCGAGGATCGCGAAGGCCGCGGCCATCGCTCCACCGCCGAGATCGGCGATCTGAACCGCAGGCTGGATCGGAGGGCCATCGACCTCGCCGTTCAGACCGAGGACCCCGTTCAGGCCGAGATAGTTCATGTCGTGTCCGGCGCGGTCACGATTGGGTCCGCGCTGGCCGTAGCCGGTGATCGGGCAATAGACGAGCCTGGGGTTTGCCTCTCGCAGTGCCTCGTATCCGATGCCCAGACGGTCCATCACGCCTGGACGGAACGACTCCACCAGCACATCGGCGTCTGCGACAAGCCGGAGT
>JBJTBI010000064.1:0-2724 GCA_046091265.1 bacterium
CCCTGCTGGCACCCGTGGTCTGCCCGGAAGCAATGCCCGAAGGCATGCCAGCCTTTCCAAGCGATTTCCAGCAGACCTCGCGCGAGCTGCTGACCCGGCCAGGTGCGGCCTGGGCGAGGGATATCTATCTGCGGCACCGACTCCCTTCCCCTGTGGCGGGAGCTCGCGGATAGGATTCGCCGAGTGGCCGACGCCAAGGAGACTGGAGAGGTCCTGCGCGCCTATGCCGATGCGTGGCTCGCCGGCGATCTGGAGAAGGTTCTCGGCGCCTACCACGACGAGATAGTCATCCATTACATGGGCGAGAGTCCGCTCGCCGGAACCCATGAGGGGCGGGATGCGGTGATGGAGGTCCTGGGGCAAGCTTCCTTTCGTGCTTCGCGCAAGCTGATCGAGGTCGAGGATGTGCTCGTGGGTGAAAATCTCGGCGCAATCCTCGCAATCGAAGACCTCGGCGAGCCTCCCCGTCGGGTCAGGCGGGTGCTGGTCTATCGGGTAGAGGACGGCAAGCTTCGCGAGTGTTGGCTCTACGACGAAGATCAGCGTTTCGTCGATGGGCTCTGGTCGAGCGAGCCCTCGGGCTAGGGCCCCATGACGGAGTCAGCCGCCGCTTTTCATCTCGCGGGCGAGCAGAAGCACGCCGTTGTGGGTCGCTGCTGCTGCGAGCGTCGCCGACACCATGCGAGCCTGACGGGGGATCCTGTCGCCGGCTGCCAATGTGGCCGCACAGTCGACCGCGTCGACCATCACTCCCACGGCCAAGAGTGGGGCGAGTCCTCGCCTCTCGCGCTCGGCGATGATCGCTGCCACACCCAAGGCGATGTCGCGGGCGCCGAAGGCTCTTGCCATTACCCCGCCGTCCGAGAGGGCCGTGTCTCCAACCCATCCCTCTCCGGCTTTGCCGGGAGCAACGACGAACGCAGAGCCGATCAGGATCCGCCCTGCCTGGAAGATGGTGTTGGGAACGGCCGGCGGCACGGGCACGAGCCTATTCGCTCCTGAGACCTACTAGAACCCCGGGCCCGAGGCCGCGGCCCAGACGAGTGACACCGAGATCGCGAGGAACGAAAGCACCGAGAGCGCTCTGAACCAAGGCTTGGAATCCACGCTCTTCGAGAATGCAAGGGGTATGAAGAGCGCTGGATTCATCACGGTTCCGAAGATCAACAAGTATGCGGCCGCCTTGGGGAGGTTGGGCACTACCACCCCGATCGCGATTGCAATCAGTCCCATCAGGATGTAGTCGATGTGGACCTGGAGGACTCTGTGAGGCTGGATCACGCCGATGCGCTTCAGCCACTCCGGTTTCTGGGTCTTGATCACGACGGCCCAGCCGAGCAGCGCGGCGAATGCGAGCTCGATCAGACCGACCTGGATCAGCAGATTCAATTGATCTTCTCCGAGGCCAACGACTACATCCCTCTGCCGCGTCTGCCGGATGGGCGGAGCCGACGGTTCTTGACTGTGGTGCCGTTCGGAAGCGTAAGCGACGAGGCAAGCGTCGCGAGCGAAGGTGGGTTGGAAGATGTGCTCATCAGACTTTGCCGATTATCCCTAAGTGGAGGATCAGGTGTCGATGCAAGCGGAAGGCCACTACAAGATCGAAGGTCTCAAGTCTTGAATCGGAGTCGGGCGCGTTCTCTCAAGGCGGCGAACGAAGTCGATCAGGGTTGAGGTCACATTTAGGCCGACGACTCCGACGCGGGAACCGGGCTGGCGAGATCAGGTTGTCTGGGCTGCCTCTTCGGTCACGCGAGGGGTGTACCGGAGGTAGTAGACCCAGATGGAGATGGCCGCCAGGAGCAGGAGCACCGCAGCTACCGACCCGGCAGCCCAGAAGGTGACTGACTGAGACAGGCGCAGCCCTGACTGATCGCCGAGGAGCAGGGCAGCGGCGTCAGGTGGGATATTGGGCCCCCGGGCCAACTCCTTGACGATTGCACCGTCCCGTATTTCCCTGGTGACTTCGGCCGCTTTACTAGCGGACATGCTGGTTGCTGCCAGCTGGGCCTTCATGTGGATCTCGAAGGCGATGAAGCCCATGGTGCCAACGAATACACCGCCTACGGTTCCGCCGAGGTTCTGGAGCGAATCGCGGATTGCGGCAGGGCCGCTCGACCGGTCCTCGGGCCTGAGGTCCATCAAGACCTGTGTGAGAGGTCCAAGTGAGGCACCGAGAGGAAGCGCGATCAGGGTGAGGACCAGAGCGGGGTGGAAGCTCGGAGCGAATGGGCCAACCGAAAAGACTGCGAGCTGGGCCAGACCGGCCAGGGCAAGGGCGGCTGCGGCGGTGCGGGGCGCGCCCCACTTTCCCGCCGCCCAACCGCTGATGAAGCATCCCAAGATGGCTCCGGCTTCGGGTGCAGAGAGCAGAATGGCGATCTTGATGACGGACTCGTCGTAGCGGTACTGCATGAAGAGGCTCGTGAAGAAGTAGAAGTTCGCTCCGAAGGCGAGGAGGGTGGCGGCGACGACCCAGCGCGCCCCCGGAGCGTGAATGAGTCCCAGATCCGGACCCTGCCGTGAGGTCCACCGAACCAAGGCAAGCACGGCCAAGATGCTCACCAATCCGATCACGGCAAAGAAGGCGGCGCTCGGGAGGCTGCTGGTGACGACCGTGGCTGTGAGGGCGACGCATGCAAGTCCGACCCCGGCGAGCAGAGGCGTCAGAAGATCACCCTTGGACCCCGTGGAGCCCTGCTTGGGACTCACATGACGCCAGGC
>JBJTBI010000065.1:0-7687 GCA_046091265.1 bacterium
CCTCGAAGCTCTCTCGCAACGGCGAGGCCGGCGAAGCTGGCTCCGCAGATGATCACGTCGTAGGAGCCAGAGAGGGGGGTTCGATCCGCTCCTCGCTTGGTCTTCCTGATGGGCATACGGGAGAGGGTAGCGTCGCCGCCCTAACGCCTGATTCGCACCGGCGTACCAGGAGGTGCCTGCTTGGCGATGCGATGCAGGGCCTTGTCTGGCATGCGGATACAGCCGTGGGAGCTCGCCGTTCCCCACATCGCTGCGGCGAGCGCGCCGTGGCGCCCGTGCATCGCGACCCTACCCGGGCCGCCGTTGTACGACCGCAGGGTCTCGGAGTGCGCGGTCAGCTCGAACACCCACGGCCTCAGGTCGGTGCTGGTGCGGTACCGCTCGTAGATCGCGAATTGGCCGGTGGGCGTGGGGGTGCCGGGAGCGCCGACGACGACCCGCTCACTCCACTTCTTCTCGACAGCCCAGAAGAGGGTGACTCGGCGTTCGCTCACGTCGATCTTGATCCTTGCCGGGGAGGTGGTGAGGAAGACATGGTTCTCTCGGACCCATGCGAACGAGTTGTTCGGTCGCTTGGGAAGGCGGAGTTTCAGGTAGCGGTCCCCATCGACCGTCTGGTCCTTGAGCACCAGCAACCTGAGGGGATTGCCGAGGTAGGTCGAACCCCAGAGCTTCCGCTTGAGTGGTGGCGAACCCGCCTTGAGCGAGAATGGAGTCTTGGCCTGGAGAGGCCTCGCGATCTCCGCCGCGCTTGTTCCGGCAGGCGCGGCGAGCAGGAAAGCGAGTAGGCCCGCAGGTACGAGGAAGCTGGTTTTCAGTTTTCTCACGATCACTACAGACAATGAACACCAAGAAGTGGATGGAGATTTGGTCCCTGCATGTTTGCACTTGGCGATTCGCGCTCGCCGCAGGCAGGTCAACCTGTGCCAAACTCAACGCCGATGTCGGATTCCGCGACCACCGAAACTCCAATCGCGCCTGCTGGCGCCAGCGATGACCTCCTGATCGAGGTCGACGGCAAACTCGTACCCAACTACGACGCCACGATCAAGCCCTTCGAGGAGGGCGACGTGGTTCATGGCGAGGTGGTCAGGATCGACAAGGACGAGGTGCTCGTCGACATCGGCTACAAGTCCGAGGGCGTCATCCCGGCGAGCGAACTCTCGATCCGCAAGTCGGTCGATACCGGCGAGGAGGTCAAGCTCGGCGAGGAGGTCGATGCTCTCGTCCTGACCAAGGAGGATCAGGAGGGACGCCTGATCCTCTCCAAGAAGCGCGCACGCTTCGAGAAGGCTTGGCGCAAGATCGAGGAGGCTGCTGACTCGGGTGAGATCGTCGAAGGCAAGGTGATCGAGGTCGTCAAGGGTGGACTCATCCTCGACCTGGGAGTCAGGGGTTTCCTGCCCGCATCGCTGGTCGATATCCGCAGGGTCCAGAACCTCGACGAGTTCATGGGCCAGATGCTCGAGTGCAAGGTGATCGAGATCAATCGCCAGCGCAACAACGTCGTCCTCTCGCGTCGCGCGATCCTCGAGGAGGAGCGCAAGGAGGCTCGCGAGGAGATCCTCGACAAGCTGGAACCCGGACAGATTATCGAGGGCGATATCTCGAACATCGTCGACTTCGGTGCCTTCGTCGACCTCGAGGGGATAGACGGACTAATCCACATCTCCGAGCTCTCCTGGAGCCACGTCAATCACCCCTCCGAGATCCTCTCGATCGGCGACAAGGTGAGGGTGAAGGTGCTCGACATCGATCGCGACCGGCAACGGATCTCACTCGGGTTGAAGCAGACTCAGGAAGACCCTTGGCAGACCGCTCTTTCGACCTACAAGGAAGGGGACGTCGTCGAGGGCACTGTGACCAAGATCGTTGCCTTCGGAGCCTTCGTCGAGATCATGTCGGGGGTCGAGGGCCTCGTCCACATCTCAGAGCTCTCCCAGCAGCACGTCGAGTCCCCGTCAGAGGTCGTGAGACCGGGGGACAAGGTCAAGGTTCAGGTACTCGAGGTCGACGACTCTCGACGCAGGCTCTCCTTGAGCGTCAAGCGGGTGGAAGGCCAGGACCTCCCGGTCTACACCAGCGAGGCCACCTCGGAGGAGGTCCAGGCGGCCGAAGGCGAGGTCGCTGCACCTGCGGAGGAAGCACCTGCGGACGAAGCACCTGCGGACGAAGCACCTGCGGAGGAAGCCTCCGTGGACGCCGGAGAGGGTCAGCCGCCCGAGGAGACGACCTCGGACGAGGGCTGAGGCCCTCGTGACCATCTTCGTCGGATTGACCGGTGGCGTCGCCGCCGGCAAGTCTGCAGCGATGGCCGCCTTCGAACAGAAGGGGGCAGCGATCTTCTCGACCGACCTCGCGGCTCACCGGGCGCTCGACCTGCCCGAGGTGCGGGATGCCCTTCTCGAGAGGTGGGGCGAGGACGTCGTCGTGGACGGGGAGCTCGATCGGAATCGAATCGCGAGCATCGTGTTCCAGGATGCCGGCGAGCTCGAATGGCTCGAGGCGCTCCTCCACCCGAAGGTCAGAGAAGAGGTCGCCCGCTGGCGGGCGGAGCTCGACCCCTCGGTCGATCTCGCCGTGATCGAGGTTCCACTGTTGTTCGAGTCCGGACTCGAGGAGACTTTCGACGCCACGGTCTCGATCATCGCCGAAGACGCGACCCGTACCGAGCGGATGGCCGACAGGGGGCACGAGGGTAACGAAGGCCGGGAGTCGAGACAGCTGACACAGGCTGAGAAGGCCGAGCGCTCTACCTATGTGATCCGAAACGATGGAACGCTGGATGAACTCGCGGCAGCCATAACCGACCTCTCTGCCAACCTGAGAGGAGTGACGGGAGGGTCTGAGTGAGCGGGGCAGCTGACAGGAAGAGGCGAACAGGCCGGAGCGGACGGGCGAGTCGCAGGCCGGCGCCGAGTCAGAGTTTCTATCGCAGGCATCGCAGTGCCCTGATCCTGCTGGTGTTGGCGCTGATCGCCCTCGCCTTCGTCGAGAGCAGGAGCAGGATCGACGATGCGATAACCGAGGTGACCCTCCCGCTCCGCCACGACGACATCATCCGTCAGCAGGCCGAGGAGAAGGAGGTACCGGCAGATCTCATCGCCGCGGTGATTTACCAGGAGTCCCGTTTCCGCGATCAGACCTCATCTGCTGGCGCCCGGGGACTGATGCAGATAACTCCTGCGACCGCAGAGTACGTGGAGGACTTGAGCGGCGGCAGCACCTTCGACCAGTCGGACCTTGCCGATCCCGACCTGAACATCCGCTACGGGACCTTCTACCTGAGGCATCTGCTGGACCAGTTCGACGGCGACGAGGTGGCCGCACTCGCCGCTTACAACGCGGGCGAGACCAACGTATTCGAATGGGGGGGATCGGAGCTAGAGATCTCGGACATCCCGTTCCCGGAGACCAAACACTACGTTCAGGTCGTCCTCGAGAAGCGCGACGCCTACCGGAGGGAATACGCGAAGGAACTCGGTCTCTGACCGCAGCCTGACCGCCGGAAGCGGGAAGGACGCGCTAAGATCGCGAGCGATGAAGACGCGTGTAAAGGGCGGCTGGGAGCTGACCAAGAAGAGTTGGGGGGCGCTCAAGTCGAACAAGGCCCTCATGGCCATTCCCGTGGTCGGGGCCCTCGTCGCGGTGCTCCCGGCGATCATCTTGACCTTTCCCGGCCTCTTCCTGCTCGCTGACAACCAGACGGTGCCCGGGGTCGTGCTCGTGGTGATCGGCATCTATCTCTCCACCGTCGCGATCACCTACTACGCGGTCGTGCTTGCAGGGGCGGCAAACGCCGTCTTCAACGACGAGCCCGAACCGAAGAAGACCGGCCACCGGGTTGCCCGTTCGCGGTTCAAGGCGATCTGCGGCTGGGCCTTGCTCTCGGCGACGATCGGCGCGATCTTCAGTCTGCTCGAGAGCCAAAACACCGTTGGCGCGATCGTGAGCGCGCTCGTCGGCACGGCGTGGGCCCTGATCACCTTCCTCGCGATTCCGGTGATCGCGCTCGAAGGGACCGGACCGTTCGCCACGGTCAAGCGCTCGACTCAACTGTTCAAGGAGCGCTGGGCCGGCCAGATCACCGGCCAGGTGACGATCGGTGCGATAGTCGGATTGGTGGTGATCCTGCCCTCGATCCTCGTGATGGCTGTGGGTATCTATCTCTTGGCCAGCAGCTCAGCGAGCACCGAGGAAGGTCTCGGCGTCGTGCTGATCATCGTCGGAGTGATCGGCCTGATCTTCGGCTCCATCTTCGGTGCCGCCATTCGTGGCATCTTCGGCATCGCGCTCTACAGGTTCGCTGCGCAGGGAATCGCCGCCGGACCATTCACCAGCGAGGAGCTGGAGCGGTCGGTCGCCACCAAGGGCTGACCCCCGGTAGCCGCCCACCTCTCGCCTGACTCCGCGTCCCTGCTCGCTACTGTGACCGTGGATGCCCGAGTTCAAGCTCAATTCGGCCTACGAGCCCACAGCTGATCAGCCAGCGGCAATCTCCGGCCTTGCGGAAGGCATCGAGGGCGGGGAGAGGACGATGACCCTACTCGGAGCCACGGGCACCGGCAAGACCTTCACCATGGCCGCAACGATCGAGCGACTGCAGCGCCCGGCCTTAGTGATCGCGCACAACAAGACCCTCGCCGCCCAGCTGTGTAACGAATTCCGGGAGTTCTTCCCTGAGAACTCGGTCGAGTACTTCGTCAGCTACTACGACTACTACCAGCCGGAGGCCTACGTCCCCGCGCAGGACCTCTACATCGAGAAGGACTCCTCGATCAACGAGGAGATCGACCGGCTCCGTCATGCGGCGACGGCGTCACTGTTCTCTCGCGAAGACACGATCGTGGTCGCGTCCGTCTCTTGCATCTACGGAATCGGTTCGCCCGACCTCTACAAGGACCAGATCCAGATCCTCAGGGTCGGGGAAGAGACCGATCGGACGGACCTCTTCTCGAAGTTGGTGGGAATGCAGTACTCGCGAAACGATGTGGTCCTCGAGCGAGGATCTTTCAAGGCGCAGGGAGAGATGATCGAGATCCAGCCTTCGTACTCCGAGACCGCCTACCGGATCCGCCTATTCGGCGATGAGATCGAGAGCATCCAGCACTTCGATCCGCTGAGCGGGCAGCTGATCGAGGACATGAAGGAGGTGACGATCTGGCCAGCCACCCACTACGTGACGGAGGACGCGACGCTCGAGCGCGCGGTGGAGGAGATCGAGGCAGAGATGATCGCCCAGGTATCCACCTTCGAGAGAGAGGGGAAGTTGCTCGAGGCGCATCGGCTCCAGCAGCGGACGCGGTACGACATCGAGATGATGCGTGAGGTCGGCTTCTGTCCGGGCATCGAGAATTACTCGCGGATCATCGACGGGCGTCCTCCCGGCAGCGCCCCATACACGCTGATCGACTACTTCCCCGAGGACGCCCTCATCTTCGTCGACGAATCGCACCAGACCATTCCCCAGCTAGGAGGCATGTACCAGGGTGACTACTCACGAAAGTCGACGCTCATCGAGCACGGCTTCAGGCTGCCTTCCGCGATCGACAACCGTCCGCTCAAGTTCGACGAGTTCCTGGCCAGGGCCCGTCAGATGATCCTCGTCTCGGCAACACCCGGAGACTGGGAGCGGACGAGTTCCGAGCGGATAGTCGAACAGATCGTCAGGCCGACCGGGATCGTGGACCCGGAGATCGAGGTTCGTGAGACCGAGAATCAGATAGACGATCTGATGGGTGAGGTGAAGATTCGCGCCGATCGGGACGAGCGAACGTTGGTCACGACCCTGACCAAGAAGATGGCTGAAGACCTGACCGAGTACCTGATCGAGCACGGCTTCAAGGTCCGGTACCTGCACTCGGACGTAGATACCCTCGAGAGGATCGAGATCATCCGCGACCTCCGTCTGGGGGAGTTCGACGTCCTCGTAGGCGTCAACCTCCTGAGAGAGGGACTCGATCTCCCCGAGGTGTCCCTGGTGGCGATTCTCGACGCCGACAAGGAGGGCTTCCTCCGTGGGGAGACCAGTCTGGTCCAGACGATCGGTCGAGCGGCAAGGAACGTCGACGGCAAGGTGCTGATGTATGCCGACAAGGAGACGGAATCGATGAAGCGAGCGTTCAGGGAAACGGAGCGCAGGCGTGAGATCCAGGTCGCTTACAACAAGGAGCACGGGATCACTCCGGAGACGGTCCGGAAGGGCATCTCCGATATGGCCGAGTTCCTCGCGATGGATTCATCCAAGACCCCGCGTCAGCGGAGGCGGCGTGAGGAGCGAGGCAAGACGCGCACTCCGGAGGAGCTCGAGCGACTCTGCGTGGAGCTGGAGGAGGAGATGGCCGTAGCGGCGGAAGACCTGAGGTTCGAAGAGGCAGCGCGGATAAGGGACGAGTTGAAGGAGTTGCGAGCTGATCTGGACGCGATCAGGACCTGACCCGACTCGCCGGTCGGGTAGCGTGATCACGACACTTACCGCCCCGACTGGAGGTTTCGATGAGTGAAGTGACTACCACCAACTACGCCGTGGTCCGCGATCTGGATACGCGCTTCGAGCCGACCGTTGCCCGAGTGAAGGATTGTCTCGCGGCAGAGGGTTTCGGTGTCCTGTCGGAGATAGATGTGCAGGCAGCGATGAGGGAGAAGATCGGGGAGGAGGTCGGGGAGTACCTGATCCTCGGAGCCTGCAATCCGCAGCTCGCACACCGTGGGCTGGGGGTAGAGCCGGACCTCGGCGTACTGCTTCCCTGCAACGTCGGCGTCAGGGCCAACGCGGGCGGGACACGCGTCGCCGCGATGGAGCCGCTCTCGGCCATGGAGTTGGCAGGGAACGACGACCTCGAGCCGATCGCCAGTGAGGCACGCGAGCGCATCGAGCGCGCTGTCACGGCGATCTGATCAGGGCCACCGTGGCCAGACTCGGATCGCCGAATAGAATCCGAATCCCTTGACTCCCAGCGACAACATCGTCATTTCCGGCGCCCGGGAGCACAATCTGAAGGACGTCAGCCTCGAGTTACCGCGCGACGCTCTCATCGTGGTGACCGGTCTTTCCGGTTCGGGGAAATCGAGCCTGGCATTCGACACGATCTACGCAGAAGGTCAGCGCCGATACGTCGAGTCCCTCTCCGCGTACGCGAGGCAGTTCCTCGGCCTTATGGAGAAGCCCGACGTAGACTCGATCGAGGGCCTCTCACCGGCTATCTCTATCGACCAGAAGACGACCTCGCGGAATCCCCGCTCGACCGTGGGCACCGTGACCGAGATCTACGACTATCTCCGTCTGCTCTGGGCGCGGATAGGGCATCCGCACTGTCCGGAGTGCGGCAAGCCGATCGAGGGACAGTCGCTCGAGCAGATCACCGACCGCCTGATGACCCTCGAGGAGGGCACGCGGTTCATGGTCACGGCACCGGTGGTCAGAGGACGGAAGGGTGAGTACGGAAAGCTCTTCGAGGAGCTGCGTCTCGAGGGCTACAGCCGCGTGAGGGTCGACGGGGAGGTCCTCCTGCTCGAGGACAAGATCGAGCTCGACAAGAAGTACAAACACGACATCTCCGTGGTCGTCGACCGACTCGTGATGAAATCCGATCTTCGGCGCCGTCTCTCGGAATCCGTCGAGGCCGCCGCCGGACTCGCTGAGGGGCTGATCGAAGTCGACATCCTCTCGGCGGAGGGGGACTCGCAG
>JBJTBI010000066.1:0-8309 GCA_046091265.1 bacterium
CTACTGCCGTGGCGTTCGGGGCGATAGCCGCCTCGATCGCCCTGCGAAGCGGCAAAGCCAGCGTCGTACAGGGACTCTTCCCTCTGATCTTCGTGGTGCTGTTCCTCTCCACCGCGTTCTTCCCCGACAACCTGATGCTCCAGCCGGCCGCGTCGATCGCCAAGTACAACCCACTGAGTTTCGTGGTCGACGGAATGCGTGAGCCGATCGTCTCGGGCTTCTCCGGCTCGCACACGCTGAGGGCACTGGCCTCGATCGCAGGGTTGCTCCTGATCGGCTTTACCCTCAGCCCGTTCGCTCTGAGGTCGAGGTTGAGGAGGGGCTGATGAGCGCGAGTTCGATAACCGCGAGTCTGCCGGTGATCAGATCTCTGGTCGGACGATCGATGAACGAGTTGTTCCGTGTTCCCGGCGCCGCGAGTCCCGGCGTACTCGCACCGACGATCTTCTTCCTCGGGCTGACTGCGGTGTTCGGGAACTTGGCGCTGCTGCCCGGCTTCGAGGCAGACAGGTATCAGAGCTTCATCATCCCGGTCAGCCTGATGCAGGGCGCGGCCTTCACGGGCGCGGCGACGGGAGTGAATCTCGCACGGGATATCGAGCAGGGGTGGTTCGATCGGCTCCTGGCGTCGCCAGCGCCGCGGCCGGTGATCCTGGCGGGACTCGTCTACTCGGCGAGCCTGAGGGCCCTGATACCCGGATCCGTGGTGATCTGCGTCGGCCTGGCTATCGGGGTGCGCTGGCCTGGTTTCCTCGGACTCCTGGTCGCGACCGCGATGATCATGGGGCTCGCCGCGACCGCTGCGACCTGGGGCGCGACCCTCGCGTTCAAGTTCAAGACACAGTCGGCGGCCCCCTTGATGCAGGCGGGAACCCTGCTGGCGGTGCTGACGACTACTGCCTACGCTCCGCTTCCCCTGCTCACCGGGTGGCTGAAGGTGGTCGCCACCTACAACCCGTTGACACAGGTCCTCGAAGCCGTGCGACAGGGGTTCGTCGGCAATGTCAGTTGGGCCGACACTTGGCCGGGCCTCGTGGCCCTGATCGGCATCTGGGTCTTCTTCACCCTCCTCGCGCTGCGAGGAATGCGGAAGATGACGGCATGAGCAACGAACCGAGGGCTACTTGAACCGGTAGGTGATACGACCCCGATCGAGATCATACGGAGACAGCTCGATCTTGACCTTGTCCCCCGGGAGTATCCGGATGTAGTGCCTCCGCATCTTGCCCGAGATGTGGCCAAGGACCTCATGCCCATTGTCCAGCTTCACCCTGAACATGGTGTTCGGGAGAGATTCGGTGATCTCTCCTTCCATCTCGATCTTTTCTTCTTTACCCACTCTGAGCAGCCTAGCGACTGGACCGCGCGTCAACGCCTGCCATCGGCGAGTTCGCGGGCGATCTGAAGGGCCTCCTCCGGGCCCGAGAGCTCGCCGGCGTAAGCGGCAGCACGGAGCTCCTCGATGATCTCACCGACCTCTGGTCCGGGCGCGATGCCGAGTTCCTCGACTATCGCGTTCCCGTCGAGCGGTGGACGCGGGGGGCCCTCGTGGTGCCAGTCGAGAGCTGGTGTGAACATCTCCCGGGCGAGATCGAGGTGTGACCGAACCATCTCGTCGCTGGCGACAGGCCCGGACCCTCTTGCAGAGAGTCGATCAGCGACGCTCAGCAGGGTCACATCGGCAGCAACGGGCTCGCAGGCGCTCAGGTAGTCATACACCCGACGCTTGGTCAAGGGACGCTCATGGATCAGGAAACCGAGACGGAGATGACTCCGAACGAGAGCGCTCAGGTAGGCAGCCAGCCGCCTCCCCACCCTGAAGCGTTCGCAGATTCCGAGCGTGACCTCGGCGCCGACCTGATCGTGGCCGATGAAGGTGACCATCCCGTCCTCCTCATTGCGGGTTGCCGGCTTGCCGATGTCGTGGAAGAGGGCCCCGATCCTGAGCGCCGTCCTCCGGGTGACCTCTTCGGCGATCACTTCATCGAGCAGCTCGTCCAGCCTCTCGGCCTCGGTACCGGCGAACTCCGCCAGATTCGATTCCGCCGCGAGCAACTGGCCGAGGACGGCGAGTGTGTGGCCGTGCACATCGAGGTGGTGGTTGCGGTTCTGACCGACGCCGCGGAGGGCTTCCAGTTCCGGGAGCAGCTCGGAGGTCACTCCGATCTGGTCGAGGAGACCCAGGGCATGGACCGGGTCCTTGCAGGACATGATCAGGCTGAATTCGGCGAACTGTCTCTCTCCCGCCGGTTCACCCGCACGGTGAGATCCTGCTCTGGCGAGCTCGACCGTCTCGGAATCGAGCGAGAGACCATACGAGGTGGCGATCCGCGCCGCACGGAGGAGGCGCATCGGATCTTCGGAGAAACTCCGACTGGATGTTGCACTGAGGACCCTTTACTCGACGTCGCCCAGTCCGCCTGTCGGATCGATCAGGACCTCGTCGTCGCTTCCGAGCAGGGTCGCGATGGCGTTGACGGTGAAATCCCGAAGGCGAAGGTCTCCCTCGATGTCGCCGGCTCGCAGGCCAGCAACGTCCAGGTGCCAACTGCGATCCGTCGCGACGACCCTCCAGGTTCCATGCCCGGCCGAGAGCTCGAAGGCGACCCCCTTCGCGGCGGCAGCCACTTCCCGTGCCGTGCGCTCCTCCGAACCCGTCGGAACCGCCAAGTCGAGGTCTACGACCTCGGAGCCGAAGAGAGCGTCCCTGACTGCACCACCGACGATCCATACCGGCCCATCGCCACTCAACGCGTCCCTCGCGATCCTCGCGGGCTCGGCGGACCTGACCTGTGCGATCACCTCTGGGCGGGTGGTCAAGGAGTCACCTCTCTCGGTACACGCTGACCGATACCCACGGTCACCTCGTAGTTGATCGTGCCGAGATGATCGGCGAGCTCCTGGGCGGAGATCTCCTCCTCTCCCTGCCGGCCGAGCAGGACAACCTCGTCGCCGATCGCGACCTCGGACGAGGAGCCGAGCTCGATCGCGATGTTGTCCATCGAGACCGCACCGATCACCGGTGCCCTCTTGCCTGCGACCAGGACGTCTGCCACGCCGCCGAGCGCACGCCGGTATCCATCCCCGTAGCCGACGGGACAGATTGCGACTCTGGTGGGCGATGAAGCCATCCACTTCCGGCCGTAGCCGACGGAGTCGCCCACCTGGAGATCCTTGATCGCCCCTACCCTCGAGACGAGGCTCAACGCGGGCTCCAATTCGAGCGCTCCGGACTCGCCGCCGTAGGGGGAAAGCCCGTAGATCGCGATCCCGCAGCGAACGAAATCGAAGTGCGATTCGGGCTCGGCGAAGGTTGCTCCGCTGTTGGCCGCGTGGATCGAGCAGCCGGGTTGAAGGCTCCGGGCGACAGCGACGCTCTCCGAGAAGGTCTCTAGTTGCTCGGCGAGGAAGGGGTCTCCGGGTTCGTCGGATGTCGCGAAGTGTGTCCAGAGACCAGCCAATTCTAGTTCGCCGTCTCGTGCCGCCGTGCTGAGCATCTCCACGACCTCGGCCTGATCGGTCTGCCCGAGTCGTCCCATCCCTGTGTCGTGCTTGACGTGTACACGCAGGGGCTTCCCACTCTCCGAGGCGAGCGCACGGCATGCCTCGAGGAATCCGGTGGTCCAGACGCCGACCTCTGCAGCTATTGCCGCCGCCCGAGCGAGCTCAGCCGGACTCATGGCACCGAGGATCACCAGCGGGACGTCGCTCGCCTCAGGGACGTTGGAGAGGATCTCCTCGGCTTCTCCTGCCGTGGCGACGGCAAGCCTGGTTGCGCCGCCTCGAAGGACGGCTCGGGTGACCTCGGTCGAGCCATGGCCGTAGGCATCTGCCTTCACCACCGCGCAGAGCTCCGCTCCACCGACGAGCCGACGACTGACGCTGCGACAGTTCGCCTCGATGGCGCCAGCCGACACCCGAGCGAGGATCCGCTGTCCGGATGCGACCTCGGTCATCTCCCAAGGCCCTCGGGTATCGCGTCCACTACGTCGCTGGCGATGACGGAATCAGTACCTACCCGATGTGCGGCAGCCAGTCCGGCCCTGGAGTGGGCCTTGACTGCCACGCAGGCTGCCTCGAACGGATCGAGACCACGGGCGAGCATGCCTCCGATCATCCCCGAGAGGACGTCACCTGTTCCTGCTGTGGCAAGCGCCGGGGTCGAGTAGGGGTTGATCGCAATTCGATCCCCATCCGTGACGATGGTGTCATCGCCCTTGCTGACCACTACCGACTTGGAGATGCGGGCAGCCTCGAGGGCGGACTCGAGTCGGTGTTGGGAGACCTGACTTGGATTTGTATCGAGCAGCCGAGCCAGTTCGCCGGCGTGCGGCGTCAGGACAGTCGGTAGGCGCCTCTCGGACAGGAGTGCCAACCCTCCTGCGAGCGCCTGCAAGGCATCGGCATCGATCACCAGCGGTGAACTCAAACGCGAGATCAAACCCCTCAACAGACGCTCCAGAGATGGCTCTCGCCCGATCCCGGGGCCGAAGACGATTGCATCCGCTCCTTCGCAGGCAGCCAGGATCTGCTCTTCGGCTGCCGCTCTGAACACTCCCTCGCGCGAGGGGCACCCCACCGACATGACCTCGGTCAGCTTCACCTCGAAGATCTGCTCCAGCTCCGCCGGCACGACCACCGTTGCGTATCCGGCACCACTGCGGATCGCTGCCGTTGCAGAGAGGCAGACCGCTCCCGTGAGTCCGCGGGAGCCGCCGCAGATGATCACTCTGCCTGCTGTGAACTTGTTCGAGGTCGCACTGCGGGTCGGAGGCAGCGAGAGCACACGGTCCGAGATCAGCCCCGCGTAGGGGATCGCCGGGCCGCCAGACGGGATTCCGATCGGCGCGATCTCGAGCTCCCCCCTGACCCATCTTCCGGGCGCTACCCAGTGACCGATCTTGGACATGTGGAAGGTCACGGTGGCGGCGGCTTCGACGGCGGAACCGAGGACCTCGCCCGTACTTGCATTCACTCCGGAGGGGATATCTGCGGCGACGACTGTGGAGGATGCCTCGTTGAGCGAAGAGATCGCTGCAGCCCCTGCATCGCGTGGCTCTCCAGAGAAGCCCGTGCCGAAGATCGCGTCGATCACGACCTCGAACCCCGGAAGCATCTCACCGATCCGTCCATCCGGTGCGTCCCTGAAGGAACCGAGGCGGTCGAGGTTGACCTTCGAGTCGGGAGTGACCCCCTCTCCTCCTCCAACCAACACCGTCTCGACCTGATGCCCGCTCTCGCCGAGTATTCGCGCGGCCACCAGGCCGTCACCTCCGTTGGTCCCTTTGCCGCAGACGACCAAGACCCGCTGTCCAGGCTGGATGAAGCTCTCCGTCTTGCGGGCGAGTGCGATCCCCGCCGTCTCCATCAATTCGATGGAGGGCACACCCTGCTCCTCGATCGCCCAGCGATCGTCCTCGCGCATCTGCGCGGCGTCCAGACACGAATCCAGCCAATCTGCGGTCACTCCGACCAGCCTAGGACCAAAGCCCCTCAGCGGGTGGCAGACGAAACCCGCGCCAGCGCAACCGCACCGGCCACGTCTCTCGAATGGGTGAGAGAGATGGATATCTCCAGCCCTCTCGAGAGCGCGGAGGCAGACGCCCGACCCCTCAGCTCGACCTGAGGGGCGCCCTCGCCATCGATGCATATCTCTACCTGCGACAGAGGTATCCCCTCCTCGCCGAGGGCCTTGACCACTGCCTCCTTGGCGGCGAACCTCGCCGCCAGATGCCTGCCGGGCCGGGCACGACGGGTCGCATACGCGAGCTCCCGCTGACTGAATATCCGCTCGGCCAAACCGGGGCGCCGACCGAGCGCAGCCTCGATCCGATCGATCTCGATCAGGTCGATGCCGACTCCATCGCCTCCAGACCCCTGCTCCATGGCTACTCGACCGTGACCGTCTTGGCCAGATTGCGTGGTTGGTCGACGTTCATGCCGTTGAGTCGGGCCACGTGGTAGGCGAGCAACTGCAGGGGGATGATCGCGAGTATCGGCTGCAGGATCCAGTCCGTCTCGGGCACGAATACCGTCTCGTCCGCCACCTGGGAGACCTCATCGAAACCACGAGTGGCGACTGCGACCACATCGGCACCGCGCGCCCTCACCTCCTCGACGTTCGACAGGACCTTGCCCAGCACAGGACTCTCGGTCGCCACGCAGATGACGGGCGTCGACTCGTCGAGCAGGGCGATGGGACCGTGTTTCATCTCGCCAGCCGCATATGCATCCGCCGGTATGTAGGAGATCTCCTTCAATTTGAGTGCTCCCTCGAGGCAGATCGGGAGTCCGATGTGGCGACCGAGGTAGAGGAAGAACCGCCTGTGCCGCTCGCGCTCCGCGATCGCCAGGGCCCGATCGTTGGTTTCGCGGATCGTCTCGCCGATCAACGAAGGGAGGCGCTTCAGCCCCGCAACCAACTCGTCGTTCCGCTCGGTACTGAGGGTGCCTCGGATCTCGGCAAGCCAGAGCCCCAGCAGGTACATGCATGCGACCTGGCTGACGAACGTCTTCGTCGCGGCTACCCCCACCTCCAATCCAGCCCTGGTGAAGATGACTGCATCCGCATCTCGGGTCGCCTGGCTACCCAGGATGTTGGTGATGGCGAGGTCCTTGGCGCCGCGTTCGCGAGCGAGCCTCATCGCAGCAAGGGTGTCTGCGGTCTCACCGGACTGGGTGATTCCGATCACCAGATCGTCGTCATTGACGACTGGATCGCGGTACCGGTACTCGGAGGCAATGTCCATCTCGACCGGGACCCTCGCCCAGGTCTCGATCGCGTACCGACCCACGAGACCTGCGTGGTAGCTGGTGCCGCAGGCGACGATGACGATCCTCTTGATCCCCTTGACGAATTCATCGTCGAATCCGAGTTCTGAGAGGTCTACCGCGTCGGCTTCGTGCAGCCGGTCCGCAATCGTCTCCGCCACGGCGTCCGGCTGTTCGTGGATCTCCTTCAACATGAACGTCTCGAAGCCCTCCTTCTCGGCAGCCGCCGCGTCCCAGGTCACCTCCTCGGTCTCCCTCTCGACCTCGTTCCCCTCTTCGTCGATGATCCTCGCGGTTCCGGGGCCGAGGGTGACCACCTCGCCGTCTTCGATGCTCAGGGCATTCCGGGTCTCGGCCAGGAACGCTGGAATGGCCGATGCCACGAAGGCCTCTCTCTCTCCTAGTCCGACGATCAGCGGGCACTCCTTCCTCGCCGCGACCAGTTCTTCCGGCCGCGATGAACACATGGCGACGAACGCGTAATGGCCGCGAAGCTCAGCGAACGCCGCTCCCACCGCAGCAGTGAGATCCCCGTCGTAGTGGCGCTCGATCAGATGCGCGACGACCTCTGCATCGGTTTCGGATGTGAACGAGTGGCCCTGATCGCTCAACTCCCGTCTGAGCTGAGCGTGATTCTCGATGATTCCATTCAGCACGATCTGGATTTCGCTGTTGCAATCGGTATGTGGGTGCGTGTTCTCCTCTGTGACCTTCCCATGTGTCGCCCAGCGCGTATGGGCGATACCCGTGCTCGCCTGAGAGAGCACGGTGGTGGTGGCAACGGCGCCTCCCTGTGTCTGCGCGGACATCTCGGTGTCTACCGCGGCACGGAGATTGGCGAGATTGCCAACGGCACGTACGCTCTCGATCACGCCGTCTGAACTGAGCAGGGAGAGACCAGCGGAGTCATAACCCCGGTACTCGAGGCTCTCGAGGCCGGCGAGCAAGAGATCCCGGCACGGGCGTGGCCCTACGTATCCGACTATTCCGCACATCGCTTGGACGACAGGGTAGTGGCCACCTCTGCCTCGAGCGGCAGCAGGGGTTCAGACGGTCGGCGAAAGCTCCGCTGTGGCGACCGCGACCAGACGATCGAGGAGCTCCGCGCACCGATCCTCCCCGGGGGCCTCGACCATGATGCGAAGAAGGGGCTCGGTTCCAGACTTGCGCACGAGGACCCTGCCCTCGCCCCCCAGATCCGCCTCGACCGCCTCGACCTCTGCCCAGAGGGAGTCGGCTCGGTCGACCGCCGCGGGATCCGAGATCTCCACATTGCGCAGTCCCTGCGGGAGCCTTTCGAAGGAGGCTGCTCCGGAAAGAGGCTCACCACCGAGGGCCCTCAGCAGGAGGAGTGCGGCGGCGATTCCATCTCCTGTAGGGGAGAACCGACGCCAGATGATGTGGCCGGACTGCTCGCCACCCAATTGCCAATCACGATCGCTGAGCGCGGCGGCTACATGTCTATCGCCCACAGGCGTCTCGATGGTCTCTATTCCAGCCTCATCCATCGCCCGACGGAAACCGAAATTGGTCATTAC
>JBJTBI010000067.1:0-3529 GCA_046091265.1 bacterium
GGCAACGCGCGGTGACGGCCCCTGGCCCACGGGAGCCAGGTTCCCCGGCTGCGCCGGTGTCCTCGGGCGCCAGCCGCCCCGGACACACTGGGCCGGGGCGCCCGTCCGTCCGGAATGCACATGTAATCCGCAGACGGGAAGGAGAAACAGGAGATGAACGAGATTCACGTGATCAAGAGGGCTTCGAGAGTTCCGGTCGGGTGGTTGGCGGCCGGCGTCCTGGCTCTCGCTGCCCTGTTCGCACTCACGGTCGAGGATCATGCCGAGGCGCATACGACCGTGTCGAAGGTGAAGCCTTCCGGCTCCGCCCCGAGTTCCATCAGGGCCGTTTCGGTCAGTTTCACCGGGGTGATCAGAGGAGGATCGATCAGGGTCTTCAGCTCGGGTGGTCGGGTCGTCTCCAGGGGGAGCGGCGGACGGGATCCGCGAGATGCGACCCGTCTGATGGTGCCCTTGAAGAAGGGACTCGCGCGAGGTAGCTACAGGGCTCGCTGGAAGATCGTCGCGGCCGATGGCCACGCCCAGTCCGGCTCCTTCAGGTTCCGGCTGAGGTAGCGGTGGGGAACTTCCGGAAAGGAATGGTTCGAGCCATTTCGGTGGGCCTGATCGTCCTCGCCGTCTCGGTTCCGGTTCCGTCGTTTGCGGGCGCTCATGTGCAGGTCACCCCTTCGGTGGTCGCCCCGAATGACCCCGTGCTTTTCACGGTGCTCGTTCCGGGGGAGCTCGATACCGGGACCGTCGAGGTCGATCTCAAGGTCCCGAAGGGAGTGTTCCCGTTCTCCTACGAGGCGACCCCCGGCTGGAAACGGAAGCTCGTTCTAAATCCGGCAGGCCTCACGGACCGAATCGTCTGGACCGGCAGGGCCGAGCCGGACGGTCTGGTCAGATTCTCGTTCCTGGCGGGCACGCCGTCTCGGGACGGGCCGGTCTTCTGGAGGGTGATCCAGAAGTACGGAGGTGGCGAGGAGGCCGCCTGGATCGGACCGCCCGGATCCGAGTTTCCGGCTTCCGAGACCCTAGTATCGGCCGATGCACCTCGGGCCAACGCAGGCGGCGAGGGCAGGAAGGCCGCGCGTCCATCCCTCCCCGAAGACCCTTCACCGGGATCGGGCCTGACAGATGACTGGATCGGGAGGGGCCTCGGGATTCTGGCGATTCTGCTGGGCGGTACGGCCCTCTTTTTCATAGTCCGGAGGGGTCGCTGAGGTTTCGGCTTCCAGCCGGGTTGACTCGGGCGGTCGCGGCCATCGCGGCCGCTTTCGTCGCCTGCCTCGGGTTTTCGGGGGAGGCCTATGGACACGCTCAGCTGATTTCCTCGAATCCCGGCCCGGACCAGGTTCTGAGGAAGGCCCCCGAGAGGGTCGAGTTCCACTTTAACGAGGCCGTCAGCACCGACCTCGGCGAGATCACAGTGATCGGACCCGCCGGTGACGTACTTGCGGAGGGCATACCCGTACCCGACCCCCGGGATCCGGCCGTCGTATCGATCGCCCTGCCCCGGAGCCCGGACAAGGGCACCTACACGGCTACCTATCGGGTGGTGAGTGCCGACTCGCATCCGATTTCGGGAGGGTTCTCCTTTACGGTCAGGCAGTCCTCGTCGACCGGTGAGGGTGCTACGGCGGCGGTTTCGCCACCATCTGCCGGAGCGGTTGTGGCGGGTGAATCCGGCACCCGTGGTTCGACCGAGGTTGTTTTCTGGCTGTGTCGTCTCCTCGCGCTTGCGACGACGACGCTGCTCGTCGGAGTTCTCGTGTTCCTGTGGTCCAGCGGGGTGCTTCGGGCGGCCGCAGGGAGGTCGAAGGACGCCGGTCCGGCAGCAGGTCGACGAGCAGGGGTTCTCGTCGGGGCAGGCGTGGTCATCGGTATTGTCGCTGTCCTCCTGATGATTCCGGCCCAGGGAGCCACCGTCGCTGCCTCGACCATCGGAGCCGGCTTCGACTCCGGGACCCTGCGGTCGGTCGCAGAGAGTCGCTTCGGGTCCGTGAACCTCCTACGGGCAGCCGCCTTCCTGACCTTCATCCCGATCGCCATCGCACTCTCGCGCGGTCGGTCTCCGGGACCTTCGTACGTTCTCCTCGCAGCCCTCGGATCAGCGGTCCTCTTCGTGGCACCCGGTCAGGCCGGTCACGCCGCCACCGCTGATCCCTCATGGCTGGTCATGCCCGCCTCGGTTCTTCACACTGCCTCGATGGCGATTTGGGGGGGTGGGCTGGTCGCGATGGCCCTGCTGCTGAACGCTCCGCCTGTCTCCCCGAGTTCGGATCGCTCGAAAGCCGTACTCGCGACGCTCGAGCGCTTCTCCCCGGTAGCCCTTATCTGCGCTCTGGCTCTCGCCATCACCGGGACCGCACAGGCTGTCGTAGAGGTCGGATCACCTGAGGATCTCGTCGAGTCTTCGTTCGGACGTCTGGTGTTGGCCAAGGTCGCGGTTTTTCTCGTTCTCGTCGTCCTCGGCTGGAACAACCGCTCCAGACTCCTGCCGGCGCTCGCCGCATTCGTGGCGAAACGCTCTGGGCCTGACACTTCGGCGAGGCTGCTTCGGAGTGTCACGGGTGGGGCATTCCTTGTCGTTCTCGCTCTGATGCTGACCTCTGCTCTCGTTGCCGAGGAGCCAAAGGGCCTCGCACCTCCGGGCCCTCCGTCGGGAATGGTTGAGACCTCCGGCTACCGACTCGACTTCCTGATCTCCCCCGGCCTGGAAGGCAGGAATGAGGTCACCCTTCGGCTGGAACTCGAACCGGGCAGTCGACCACCCACTGAAGCGACGCTTGCGGCTTCGAATGACAATTGGGGATCCGGGGCAGGTTCGTCCGACCTGGGCCTGCAGAGGTCGGGCAGGGAGACCTACATCTCGCCGAACGCTGTCTTCGATCGATCGGGCGAGTGGCAGTTCCGGGCCGAGTTCAGGACCGGAAGGTTTGATGTGGAGGTCTTCGAGTTCGAGGCTGAGATCGCATCGGCCGAATGACCTTCGGCGTACCGGCGCCGGACTCCCGCAGCTCTACATCCGGCTTTGTTGCGATTGGTCTCTCCTCCGCTCGCTTTCAGCAACCAGACGGTGTTCAAGGGGTCGCTGTCAGAGCGAGCGAAATTCCATAACACCGGCCTATACAACCTCGGGGGCACTGGCGCGTATCCGATCCCTAATCGGGGGGCATTCGAGCTGACAGGGATCGCCAAGGACATGGGTGCGTTTCGAGCCCCGTCGCTTCGAAACGTCGGTCGGACTGCTCCGTACATGCACGATGGATCAGTTGCGTCACTCAGAGAGGTCCTCGATATCTATGCCGCGGGGGGACGGGTGATCACAGAGGGTCCCAACGCAGGAGATGGAAGGGTCAATCCTTTCAAGTCCAGACTGGTGGGAAGGATTGATCTGACCCAGCAGGATCGGAATGACTTGATCGCGTTCCTCTTGACGCTCACCGAAGAGGACTTCTCGATGGACCCTCGTTTTTCCGACCCCTTTGACTGAGGAACATAGAGAAGCGGGGACTCTCGGTCAGGGGACTGCGGTCCCTTCCGC
>JBJTBI010000068.1:0-10403 GCA_046091265.1 bacterium
CGGTTGCCCACCGGCTCGTAATCGAGTGAGGCGTAGCCCTTCGTCTGGGACTTCAACTGATCGAAGAAGTCGAGCACTATCTCCGCGAGCGGGAGGTCGTAACGGATCTGGACTCGCTGGGTCGACAGGTAGTGCATGTCCACATGCTCTCCACGTCGCTTCTGGCAGAGCTCCATGATCGCGCCCACGTAATCGGTCGGGGTGATGATCGTCGCCCTGATGTAAGGCTCGAGGATCTCGTCGATCGCATTTTGGTCGGGCATCTCGGACGGGCTCCTGACCTCGACCACCTCGCCCGCGTTCAATCGGACTTCGTAGCGGACGGTCGGCGTGGTTGCGAGCAGTTCGAGGTCGTATTCGCGCTCCAGGCGTTCGCGAACGATGTCCATGTGGAGCAAACCGAGGAATCCACAGCGAAACCCGAAGCCGAGCGCCTCGGAGGTCTCGGGCTCGAACGAGAGCGCGGCGTCGTTCAGGGCGAGTCTGTCGAGAGCGTCGCGGACGTCCTCGTAGCGATCGGTGTCGAGCGGGAACAGTCCGCAGAACACCATCGGGCGAACCTCTCGGTACCCGGGAAGTGCCTCGGTCGCCGGCCTCTCCCGTGAGGTGAGCGTATCTCCGACCCTGAGCTGGGTCACGTCCTTGATGCCGGTGATCACATACCCGACCTCACCAGCCGACATACCTTTGGCCGGCCGCATCTCTGGGGTGAAGAAGCCGATGTCGTCGATCTCGGCCTCGGTGCCGGCCTGCATCGCGGCAATCGACTCGGACTTCGCAAACGCACCGTCCATCATCCGCACGTAGGCCACGACACCGCGGTACTGGTCGAATTCGGAATCGAAGATCAATGCCCGCGGAGCAGCGGCGGGATCTCCTTCCGGTCGGGGGACCTTCTCGACTATCGCTTCCAGGACCGCCTCGACTCCCTCCCCGGACTTTGCCGATATCCGAAGCGCATCGTCCGGATCGGATCCGAGCAGGTCGGCCACCTCACCGGCCACCCGGTCGGGCTCTGCACCGGGCAGATCCACCTTGTTGAGTACCGGAATCAACTCCAGGCCGGCATCGATCGCGGCGTAGGCATTGGCAACCGTTTGAGCCTCCACGCCCTGCGCCGCATCGACTACGAGCAGCGCTCCCTCACAGGCGGCCAACGATCTGGATACCTCGTACGAGAAGTCCACGTGCCCGGGCGTGTCGATCAAGTGGAGGTCGTAGGTCTCGCCATCCTGGGCCGTGTACGCGACCCGGACCGCCTGCGCTTTGATCGTGATACCACGTTCGCGCTCGAGGTCCATCGAGTCGAGCACCTGAGAGCGCATCTTCTTGGGGTCGACCGCGCCCGTGATCTCGAGGATCCTGTCGGCGAGGGTCGACTTGCCGTGGTCGATGTGCGCGATGATCGAGAAGTTCCTGATTCGGTCCATGTCAGTGAGTCAGTATGGCGAGGAAGGGCTCGCACGGAACTAGTCGCGGATTCGACGTGCGACTCGCAGCAGCTGATGGGCCTCGGGGACCTTCATCGCGAGTACGGCACCGATGTAGACACCACCTCCCACGCCGAGGGCAAGCCCGACCGAGAGGATCTGCGCCCCGAGACTCGTACCGAGCGCTCCCTCGAGCAGATTCCAGATCTCCCATGAGATTCCCGCGAGCAGCGCCGACCCGATCAGGACCCTGAGGCTCACCGAGAGCAGCCGCATCACCTCGAGCCCGCTCAAACGCCTTCGCAGTACGAGCGACTGGAGCAGGGTCGAGATGGCGCTTGCGGCAGCGGTCGCGAACATGATCCCGGCTATCCCGTATGGCTCGTAGAGCGCCGCGGAGATTCCTGCGGTCAGGGCGAGGTTCACGGCGGCAAAAAGCGCCGGCAGCCAAGGCTCCTGCATGCTGAAGAAGGTCCGGTTCTGCATCGTCAGCAGGCCGTTGAAGGGCAGAGAGAGC
Source organism: bacterium (assembly GCA_046091265.1). Taxonomy (GTDB): domain Bacteria; phylum Actinomycetota; class Thermoleophilia; order Solirubrobacterales; family 70-9; genus CAIUSP01. The sequence continues at coordinate 1,948 of JBJTBI010000068.1, forward strand.
GAGAGCCAGAAGAGAGCGCTCGCCACCAGCACCGTCTCGGCCGAGTCGAATTCGCCGCGCTGATAGATCAACCGGACGATCGGCTCCGAGAGGACGAGGAGTGCGGCCATCGCCGGCACGGTGAGGACGATCACCTGCCTCATCCCGTTTCCCAGCGTGTCACGCAGCCGGCCGATCTCTCCTCTGGAGGCATAGCGGGAGAGAGTGGGATAGAGGACCACAGTCAGGGCGACCACGGTCAGGCCTTGAGGCAGGATGTAGAGACGAAACGCCTTGTCGATTGCCGCCGGACCCTCGGTCGAGACCAAGGTTCCGAACAGGCTGTTGACCAGGAGGTTGAAATTGAGCAGGCCGATCGTGAGCATCACGGGGAGCATCAAGACGACGACCCTGCGCACGTCCGGAGACTTGAACGCCTCCCTCAGGCGCGGCCACGAGAGGTCGAACGGGGTGTTGCGCAGATCCCAGGCGGGTATCGCCAGCTGAACGACGGTTCCGAGCAGGACCCCGATCGCGTATGCGTAGATCCGATCCTCACCCTCCAACGAAGGTGTCAAGACGAGAATCGTGGCGATGATCGCCAAGTTCCAGAAGATCGGAGCGACTGCGACCGCAGCAAACCGGTGGAAGCTGTTCAAGACCCCTGCGATCACACTGGTTATCCCGATCAGGATGAGGATCGGGAACATGATCTGGGAGAGGACGATGGTCAGGGTCAACAGTTCGCCCTTGAAGCCGGGCGCGAACAGCGGGACCAGGAATGGCGCTGCGAGGACGAACACGGCGGTCAGCAAACCGGTTACGACGGTGAGCAGAAGCAGCGCGTTCATCGCCAGGCGGAATGCTTCTTTCCGATTGCCCTTCTCCAGTTCTGCGACGAAGACCGGGATGAAGGCGGTCTGGAGTGCGGCATCTGCAAATAGGCTGCGCATCAGTTTCGGGATCTGGAACGCGATGGTGAAGGCGGACATAGGTCCTTTGATCCCGAACAGCGCAGCGACCAAGATCTCGCGCCCCAAGCCGACCACTCTCGAGAGTGCGGTGGCGATCGAGAAGAAGGCGGCGGAACGGGCGATGCTGCCCTCGCTCTTGCCGGCTTCGGGGGGTTCGAATACCTCTTGAGGGGGCGAACCGGCGAGTGGCTCCTCGGAAGCGTTCAGCGGGACGCGTTCGTAATCGACCCCTTCGTCTTCGCCGAACGGGTCGAAGGGTCGCCTCCGCCCGCCATCGCGGCCTTCATCGCCTATATTCATCCGGCATGCACCTGACCTGAGAGTTTCGTGCACGCCTAAGACAGCGAAATGGCCAACAGCGCATCACAACGAAAGAGGAACGCACGCACCGAGCGTGAGCGCTTGGAGAACCGTCGCTTCGTGAGTGCGGTCAAGACTCAGTTCCGCAGGCTCGAAGAGGCGGTTGGCTCTGGCGACGCAGCCAAGGCCGAGACCGAGCACAAGACCCTCGTATCGAAGATCGACAAGGCGATCCAGAAGGGCGCGCTGCACAAGAACACCGGTGCTCGACGCAAGTCCCGCGCTGCACGTATTCGCGCTCGCGTTTAGACAGCGGCTCTGGCCAGCGGTCCACCTGCGGGCATCGAGACGGCTCCGCATGCCCGCCTGATCGCAAGGGTGAGCGCCACCTCGTCGCTGACGGATCCTCCGCGCGAGGCAACCTCGAGATCCGCCACAGCCTCGACGGCCCGCAGTAGATCCGCCGGATCCCGATCCTTCACCTTCGCCACCAGTTGCTTGGCCGCGTAAGGGTGCATGCCCAGGCTGCCCGCGACCTTTGCCGGTGGCTGTCCCTGATCGAGCGCCACCGTTGCGGCGTAAGCCCCTCGTATGCGCGGAGCCATCGTCGCGATCACCTTCTGGATCGGTTCACCTTGAGCGAGCAGGCGGTCGGCGGCGACCGGCGCCGCGACGAGATCCCCTTCGGCCAAGGCATCGCCGAGCGACCAGATAGCGAGCTCGGTCTCGTCGGCGACCATGGTCTCCAGGTCCTCGACGTCGATCTCGGTCTGTTCGCCACCAGCCCAGAGAGCCAACCGCTCGACCTCGTTACGCAGTCTGACCGGCCGTGGCCCCATCCTGGCCACCAACAACCGCGCCGCATCGAGGGTGAGGGTGAATCCGGCCTCGGCCGCCCACCCCACCACCTGCCCGGGCAACTCACCTGCGCTTGGGGCGTTGTATTCGAGGATGTCGCCCCCGGCCTTCTTGACCGGTTCCACCAGAGCCTTCGGAGCCTTGCCACGAGCGACCAGAGCCACCGTGGTCTCAGGCGGGATCGTCTTCAGCGCGCCGATCACGATCTCGTGATCGGCCTTGAGCCAGCCCTCTGCGCCCTCGACGATGAGGTAGCGATGTCCGGTTGCTAGAGGAATCGCCGCCCGGGCCGCAGCCACCTCCTGCGGATCCGGACCCTTGCGGCCCGAGGGTGCCGAGAAGCGCTCGACCGCTCCGCCTTCCTGCTCGCCACGCTTGCGAAGCCTGGAGACAGCGATCGATATCTTCGACTCGTCGTCACCTGCGATCAGGTAACAGGGCTTCATCTCCTGAGTCTCCGCCATCACCTCACGAGTCTATTGAGGGTTGCGGGCGTGCAGTTGCCCACGCTGCTCGCTCAGCAATCTCCTCCGACCCAACCCCGAGGCCCGACCGAGGCGCCGACAGAGCCGTCCCGATCCGTGCGCAGAACCGGCACCAGATGGCTGGCCAGGCTGGCGATCGTCTCGTCTACCGGATGGCCATATGGGTTTGTGCTGCCGACCGATATCAGGGCGAGCTTCGGAGCAGAATGATCGAGGAGACCGTCGAGGCCTGCGTCACGGCTCCCGTGATGGGCGACCTTCAACAGGTCGACCGGGCCAGCTTCGATCGGAACGGACTCCGACTCCGCATCGCCGGTCAAGAGGGCTGTGAAGTGACGCCATGTCGCCAAGAGGACGAGAGATCGACTGTTCGGATCCAGACCGGAGGCGCGTTGCAGGCTCGCGGGGGGCCAGAGGACCGACAGACGCAAGCCTCCTCTGATCCTGACCTCAGCACCCTCCGCAACCTTCCTCGTCTCTACCCCGGACTGCCTCGCGAGGCCTAGGAGACCGGGGCGAGCTCCGCCATGGATCAGGTCATGTACGGGCACCGAACTGAGTAGCGACGGTATTCCGCCTGCGTGATCGCTCTGATCGTGGGTCACGATGAGGGCCGAGAGATCGGAAACCCCACGTGACTCGAGCCTCCCCGCGATGTCGCCATCTGGCGGCCCTGCGTCCACCAGCGCGGCACCGGGTCCCGGTGGATCGAGGAGTATCGAGTCGCCCTGGCCGACGTCGAGGGCACACACCACCAGCCGGTTGGGGTCTTCCTCGGACCCCACCCAGGGATTGACGGCAAAGGCAAGCGCTGTCAGCACGAGCCCGATCCCGAGAGCAGCGAAACGCAGCCCTGGCGATCGCACGATCATCCGGAGGCCTTTGCGTCGAGACGCCAGAGAGGTAGACAGGGCCACCAGAGCAGCAGTCGCCGCCAAGATCAGACCCACGGCTACCGGACCAAGGTTGTCCACCTCGACCATCGCCCAATCAGGTGAACCGAACCAATGCGCCAGCTGCTCGATATAGCCCAGACAGAGGGCGTTGAGCAAGTTGAGAGGTTCGGCCGCACCGCGTGAGATCTGCCCTACCGCGGCAGAGAGCATTCCCAGCCACATCGTCGGAGCAACCGCAGGGGCCGCCATCAGGTTTGCCGGTAGAGCGACCAGCGAGACGGTGCCGAAGAGCGCTGCGCTCACGGGGGCTGTGGCGAGCGTAGCCGCTGCGGTCACTGCCGCGGCCTCGGCGACGGAACGTCTCGACTCCGAACCCCCGTGCTCACTGCCGAGCAGGAGCCCGATCGGTCGAGCCCAGAGCATGATCCCGGCGGTAGCCGCGAAGCTGAGTATCCAACCGGGATCGGAGACGGAGTTCGGATTGATCGCCAGCGTGACCGCGGCAGCGAGCAACAGTGCGTGGAGGCGCTGTGCGGGACGCCCCGCCAACCCCGCAACCAGAGCAGCCACCCCCATCACTCCGGCCCTCTGGATCGAGGGCCCGGCGCCAGCGACGAATACGTAGAACACGATGAGAATTCCCGTCGCGATTAGCCTCCCCGGGAGCCTCAAGCCGAGGAGCGCGAGGAACGGCCAGGCGAGGACCGAGAGCAGGACCACGTTCTGGCCGGAGACCGCCAGCAGATGCGCGAGGCCTGAACGCCGGAACTCCTCCTCGGTCGAAGCGGAGATCTCCTGATCTTGCCCGAGCACGAAACCGCGCGCCAAAGCAGCCTGGGAGGGTCCGATGCCCTGGGAGAGGGCCTGCTCCGAACGGATTCGCACCCCGTCGACCAACCCTGCCACCCCGTCCCGCAAGACCCCGGTGGACGAGACCTTCCGGCTCCTCAGGATCGTCTCGATTCCCCTTCGCTGGAACCAGGCGTCCCTCCACTCCGGCACCTCTTCCGCCACGCCCTCAGCGCGAATGATCTCGCCGACGGCCGGTACGTGCCCTCCTGGACTGCGGAGCGCCAGATTGCCGTCAGGCGTGGAGATAGAGAGCAGGGTCGAGCCATCCGATTCCCTCGACCATGAGGTAACGGTCCCGATGGCACGAATCGGAGCGCCTGACGGGATGACCGCGGCCTCGGATGCGATCTGTTTCATGCGTGCCTCGCCGATGAGCAGGCCCACTAGACAGCTGACGGTTGCTGCCACCACCGCCACGGATACGGCCGAGGCTCTGCCACCTTCCCCCGAGCGGGTCGACGACCACGAGACAACGGCACCTGCGAGCAGGCCGAGCGCGATGACGACGAGAGCCTCTCCCATGACTGAATCGATCAAGGCGGCGAATGCGAGGCCGGCCGCCAAGCCTGCCATCGCCGTGGTGCGCCCGTCGAGCCGACTCAAGGCTGCAACGAGTCACGCAGTGCGCTCATGGTGGCCGGTCCGATGCCGCTGATCCGGTCGAGTTCCTCGACCGATGAGATACCTCCCCGGCTGTCGCGGAAGTCGATGATCTGCTGCGCGGTCACTGGCCCGATCCCGTCGATCTGATCGAGTTGCTGAACGGTCGCCGTGCCCAGACTGATCGGCCCCTCCCCTGTCGCCGACGACGTGGCAGAGAGGCCGTTCCTCTCCGGGACGAGGACCTGCTGGCCGTCGGCCAGACGCGCAGCGAGGTTCAGCGATCCCGAGAGCGCATCGGCGCTGGCCCCGCCTGCTCGCTCGACTGCATCGATGACTCGCGATCCCGCTGGCAGTCGATATACGCCCGGGCTGCGCACCGCTCCGGCCACATGGACTACGACGTCCCCCGTTGCGGGTCCACGCGGTGTCTGGTCCGCCTGGAACTCGAGACCTGAGTCCTGGAATTCCTGCGAGGCCTCCTGACCCGAGCGGATCCATCGCGCACCGACCAGGAGTACGACGACTGCGAGACCCCCGTACACGAGTATCTGGACCCTGCTCAACTTCGGCATGGGGCGATACTCGCGCGCGCCTGCCGTCCCCTTACGCGCAGAGGGCTACATGGTGGTGACTACTTGGCTACTCGACGACGAGGTTGACCAGTTTGCCCGGGACGACGATCTCCTTGACCGTCTCCTTGCCGTCCAGATGGGCCGCGACCTTCTCCGATGCCTTCGCGATCTCGAGGATCTCCTCCTGACTCGCATCCGCCGGCGCCTCCACCCTGTCGCGCAACTTGCCGTTGACCTGGACCACGATCTCGACCGTGTCGCTCACCAGCAGTGCCGGATCGGCCTCGGGCCAGGGTGTCTCCCAGACACGCTCGCCGGTCATCTGCTCGTAGACCTCCGAGCCCAGATGGGGAGCGAACGGGAAGATCAGCGACGCCGCGGTGGCGGTGGCGAAGCGCAGCGCCTCATCGCCCTCCGGGCTGCCGTAGAGGTCGTCTTTCAGGCGATAGGCATCGTTGACCAGTTCCATGACCGCCGAGATCGCGGTGTTGAACTGGAACCCCCGCTCGAAGTCCCCGGTGGCCTTGTCGATCGCCCAGTTCGCCTTGGCAAGGAGATCCCGGGTCGGACCGCCGGCAGCGCTCGTATCTCCTCCGGACTCGGTGCGCTCGGCCACCTCGACTGAGAGTCGCCAGAGGCGGGCCAGGAAGCGGTACACGCCCTCCACGCCCTCGTCGGTCCAGTCGCCGCCGCGGATCGGCGGACCCATGAAACAGACGTAGGTTCGGGTGGCGTCGGCCCCGTAGCGATCGACGAAATCGGCCGGGCTGACCACGTTGCCCTTCGACTTCGACATCTTGGCTCCGTCGCGGGTGATCATCCCCTGGGTGAAGAGGTTCGAGAACGGTTCCTGCACGCCGAGCAGATCCATGTCAGCGAGCGCCTTGCAGAAGAACCTCGCGTACATCAGGTGGAGGATCGCGTGCTCGACCCCGCCGATGTACTGATCGACCGACATCCAATGATCGGCCACCTCGCGTGCCCACGGCGCCTCGGTGTTGTGAGGGTCGAGGTAGCGCAGGAAGTACCAAGAGGAGTCGACGAAGGTGTCCATCGTGTCGGTCTCACGTCTGGCGGGCTCGCCGCACTCCGGGCACTCGGTCTCGACCCAATCCGTGGCAGCCGCCAACGGGCTTTGGCCCTTGGGCGCGTAGTCCTCGACCTCCGGCAGCATGACGGGAAGCTGGTCCTCGGGGACAGGCACCAATCCGCACCCATCGCAGTGGACGATCGGTATCGGTGCTCCCCAGTAGCGCTGGCGGGAGACGAGCCAATCGCGCAGGCGGTAGTTGACCGCTGCCTCTCCCCTTCCCTCCTTGCCCAGCCAGTTGAGGATCTCGGCATAGGCCTCGCGATTCCCCTTGCCGTCGAACTCTCCGGAGTCGACCATCGAGCCATCGCCCGGAAATGGCAGGCCCGCGTCGTCGCGAGCCACCTCGGGATCATTGCCCTCGATCACGCGCTTCACCGGCAGATCGAAGGCCTTGGCGAACTCGTAATCGCGCAGGTCGTGCCCGGGTACGGCCATGATCGCTCCCGTCCCGTACTCCATCAACACATAATCGGCGACGAAGTCGGGGATCTCCTCACCGTTGACCGGATTGGTCACCGTGCGGCCGGTTGCAACACCGGTCTTGGGTCGATCCTCGGAAGCGCGCTCGACAGCGCCGGTCTTGGCTGCCTGCGTCAGGTACTCGGCAACAGCCGATTCCTGTTCGGTCCCCGCGACCAACTGCTCGACGAGAGGATGCTCGGGTGCCAGCACGAAGAAGGTCGCACCGAAGAGCGTGTCCGGTCGGGTCGTGAAGACAGGGAAGTCGATCTCGAGTGCCTCGCAGCGGAAGACGACCTCGGCTCCTTCCGAGCGCCCGATCCAGTTGCGCTGCATCGTGACCACGTTCTCCGGCCAAGAGTCGAGCAGATCGAAATCGTCGAGTAGGCGCTGCGCGTAGTCGGTGATGCGGAAGAACCACTGCTCGAGTTTGCGCTGCTCCACCTCGGTTCCGCACCTCTCGCAGCAGCCGTCGACCACCTGTTCGTTGGCCAGAACGGTCGCATCGGTAGGACACCACTGGACCGGCGCCTCCTCGCGGTAGGCGAGCCCCTTCTCGAACAGCTTGAGGAAGATCCACTGCGTCCAGCGGTAGTACGAGGGTTCGTGTGTGCCGATCTCCCGGGACCAGTCGATCGAGACACCCCAGCGGCGGAACTGCTCGCGGAACGACTCGATGGCCCGCTCGGTCGAGACCTGCGGCTTCTCCCCCGTCTTGATCGCATGGTTCTCGGCCGGCAGACCGAAGGCGTCGGAGCCCATCGGGTGGATGACCTCGAACCCGTGACGCCGCCTGAAGTGGGCGATCGCGTCGCCGACCGAGTAGCACTTGAGGTGCCCCACATGTGGCTCTCCGGAGGGGTAGGGGAGCATCTCGAGCACGTACGCCTTGGGCTTGGAATCGTCGTAACCGGGCTGCCCGGGGTTCGGCACCTGCCAGGTCGCCTCGTCCTCCCAGAGCTTCTGCCAGCGTGCCTCCACGGCCGCTGGCTCGTAGCGCCTTTCGTCCTGATCATCTCGCGATAGCTGACTCACCGCTCGCAGTCTAGGCTGGTACTTGGCTGGAGCGAACCGAGCCACACGCCGCGAACGTCGAGGACCAGAGGTAGGATTGTGGCGTGGAAGAGAGACCGGGCCTCGGGCGCGTGGCAACCACCCTGACCTCGATCGCGTGCATGGCGGCGATCTTCGTGATGCTCCCTCTCGCGTTGCTCCAGCTGCTCGATGTGGGAGGTTTCTGCGCGAGTGGCGGTCCGTATGTGATCCGTCAGGAGTGCCCGGACGGTGTGATGCCGGTGCTGGGGGCCGGCTTGCCCCTCCTTTTCGTCTTCGGCATCGCCTACACCGTCGCGCTGCCGACTGGCTGGAGGTTCCTGCTCGTATGG
>JBJTBI010000069.1:0-9875 GCA_046091265.1 bacterium
GGGAATTCATTCACCCCGTAGGAGCGTGCTCCTGCGGATGCAGGCTGGATTGCATGAAGACGGTTTTTCGACCGCCGGCTGTGCCCGGGCCTACGCGGGTGTGGGTTCGAGCTGCTCGGCGGGCAGCCAGCGCTCGCCGTAGATGCGCATGTCCTCGACGATCGGGACGAGCGCCTGGCCCTTCTCGGTCAACGAGTACTCCACGCGCGGAGGCACCTCGGGGTAGGTCTCACGCTCGACTATGCCCCACTGCTCGAGCGTGCGCAGGCGCAGAGAGAGCGTGCGAGGGCTGATGCCTTCCAGCGATCGTTCGAGTTCGCAGAAACGCTGAGGCGAGTGGGCAAGATCTCTGATGATGATCAGCGTCCACTTACCCGAAATCACCTCGGCGGTGCGACAGACGGGGCAGGTCGGATCGAAACTCATGAGAGCGATTATAGGGAGAGGCTTCAGAAAGTAAAGCAACTTCACGAACTCGCCATTCCGGTGATCTGAGAGACTCAGCCGGCTCCGACGGCACTGATGAGAGCGCCGAGTGCGAGGTACGGGGCGAACGCGATCGTGGCCTTTCGTGCCGCCAGCCCTCGGCGGGCGAACAGCAGCGCCGCCGCTAAGCCGCCGACGACCAATGCGCAGACTACGGCCGTCACGACCGCCGGTCCGAGGCAGAGTCCGAGGAACCCAACCAACTTGGCGTCGCCCATACCCATCGCCTCGGGCCTGAACCACGAGACGAGGGCGAAGGGCAGAGATCCGACGAATGCCGAGATGAACCTGCCCGGCAGCGTCTCTGGGGAATTGATCGCAAAGGAAACCAAGACTGGAACCGCACCGAGGATCAGCGCCCGGTTGGGTATCAAGCGCTCACGCAGATCGGTGATGCAAACCCAGATCAGAGTCGCCGAGCAGGAGACCCCGGCGATCAGGGGTATCGAAACCTCATCGGTGGCCACCATCTCCCGATGGTCGCGCTCGATTTCCTCTCCCCTCCGGGACAGTGAAGGAATCAGGCGGATTCGCGGAGCTTCTGTGCTTCGGCCAGCGACTGCAGCTTCTTCAGCGACTGGTTCTCGATCTGGCGGATCCGTTCGCGAGTGACGTTGAAGGTACGGCCGACCTCATCGAGGGTGCGTGGATGCTCTCCACCAAGCCCGTAGCGGAGCTCCAGCACGCGGCGCTCGCGATAAGAGAGGTTCTCCAGCGCTTCTTTCAGCGCCTCTTTGGTCAGCAACTCTGCAGCGCGGTCGAAGGGCGACTCGGCCTGCTCGTCGGCGATGAACTGGCCGAACTCCGACTCCTCCTCGTCTCCGACCGGCTTCTCGAGCGAAACGGGCGCCTGAGCTGAGCGCTTGATCGCGTCGACTTCCTCGGGATCGATACCGGTGATCTCGGCGATCTCGTCCGGAGTAGGCTCGCGACCCAGTTCGGTGACCAGTTTCCGCTCGGCGCGTCCGATCTTGTTCAGCTTCTCGACGACGTGCACCGGAATACGGATGGTCCGTGCCTTGTCGGCGAGTGCGCGGGCGATCGCCTGACGGATCCACCAGGTTGCGTAGGTCGAGAACTTGAAGCCCTTGCGGTAGTCGAACTTCTCGGCTGCACGGACGAGGCCCAGGGTTCCCTCCTGGATCAGGTCGAGGAACGGCAGTCCCTGGTTGCGATAGTTCTTGGCGATCGAGACGACGAGGCGGAGGTTCGACTCGACCATCTTCTGCTTTGCGTTCAGGTCACCCTTCTCGATCCGCTGAGCGAGGTCCACCTCTTCTTGGGCGGTGAGCAGTCGGACCTTGCCGATGTCCTTGAGGAAGAGCTGGAGCGAATCGGTGGTCATGTCGGGCTTCAGATCCAGCGAAGCCTTGGCTGCAGCGCGCTTGCGGCCGCGGGCGGTCCTCGCCTCCTCCTCCGCAGCGGCCTTCTGAGCCGGGTCGAGGTCCTCGACCAGTTCGATGCCACTCGACTCGATGTGGCCGTAGAGGCCTTCGATATCGGATTCCTCGAGCTCGACCTCGGATACCGCAGTCGCGACATCACCGAAAGTCAGCACGCCGAGCTGCTGACCACGCGTGATCAGCGACTTGACCTCGTCCATCTCCTGGAGATCGGCGAGGAGGGTTGTCTTGTCGTCAGTCTTTCCTGTCTTGCTAGCCATAGTCTCTAGGTCCGTTTCTTAAACACCGGGGTGTCTCTTCGGTTACCCGGCTCTGAGTCCTTCGTCGGCCAGAAATCCACCAGCCTGACGCTTGCCAAACGCATTGAACCGCTCCAACCGACAACTCCCTAGGCGCCGAACGGCCAAATGTGAGCCGAAGGCCTCGCCTGAGACACCCTGCACTCCCCTGCCGGGAAGGCCTCGGTACTTCGAGCGACCATCAAGAGTAATTACTTCACTAAGTAAAGTCAACGAAGCCACCACTCGAAGCAGCCATTCTTGCTCCAAGGGCCCTACTCGATGACGGACCTTCCGAGATTCTGGGAGAACCGGTGGCTCCAAGCCTTCTGGCAGAGGGCCTACAAGGAGAACATCACCGGTCTCTCGGCGATGATCGCCTACAACCTGGTTCTCGCCACTTTCCCGTTCACCCTCTTGATCCTGTTCGTGGTCGGTCAGATCCTGCGCTCGGAGGCAGCGGAGGCCAGCGTGCTGCGGGACCTACAGATCCTGCTGCCGAATACCGATCCGGCAGCGATTCAAGAGAACCTGAACAGGATCCGCGCGAGTTCGGCAACGGTCGGTTTGATCGGCGCACTCGGCGTGATCTGGATCAGCAGTTCGTTCTGGGGCGCCGTCGACACCGCCTTCTGCAGGATCTACCACGTCGAGTGCCGCGGGTGGGTTGCGCAGAAGCGGTTCTCGCTCGCGATGCTCATCGTCGTGGTCGACCTGATGTTCGCCAGCCTCCTGATCCCGACGATCGAGAGCGCCGTGTACGCGGCCACAGGAGATCTACCATGGGGTCTGTCCGACGCCGGCACCGGAGCGAACATCCTGATCCTGCTGATCGCGATGCTCTCCAGCTTCCTGATCGTCTCGATCGTCTACTGGCTGGTACCGAAGGGGCACATGCCCTGGCGCTCGGTCTGGATCGGCGCGCTCTTCTTCACGGTCACCACGACTATCGGCAACTTCATCTTCCCCCTCTATCTCCAGAACTCCGAACTGAGCAAGATCGGTGGCACGCTCGGGCTCTTCCTGATCGTCCTGATCTGGTTCTATCTCGTCTCCCTGGCGATGCTCGCTGGCGCCGTGATGAACTCTCTTCGACACGAGAAGGACGACACCGGCGTACTCCCGATGGACGCAGAGGCAAGCCAACAACATGGCTAGACGCAAGGCGAAATTGAAGATCCTGCCCGATCCGATCAGAGGTGCGGCAACCGAAGACGGGCCGCTGCGCTCGGCTCAGGAAGCAGATGTGAGCCTGACTCGCGCGGAACTCGAGGATCTCTGGCAACCCGAGACCCTCGAGCGCCTCGCCCGAGCCTACTGGCGCTTCCTCGAGACCCGGTCTCTCCACGCGCTCAAGGTGGTCTACGGCCCGAATGACCGATCGGTCGTGCTGGTTTCGCCGAAGTTGACACTGCTGCGATTCCGCGCCCCGAACTTCGATCGGGGACCGGGCTTCGGCAGGGTCACCTGGCGGATCGAGCGCGGGGTGCTGGTTGCGCCCGAGGGTCGCGGCAGGGGCTTCCTCCGATTCGATGTTCGACGATTGGGAGAGGCGGAGGACGGACGAGAGCACGTGCGAGTCCGAATCGAGGTGGCGAACTTCTACCCGATGCTCAGAGGCTCAGGCAGGACCGCCCGATTCGGCGCCTTGTTCTACGGACAGACACAGGGACGCCTCCACCGCTGGATGACACATGGATTCCTCCGGTCCCTGGCGAGCCTCGACCTGCCGGAGCTCAGGCCGGAGAGAAAGAGCGCCTACGACTGAGCAGGGGCGACGCCCTGCTCGATCAGCGCCAACCTCATGGCTTCGGTGATCGGAGTCGGCGAAACATCGAATAGCGCCATCCCTGCAGGGTCATCTACCACCGTCTCGACCGTCAGGCCTTCGATCAGCGGCTTCGCGACACCGGCATCGACCGGAGTCACCAAGCCGATCCAGTGAGAAGAGAGCTTCGGAGTGAGCACGGGGACCTTGACTTGAAGTGGTGGCCGTTTACCCATTGCCGACGCCAGCTCGGAGAACATCCCACCGTAGGTCGTCACGTCTGGACCCCCGATTTGAATGACCTGCCCTTTCGCCCCAGGGGTTTCCGGGGTCGAGACCAGGTACGCAATCACATCTCTGACCGCAATCGGCTGAGTGCGCGTGGAGGTCCAACGCGGAGTGACCATGACGGGCAGCCGCTTGACCAGCCAATAGAGGGTCCGGTAGGACTCCGAGCCGGCACCGATCACCGCTGCGGCCTGGAAGTAGGTCACCGGCACTCCGGCCGAGCCGAGGTAACCAGCGGTGGCGTGCCGCGACTCGAGGTGCTCGGAGCCTCCTGAGGCGAGGCCCCCGAGATAGACGATCTGATCCACGCCGGCCCTTGCCGCAGCCTGCGCGAAATTCAAAGCGGCCTTTCGATCCAGTTCGACGAAATCCCCCTTGCTCCCGCGCCCCATCGAATGAACCAGGTAGTACGCGACCTTTGCTCCCTCCAGCGCCGCGGGAAGGGAGTCCGGCTCGAGTACATCGGCCTTTCGGATCTCGCACCCCTCCTCTTCGAGGTCTCGTGCACGATCGGGGTCGCGGGCGAGCGCCCTGACCGAACGCCCAGCGTCCAGCAGCGCGCTACAGAGCAAGTGCCCGATGTAGCCGGTCGCTCCCGCGACGACGGCATCGGGTGACTGGGTCGGATCAGCCATATCGCCCACCGGTGATCGCTCGAAGCTTGCGGATGTCATGAGTGGCCCCCACCTTGCGTACGGTGCCTGATCTGGAGCGCATCACCAGCGACTCGGTCGTGGCACGGCCATCCAGATAGCGAACCCCGTCGAGCAGGTCTCCATCGGTCACGCCGGTCGCGGCGAAGAAGACGTCCTCTCCGGATACGAGGTCGTCGGTCTCGAGCACCCTCGAGAGGTCGTAGCCAGCGTCCTCGGCGGCCTTGCGCTCTCCGTCGTCCCTCGGCCACAGCCTTCCCAAGAACCTGCCTCCGAGCGACTTGATCGCAGCGGCGGAGAGAACTCCCTCCGGTGTTCCACCGATGCCCCAGAGCAGATCCACCCCGGTCCCTTCGCTGACGGCCAACAGAGCCGCCTGTACATCGCCGTCGGTGATGAAGCGAATACGGGCTCCGGCCTGCCGTATCTCCGCGACCGCCTCCTCGTGGCGTGGCCGATCGAGCACGATCACCGTCACCTCGTTCGGCTCGCTGCCCTTCGTCTCGGCCACGCGGGCGATCACCTCTGGCAGGGGGATATTGAGATCGAGACAGTCGGCCAGACTGGGGGCCGACGCGAGCTTCTCCATGTAGACGCACGGACCCGGGTCGAACATCGTTCCGCGCTCTACTAGCGCGATCACCGCGAGGGCGCCGGGGAAGCCCCGAGCCGTCAGCGTGGTGCCCTCGAGCGGGTCGACCGCGATGTCGGCCACGGGAGGACTGCCATCTCCTATCTCCTCGCCGTTGTAGAGCATGGGCGCTTCGTCCTTCTCGCCCTCTCCGATCACCACCAGTCCGTCCATCGGGACGGTCTCGAGCAAGAGTCGCATCGCATCCACGGCAGCCTGATCCGCGGCTTCCTTGTCCCCTCTGCCCACCCAACCGGCTGCTGCCAAGGCAGCGGCCTCGGTGACCCGAACCAGTTCCAGGGCGAGGTTCCTGTCGGGCCGATCACCGCTTCGCTGATCATGCGAGATGACCTCACCGGCCTGACTCATCCGAAGCTCCCAGGTGGTCGACGTGGCGCTCCGCCGCCATGGTCGAGCGAACCCAAGGCTCCAGCGGCGAACACGGTGAACGAGGAAATCAGAGCGATGAAGTAACCCCAGGTGAGACCGATCTGGATGTCCCGGCCCGATGGCCGGTCGATCAAGCCGTTGAAGAAGATCAGGACGAACGCGATCAGTCCGATGATCGCCGTGAGTTCGCCCCGGGGCCAGCTGGTCTCGAGCCCCCGCACGGCGAGGAATGTGAGCACCAGAGGAGCGAGCCCCACGACGATCCAGAACCACCTGAGGGTCTGGAAGGTCTCGAACGCGGTGCAGGAGTTGTCGCCGATGCCACAGGCCCACGCTGCAGGCTCCTGACCACGAGCAATGTCAGGTCCGCTGCCGAGCGAGTACCAAGGCAGGAACAGGCTCAGAACGAGGACGAAACCTGCCACAACTGCGGTCATCTCCGCACGGCTGATTCGCGAGGGATCCACCAATTGCGACTCTACCTCCCCCGGCCGGATCGTGTGCCGTCGCGCTTGCGCTGCTTTGGGTGGAGTAGTCTCGCCGGGTGGCGAACGGAGAGAAGAGATGGGGCCTGACCCTGCCGCTGCCAGGGTTGTCGCTCAGCCAACACGGAGAGTTCGTGCGACTGGCCGAAGCGAGTGGCTACACGGACCTCTGGTCTGGCGAGACCAACGGCGCCGACGGCTTCACCCCACTCACCATGGCCGGCGCGATGACCGAGAAGGTGCGCCTCGGTACGGGGGTCGTAGGCGTGATGACTCGGGGAAGGGCGCTGCTCGCCCAAGAAGCGGCAGGCGTGGCCGATGCCACCAACGGGCGCTTCGTACTCGGAATCGGAGCGTCGTCTGATCGCATCGTCGAGGGGTGGAACGGACTCACCTTCGAGAAGCCGCTGACCAAGATCTCGGAGACGGTCGATTACCTGAGGACCGTGCTCGCCGGCGAGAGAGGCGAGGGTGGTTTCAAGCTCGAGCGAGCTCCGGAACAGCCGGTTCCCATCGTGCTCGCTGCTCTGCGGGGGAAGATGCTCGAACTCGCGGTGGAGAAAGCCGATGGAGCCTTCACCAACTTCCTCCCGCTGGCAGGGCTTCCTCGAGTCACCGCACAGTTGGAGCAGGCGCCTGAGGGGTTCGAACTTCTCTGCCGGTTCTTCTGTCTGGAGGGAGAACGCGAACAGGTCGAACCGCTTGCCCGATTCATGTTCAGCTCCTACGTAACCGTCCCGGTCTACGAAGCCTTCTACCGCTGGCTCGGCTACGGAGAACAGATCGATCCGATGTGCGAAGCATGGCAAGCCGGCGATCGCGCCAAGGCCGCGGAAGAGGCGCCGTGGGATCTGATCGCAGACGCGTTCATGTTCGGAGATGCAGCTTCGATACGTGAACGGCTCGACGCCTTCGTCGAGGGCGGGATCACCTGCCCGGTGGTCACACCGATCACGACTCCCGACCGGATGGGTGGACTGATCGAGGCGCTAGCACCCTGACAGGGCCGCTCAAGTGAGGCGGGAGCTGCGAGCGAGAGCAAGCGCGAACTCGTCACCATTACTCGAGAACCAGCCAGTCAACTCGAGGTCGGCTTCGGCGAAGATCGACTCCAATCCCTCCCTGGCGAACTTGGTCGAGATCTCGGTCCGCATCTCCTCGCCCTGCGAGAAGTCGAGGTCGAGATCGAGGTCATCAAGCCTGACCCGCTGATCGCGCAACGATCGGAGGCGCATCTCTATCCACAGGTTCTGGGGATCCCACTGGGCGACGTGCTCGAATGCGTCCGGATCGAAGTCGCCCCCGAAGCGATCGTTCAGGACCCGCAGCGCGTTGCGGTTGAACTCTGCCGTGACTCCGTGAGAATCGTCGTAGGCGGCAACGAGGGTGGCAGGGTCCTTGATCAGATCGACGCCGAGCAAGAAGTAGTCCTCCGGGTCGAGCAGGTTCGCCACTCGACGCAGGAACCCTGAGCGCTGCTGCGGGGGGAGGTTTCCGACCGTGCCCCCCAACAGCGCGATCAACCTCGGCCCACCCACCGGAATCCTCTCGAGGTCGTGCTCGAAATCGCAAACCAGGCCTCTGACCTCTACTCCGTCGTACTCCCTCGCGATCATCTCGGCGGTCTCACGGGTGATCTCCTCGGATATGTCCACCGGGCAGTAGGTACCCAGTGTTCCGGCATCCCGCATCGCGTCGAGGAGGACGCGGGACTTGGCCGCAGACCCCGACCCGAGCTCGATGAGAGTCGATGCAGCAGTGGTCTCGGCGATTTCAGCGGAGTGGTCTCTCAGGATCTGCCGCTCGCACCGCGTCGGGTAGTACTCGGGTAGCTCCGTGATCCGCTCGAAGAGTTGTGAGCCGCGGGCGTCGTAGAAGTATCTCGGGGATATCTCCTTGAACGGTTTGGTCAGGCCGGCGCGGACATCGGCGGCGACCCCGGATACGGAACCAGATGGTGGGAGAGCGATCTCTACCGACATCGTTCTCCTTTCGACCTCGCTCACGCCGAATCCTTCGCGCATCGGAAACCGGAGAAGATCTGCTTCCTCTCGGGAAGGTCCCAATTGCGGAAGCTCCGGCGAATGGTGTGCCTCCGACTCGCCCAGGCACCGCCTCGCAGGACCTTGTAGCCCTCCCCGTAGTGCACCTTCGAGTATTCGTCGTAGGGGAAGGCCTCGAAGCCTGGATACGGCTCGAACTCGCTCGAAGTCCACTCCCAGACATCTCCGAGCATCTGGACGGCACCGCAGTCGGCTTCCCCGTTGGCGAACGAACCAACCGGCGCCACATCCCAGTTGAGGTGATCCAGGTTGGCCCGCCTCCTATCGCAGCCTGACGAGGCAGCCTCCCACTCGACCTCGGTGGGCAGACGCTTTCCGGCCCACGCCGCGAAGGCTTGAGCCTCTAGGTGGGAGACATGGATGACCGGAGATTCGGGAGGGATCTCCTCTTCTCGCCCGAAACGCTCGCGATGCCACCTGCTCTCTCCGTCGGCAATCCAGTACATCGGCGGCTCGGCGCCGGTTTCCTCGACGAACAACCGATAGTCGGCATTCGTCACCGGAGTGCGGTCGATCAGGAAAGTCTCTACATCGATCGTGCGTTGGGGGCGCTCGTTGTCGTAGGCGAATCCATCCGCACCGGCTCCGATCTCGACCACCCCACCCGCGCACTCAACCATCGCCGGTCCCTCGGTATCGACTGGCGCTGCGCTCGGAGGACCAAGATCAGGAGGTTCGTACCCGGGTATCTGCTGCATGAGCTGGAGCATCGTCTCGTTGTGCTGATGCTCATGGGCGAGAATCAGCTCGTAGACGAAGCCGTCACGGAGCAGAGGATTCCCGGCGTCCGGCTCTATATCGACCGTCTCGAGCACACGGAGCGTTCGCTCCCGGACCTGTTCCAGGTAGGGGAAGACCTGGTCCGGAGAGAGGATCGGCAGCTCGCCGCGGACCCTGCGTGGCTGGGCGATCGCGTCATATAGGTCGCCAAGCGATCCGTCGAGCGGTTCGCTGCCCGCTACCCGCTGCACGAGCCAGAGTTCCTCGAAGTTCGCGATGTGACCGAGATCCCAGACCAACGGACTGAGGATCGGTGACCAGACACGATTCAGTTGGTCGGAGTCGAGCTGCTCCACCAGGCGAAGAGTCCGTTCCCTGGCCTCTTCCAGCGCTGCGGCGATGTCATCCCGACGCTTGGTGGATGTGACCTCGGGCGCGATGGATAAAGCGTAGCGAGGGCAATCTCAGTCGGTTCCGAAGTACTCAGGAGAGCGGTAGACGCGCTTCAGCCACGGTGGTGTGACGGAGAAGTCCGATCCTTCGCCCGACAACTCCTCGATCGGAGAAAGGCGGAGAGCAGCGGGCCTCGCGAGCCTTGCGGGCGAGAAGAGGAGCTCCCTCCCGAATCTCCGGTCATCCAGGTCTCCCACCTAGAGGCTCAAGCCTTCGCGGCGTGGGCCGGAAAGCGTCTGCCCACCGAGGTCGAGTGG
>JBJTBI010000070.1:0-5982 GCA_046091265.1 bacterium
GTCGTCGGGCTCCTGCACCCGGGCGACGATGAGCATCGCCAGCGCGGCACCGACGATCTCGGCGATGTCGGGTGCCAGCGCAACCAGCTCCGCCTGGACCCAGAGCAGGAAGCTCGTCTTGCGGGAGAAGTTCTCTCGACAGGCCTCGGGGAGATTCATGCCCGAGGCGATGCCCAGCTTGGCGGACTGGGTCTGAACCACCATCGCCATCAGATTCGCCATCAGTACCACCCAGAGCAGCAGGTAGCCGAACTGTGACCCAGCGGAAATGTTGGTGGCGAAGTTACCCGGATCGATGTAGGCAACTGCAGCGATGAACGCAGGGCCGAGGAATGGCCAGATGCGGGCGAAGCCCCGCCGATCCCCGTCGAGCGACTGCCTTGCGGCCCGAGCCACCGCTGCTTCTCCGGGACGCACAGCCTCGATCGAGTCTTCTACCGGTCGGTCGGCCCACTTTCCCTCGCGCTGCGTACGCAGCCGTTCGAGAGGATTCCTCATGCCACTCCTGTATTGCCGATCACGCGATCAGTCTAGACAGGCCCCCTGATGCTCGAGCGTCGTCGAAGCGGGCGTAGAATCTCCGAGTATGGAGGAGAAGTCCGAGCAACGAGAGTCCGTAACCGCCAGCGTCGACGAAATCGAACTCGATGCCGGCTACCGCTTGATCACCGAGGAGGCAGGGGTAGTGCATCGCGACACACTCGCGAGTCTCGACGTCATGGGACCAGATGCGGTCGAGTTCCTCCAGGGCCAGCTGACCAACGATCTCGGACGGCTCGAACCCGGGGGCGCAATGTATGCGGCCCTGCTCGACCGGAAGGCCCACATAGTCGCCGACTGCCGCGTGCTGATGGTCAGCCCCGAGGAGATCATGCTCGTCGCCGAAGCAGATGCGACCGAAGCTCTCGCTTCCCACCTCGAGACCTACCGGATCGGCCGCAAGGTCGAGGTGCGGGATCGAGCGGGAGAACGAACTGTCATCTCAGTGATCGGGCCCGCGACCCGTTCCTTCCTCGACGCCGCTCCTGCGGGAAGGGAAGATCGTCATCTGGAGACGTTGCTGGGCGGCATCGGATGCAGGGCGTTGGGCACCCCGGATGGCGTGGATCTGATCTGCGCGAGAGATCACGCAGAGTCACTCCGGACGGCTTTGACGGGAATGGGGCTCACCGAAGTTCCGGAAACAGTGGCGGAGATCCTCAGGGTGGAATCCGGGAGACCGAGGTTCGGCTTCGAACTCGATCGGTCGGTGATGCCCGCCGAGGGTGGCATCGTCGAACGAGCGGTTGACTTCGAGAAGGGTTGCTACCTGGGCCAAGAGCCGGTCGCCCGGCTTTATTACAAGGGCCGTCCCAACCGCCTGCTCAGAGGTCTGAAGCTCTCGAGACCGGCACAGTTCGGCGAGGCGATCAACGGCAGTGGCCGCGAACTCGGCAGGATCGCGACGGCATGCGTATCTCCGGCGATTGGACCCGTCGCGCTGGCGCTGGTCAGGCGGGAGGCCGAGCCCGGGGCACCGGTGAAGATCGGAGATGACGGAGCGTCCGCTGAGGTAGTCGAGTTGCCCCTGCGCGCCAGATGAGACCTCCACTAGTCTTAGCCCAGTGTCACCTCGAGTCCTGACCCCGCGCCTGCTTTCGTTGGGCCTTGCCGCAGTGCTGATCTCGGCTCTGGCAGGCTGCGGAAGTGACACCGTCACGACCGAGGACCGCCCGCCACGTGGCATCGAGGTATCCGTGCGGATCGGACCGAAGGGCGTACAGGTATCCCCGAGGAACTTCGGCGCCGGTCTCGCCAACTTCACGGTGGCGAACCTCACCGACTATCCAGCGACCCTCTCGAGCGAGGGCCCCACACCGGTCAGTGGCGGCACTATCCAACCGGGCGGCTCAGCGAACCTGCAGGGTGACTTCCAACCGGGGATCTACTCCGCCATAGCGGTTGGCGGCGCGGGATTAGAGGAGTACGTGTTCAACGTCGGCCCCGCCAGAGGCAGCTCCAATCAGGAGTTGCTCCTTCCTTAGGCGGCTTCTCGAGACGTCTCGTCGTCGGACTGATCGTCCTCGCCGATAGCGACCAACTCGTCGACCCGATCCAACTGGGACTTGACCGTGTCGCCGAGCTTCTCCACCGCTTCATAAGCCCGCTCTGCAGACGTACTGGCTGAAGTGATGTGGGACTTGACGGTGCGAACTTGATCGAGCGCGTTGCGCGCCTCGCTGATCGCATCCCGAACGGCTGCAGCATCGAGCCGGAGGGTCGAATCCTTCGACATGCTCACCCGAGCTACAGCGAGGCGGTAGGCCACCTCGAGAGACAGCCCGCCAGGCTGGTCACGATCGACCGCCACGAAGAGCTTGTTGCCCTCGTATTCGACCAGCTCCTCGGTGTTGGCCGGGACCCGCTCTTCGCCAGCGCAGACCAAGACGGCGAAATCCGCTGACCGGGTATCCATCGCCTGATCGAGTTCTTTCCATGCCGCCGGCTTGCTGAGGCGCTTCTCCTTGGCCTCGAAGACGATCCGCCCGAGAGGAAACTCACGGGTCGCGCCGCCGACCTCGACCAGAGTATCTCCTTTCTTTCCGCCGCCCTCTGCCTGTTCAGAGCCGGTGTGGCGGGCTGAATCGCCCCTGCTGTTGGCGATGGTTTCGAGTGACGCGTGCACCATCTCCTCGAACTCGAGACCCTTGCGTGTACCGGCTGCCTCGGCCTCGTCGATCAGAGCCTGGGCGTCCTCTCGCTCGGTCAGCTTGACCAGTTCCTGCTGCAGACTCTCCAACCTCCGGGTCGTCTCCTTGTCTCTGTCGGCCTGAGCCTTGGATTCCCGCTCTACCGTCCGGAGTACCTCGCCCTTGATCTGTTGGAGCGGGTTGTGCTCGTTCTCGGACGAAAGGTGCTGGACCAGCCTCTGCAGTTCAGCGTTGACCAACTCCTTCATCTCGTGCTGGACAGCCGTCGAACGGTCGGGATCGAACTTCGCCGCGATCTGTTCGGCGATCTCATCGGCGTGCGAGGAGAGATTCTCATGGAGCTTGCTGTCGTCTCCCATCTCTGACTGATTGAAGATCTCCTCCATCTGACGACCGACCTCGTCAGCTCTACCGCCGAAACTCTCGCTGACCTGCCTGGCTACGCGGTCGAATTCCGACCGCACGTATGCCGCCTCGATCTCGGTATCGGCTCCCTGCAGGGCTCGGAGGCCGATCTCGATCGCCCGCCGGACCAGATCCTCCGCGCTGCCACCGAGCTCTACCCGCTCCCGGACGATATCCGCCGCCCGAGGATCGGCGACCACGAGCGAGTCCACATGGACCTCGTCTCCTTCGACCTCGACCCGCCCGCCAGCGGGGCCGTCAGGAGAGCCGGAGTCTGGCTCGATCTCACGGAGTCGACCTTCGAGCAGGCTGTCTGTGCGGATTGCATCTTCCATTGGGACCATCGTAGAGGTCGCACCCGAGGCCTAAAACCTGACCGGCGCCCGGTCGAATAACATCGCGGTTCGATATGTCCCCCCAACCACAAAGCGAGATGAGATGGCCATAGATATTTCGGAGATCACGAAGGTCGAGACCCAACCGGGAGAACTTCCCGAGAAGATGGCCGCCTGGGTGATCCGTGAGGAGCGAGAGGGCGAGCCCAAGGATGCCTTTGCCCTCGAGGAGATAGAGACTCCCGAGCCGGGAGCGTTCGAGGTCGTGGTGCGGGTCATGGCCGCAGGCGTGAATTTCAACAACGTCTGGGCGGCTCTGGGTGAACCTGTCTCGGTCTTCGGCCACGGAGATCATCCCGTGTCCGGCCCCCACATCGGCGGCTCAGACGCCTCGGGAATCGTCTGGAAGGTCGGGGACGGAGTGACTCGTTGGAAGCCAGGCGACGAGGTGGTGATCCACTGCAACCAGGCCTCCTACGTGGACGTCGAGGTGCACGGACTCGATCCGATGGCCGCCCCGAGTCAGCGCATCTGGGGATACGAGACGACTTGGGGTTCCTTCGCGGAGTTCACGAAGGTCCAGGCTCAGCAGCTGCTGCCACGACCCCAGAACCTGTCCTGGGCGGAGGCGGCCTCGTACGGACTCACCTACTTCACCGCCTACCGGATGCTTATGGAGAGGGCGAAGATGCAGACCGGTGACAACGTGCTGATCTGGGGTGCCGCCGGAGGACTCGGGGTCTTCGCCATCCAGTTGTGCAAGGCGTCCGGGGCAAACGCCGTCGGCGTCGTGTCCTCGGACGAGAAGGGCGAGTTGGTGAAAGAGCTCGGTGCGGTCGACTACATCAACCGGAACGAGTTCGTCGAGATGATGCGAACCGGCGATGAGACCCCAGCAGAGGAGAAGGAGCGATTCAAGGCATCGCGCGAGTTCGCAAAGCGAGTCAAGGAGATCCTCGGGGACGCACCAGACGTGGTGTTCGAACACGTGGGCAAGGCGACCTTCCCGACATCGGTCTACACCGTGAAGCCGTTCGGCAAGGTGATCATCTGCGGAGCTACCTCGGGCTATGAACTCGACTTCGACGTGAGGTACCTGTGGATGCGTCAGAAGGAGATCCTGGGCTCCCACTTCGCCAACGCCTATGAGTGCATGAAGGCGAACGATCTGATGGCAGAAGGGAAGATCCGGCCGGTCCTGTGGCAGACCATGGGATTCGAGGGCGTGGCCGAAGCGCACCAGTTGATGCGCGAGAACAAGCACCTCGGCAAGATCTCGATTCTCGTCGGCGCAGCCGACGACCAGGAGGGCCGAAACGTAGACGGACCCGGCGCCATCCGCGCAGAGGTCGGAGCCTAGGGAGGGACAAATGTACGTCTGTTACATCGAGTGGCACATCCATCCCTTCAGAGCCGATCGCTGGTTCGAGGCCTGGGAGCCGGCTGCAGCACGCGCCATGGCCTTCGGTGCGAAGGAGTGGAACCTCACCCGGGACACGGACGACCCTCTCCACTTCCGTCAGGGGAGCACCTGGGACGACAAGGCCGATTTCGAGCGCTATTGGTACAGCGACGAGATCGGAGAGTTGCGCGAGTCTATCCTTAGTTGGTACAACAAGCCGCTCCTGCCGGTCTGGCACCAACTGCTCGCCTCCGAGTAACCGTACTGCGCGACTACCGCGATCAGATACTTTCCGCCACCCGCCGTGTTTGATCTGGTGATGGCTCCACGCACCGATTCTCCCGCTCGACCGGCCCGAATGACGCTCGTCGCGATCGGGCTCTGCCTCCTCGGATCGCTGGGAGTGAGTTCCGTTGCCGAGGCCCGGGTCGGGGCGACCTTCTCGAAGCGCCTGCTCGTGATCCAAGGGACGGCCAAGGCGGAATCAATCATCGTCGGCTGCAACGAGAACGCAAAGGTCGTGATCAACGGTCGCGCTCCGAAACTCCTGGCTGGAGGCCCACTCCCCTGCGAGCGGGTTGCCGAGATCGATGTCATCTCCGGCGCCGGAAACGATCGGATCGATCTCACAGGAGTGGGATCTGAGTTCGGGTCAGCGAGATTCGCCGGTTTCGGGACGGGAACGCTGACTGCGATCGTATCTGGCGCTGGCAGAGATCGGGTCTCCTGCGGTGATGCCTTCTGCTTCGTCCCCGACGCAGGTCCGGGAGAAGACCTGCTCCGCGGCGGACCGAGACGGGACATCCTCCGTGGAGGTGGCGACAACGATCGTGTCTTCGGTTCGGGTGGCCGTGACGACCTGCTCGGCCGAGGAGGTAACGACTACCTGGAAGGTGGCGATGGGAACGACCTGATGAGTGGGAACGGTGGCGACGACCGGCTCTACGGCGAGCTCGGCGACGACCTGATCGGCGGCGGCGCGGGTAACGACCTGCTCAGCGGCGGTCCCGACGACGATCGTCTGCTCGGCGGGCCTGGGAAGGACAAGATCCTGGGCGGACCGGGCAAGAACACGATCGTGCAGGACCCACCACGCAGCAAGCGGTCCTGAGCTCAGCGCCGCTCGAGCGGAGCCATCGTTAGCCCGGCC
>JBJTBI010000071.1:0-4246 GCA_046091265.1 bacterium
AGGTTGAGCCTTTGACTTTCACAGCAGACTTATCGAGCCGCCTACGCGCGCTTTACGCCCAATGATTCCGGACAACGCTTGCCCCCTACGTATTACCGCGGCTGCTGGCACGTAGTTAGCCGGGGCTTCTTCTGAAGGTACCGTCAAACCGGACCGCTGTTAACGGCCGATCCTTCGTTCCTCCTGAAAGGGGTTTACAACCCGAAGGCATTCTTCCCCCACGCGGCGTTGCTGCGTCAAGCTTTCGCTCATTGCGCAAGATTCCCCACTGCTGCCTCCCGTAGGAGTCTGGGCCGTGTCTCAGTCCCAATGTGGCTGATCGTCCTCTCAGACCAGCTACCCATCGTTGCCTTGGTAGGCCTTTACCCCACCAACAAGCTAATGGGCCGCGGGCCCATCCCGATGCGGAGGCCGAAGCTTCCTTTGGTCTCACTCCTGATGGAATCAGACTACATCCGGTATTAGCCCGAGTTTCCTCGGGTTGTCCCAGTCATCGGGGCAGGTTACCCACGTGTTACTCACCCGTTCGCGGCTTGGCCCCAGGCCGAAGCCTGGTTCGTCGCACCACTTGCATGTGTTAAGCACGCCGCCAGCGTTCGTCCTGAGCCAGGATCAAACTCTCCGTGAAAATACTGCACAGAGTGTCATGCCTGGCTGTCACCACGTACACGTGTGGTGACGACATGACGAGGTCATTCTCAGCCCTCCGATAGCTGGCTATAGGAGGGCCGGGCTTTCGTCAACGGAGAGCAGAACTCTCCGTTGCGCGCTGCTCAGTTTTCAAAGACCGCTGTAACCGTGCGACGGATCTCGCCGCCTCGAATACCAAGCTCCGAGGTGACTCGATCGTTTCCCGGTGGACTACTGAGCCTGAACCCAGAACGCCTCTCCGAGTCAGTACGACTCCGACATCACGAAGCAGGACGCGAGAGTATAGGGGCTGGGTCCTTGAAACGCAAGCCCCGACCCCTTGCCAGCTCTAGGCCGTTAGAGCTGCGAACCTCCTCTTGCCTACCTGGAGAACCTTTCCGCTCAACTCGGCCACTGGAAGGTCGAGGCCCTGCTCTGCGGAGATCGGCGTGCCATCCAACTTCACCCCTCCCTGCTCGATCAGACGTCGTGCCTCGCTACTGGAAACACCGAACAGCTTCGAGATGACTGCGGGTAGATGGACGCTACCCTCTGAATCGGCGAAGCCCGCAAGCGAATGCTCGTCCACATCCTCGGGTATTTCGCCGCTGACATGGATTTGGTCGAAGCGAGCCTCCGCCTGTTCTGCTGCGGACTCGCCGTGGAATCTGGCGACGACGCTCCTGGCCAACTCTCGCTTGGCCTCGTTCGGCGCGAGATCGTTCGGCACATCACGGCGCAGGACCAGTTCGTAGTAGGAGGGCATCGCGTCGTCGGGAATGCTCATCAGCTTTCCGAAGATCTCCTCTGCTGGCTCGGTTACCCCGACGTAGTTGCCCAGACTCTTGCTCATGCGCTGCTTGCCATCGATCCCAGGGAGGAGGGGCATACAGATAATTGACTGCTCGGGTACATCGTATGAACGCTGGACATCTCTTCCGAGCAGGAGATTGAACTTCTGGTCGGTCCCCCCCAGCTCGACATCCGAACGGATCGCCACCGAGTCATAACCCTGGAGCAGCGGGTAGAGGATCTCCAATACCGAGATCGGGAGGTCGGCCTTGATGCGCTTGTCGAAATCGTCTCGTTCGAGAACCTGAGCCACCGTGACCGATCCGAGAAGGCGAAACAGGTCTTCCATCGGCATGTCCAGCCATTCGCTGTTGAATCGGACCGTGGTTCTCTCCGGATCGAGGATCTTGAACGCCTGATCCTGGAAGGTGCGGGCGTTGCTCACGATCTCAGCTGGAGCCAGAACGGGCCGCTGGCTGTCACGACCACTCGGATCTCCCACCCGAGCCGTGTAATCGCCGATGATCAGGACCACCTCATGGCCGGCTCGCTGGAAATCGGCCAACTTGTCTAGAACGACGCAGTGTCCGAGGTGTATGTCTGGCGCGGTGGGATCGATTCCGAGTTTTATCCTCAGCGGCCGGCCCTCCTCCAGCTGCTCTTCGAGCCGCCCTGCCGGAAGCGCCTCTACAGCGCCGTTTCTCAGCTCTCTCGCGAGATCGACTACCGAATCCGTCATCCGGCCAATGCTAACCTTCTCTCGGTTCGCCTGGCGGGGCGAGTCTTTCGCCCATCTGACGGGTTTCTGTTCTCAGAACCAGAGAGCGGAGCCTATGCGCCGCCATCGCTGACCAATCGTGGCCGAAAAACGTTCCAAAACAGAACAGACAACGGAGTTCGACTTCCGAGTCGGTCCCGGAGCCACCGGTCTTCCGGGTGCCAGCAAGGTACCCCGCAAGCGGAGGGGCAAGGGAACCGGCAACGGCGCCGCCACGCGGTCGTCACGTAGCGCCGACTCGGACACGCCCGGGCGATCAGGTAATGGGTCTCCTGCCTCATCACCGCCGCGTCGGCGCATGCGTGCTGAACGCCGCGGTGATGAAGGGCGTTCCACCTCTTCCAGCTGGTCGAAGAGGTCTTCCGATCGCGAAAAGGGTGTTCCTCGCACCAATGGTTCGACCAGGACAAGCAAGGCGAACGGACTCGCGGGAGACCAACCGTCCACCCCGTCGGCAGGAAACGACAACACCGGCTCGCGTCCGGCGAGGAGTTCGAGCAGGGAGTTCGCGAAGGAATCTCGACGGCGAGCTGCACGCAGGCGCGTGGAGGGCAGGAACCGCGTCGAGAGCGACGATGTGCCGTTCGAGGCGCTCCTAGATCGTCAGCCCCAGCGCAGTGCTCTCCGCAAGAGCACCTCCCCCCTGCTCGATGCAACCAGACAGGCGAAGGAGAATGTGACCGGGAGTTTTCGTTCTCTCCGCGAAGGATTCAAGACAGGCGGCCAGCGGATCAAGAGCACGGGCGTGGCTGCGAAGACCGGTGAGCTCCGACAGGCGGTGCGCGTGCCTGGACGACGGCGGTCCCTTGCACCCGGAGAGGTCGAGTCAGCAGGAGGAGATCCGAGATCCGGGCGCAGCCTGCGTCACAAGGCACCCGTGAAACGAGCACCACGTAAGGCCAAGCCCGGGAGCCTCAAGCCGCTGCGTGTATTCATCGTGGCTGGAGGCCTCGGTCTGCTGGCCATCGTCTCAGTTCTGTTCGGGATGATGATGGCGATATCCCGCCAGCTCCCGGGCTTGGAGAACAAGCGGCAGTACGACACAGCCCAGAACACGAAGATCTACGACGTCAGAGGTCGAGACCTCGGAACACTCCTCTCGAACGATCAGCGCTATCTCGTACTCTCGGACCAGATATCGCCGTATGCGAAGTCCGCCGTGGTCGCAATCGAGGATGAGCGTTTCTACGAGCATCGCGGGGTCGACTACAAGGGCCTCGCGCGAGCTGCGGTGGTGGACCTCATCCCGGGCGGATCGATCCAGGGTGCCTCCACGATCACCCAGCAGTTCGTGAAGAACGCTCTCGAAACCCAGGATCGACGCACCGTCTTCGAGAAGCTCCGAGAGAGCGCTCTCGCCTACCACCTCGAGCGTAAGTGGGATAAGGACAAGATCCTGACCCAATACCTGAATACCGTCTACTTCGGTGAGGGCGCCTACGGGATAGAAGCAGCTGCCAGGACCTATTTCGGCTACAACCATCCCGGATGTGGTGAGGACGGGCAGGATCCATGCGCGAACGAACTCCTGCCCGAGGAAGCCGCACTCTTGGCAGCACTGATCAACTCGCCATCCGCCTTCTCTCCGAGAGTGAATCCGCAGTTCGCGTTCGAGAGGCGCAATGTCGTGCTCGAGAAGATGAACGAGCAGGGCGTCCTGTCTGACGCCGAGTACCAGCAGGCAAAGGCGGCTCAGCTCCCGGCGTCGTCGGAAATCCAACGCCCGCAAGAGGACTCCAAATCCCCGTACTTCACGACCTGGATGAGACAGATCCTGGTCGACAAGTTCGGGCCTGGAACGGCATTCTCGGGCGGACTCAGAGTGAGGACCTCGCTCGACCTCCAGATGCAGGAGACTGCATCCCAGATCGCCTACGACGCTCTTGCCGGTGTCTCACCGACAGCCTCCGTGGTGGTGCTGGACAACGACACCGGTGAGGTGCGCGCCATGGTCGGGGGCAGTGACTACGAAGAGCGGCCATTCAACCTCGCTACACAGGGCTACAGGCAACCCGGCTCGACCTTCAAGACCTTCGTGCTCGCAAC
>JBJTBI010000072.1:0-2635 GCA_046091265.1 bacterium
GCTCAGGATCGGCACCTCGGCCCTGACCACCCGCGGCTTCGATGCCGATGACATGAGGGAGGTCGGCAAGGTGATCGCCGCTGCACTCATGGCCGATGACTTCGAGGCAGAGCGCGAGGCACTGCGCGAGCGCACCCGGGCACTGGCCGAGAAGTACCCGCTATACCCGCAGCTCACACCAGCAGCGGCGTAAGGCCTGGGTCCGGTGAGGATCTGGGTCGACTGCACGGCCGCGGCTCACCCGCTGGTCCTGCGGCCGCTGATCGAGCGCTTCACAGACCAGGGACACGAGGTCGCGGTCACCGCTCGCAGCTACGGTCAGACCGAGGGCATCCTCGATCTGCTCGGAATCCCATATGAGTCCTTCGGGAAGCACGGCGGTGCCGGCAAGGTCGGAAAGGTCACGGCCCTCACCGGCCGTAGTGCCGCCCTCTATCGCTGGGCCCGCAGGCAGGAGTTCGACCTGGCTCTCGCCCACGGCTCGGTGGACGCCTCGCTGGTTTCAAGAGCGCTCGGCATTCCGCTCGCCCAGATGAACGACTACGAGTTCGCGGGCCGTCAGCGCAAGATCGCCTTTCGCGCAGCTGCTCTGGTCCTCGCCCCCGATGCGATCCCGGTGCCCGCTATGGAAGCCGCCGGCGCCCGACCGGACCGGCTCTTCCGATATGCCGGGCTCAAGGAGGACTACTACCTCGCCGACTTCGAGCCTGATCCCGGCGTGATCCCTTCGCTCGGAATAGAGGGGGATCCCGTCGTGGTCGTCGTGCGACCGCCCCCCGAGACCTCCGAGTACCACGCCGACAACCCCCTCTACGAAGCCGTGATCCAGCGTCTCGCTGGAGCGACGGGGACGGTCTCGGTGGTGATCCCGCGCACCGATGCGCAGCGGGAACGGCTGAACGCGCTCGCCGCGCCCTCGCTGATAGTCCCCGATCAGGCGATCGACGCTCAGAGTCTGATCGCCTACGCGGATCTGGTGGTCAGCGCCGGAGGCACGATGAATCGAGAGGCGGTGGCGCTCGGGACCCCCGTCTATACGATCTTCGCCGGCCGTATGGGCGCCGTAGACGAGGACTTGATCCATGAAGGTCGGCTGGCGGTGTTGACCGATGCCTCAGGGATCGATCTGCGCAAGCGCGAGGCTCCGGTTGGCCCGCTGAACCCCCGTGACCCCGGCCCGCTGGCAGAGGCGATCCTTCGGATCGCCCGCTAGGTCCGCTCCGTCGGTGACAATGCCCTGATGCGCCTCACCACCTGGGACGCGATTCTCTCCTTCCTGTTCGCGGCAAGCGTTGCGTGGCTACTGGTTCCCTCTGCGGAGTCGCTAGCGAGGCGTATCGGGGCGATAGATCAGCCCTCCGAGCGGGGGTTGCACGACGTTCCGACGCCGAAGCTCGGCGGTCTCGCCATTCTGGTGGCGGTGCTGGCCGCCGGTCTGATCTGGCTCCCCTATGACAGTCAGACCTTCGCCATCCTCGGCGGTGCGGTGGTGATAACCGGCGTCGGCGTGCTGGACGATGTCTTCGAGCTCCCGGCGCTGCCGAAGCTCGGGGGTCAGATCTTCGGTGCTCTGATCCCCGTCTTCCTCGGAGATGTGGTGGTCGACGTGACCACGCTCCCCTTCATCGGGGGATTCAGTCTCGGCTGGGTCGCCTACCCGATCACGATCTTCGGAATCGTGGCGGTGATCAACATCGTCAACCTGATCGACGGCGTCGATGGCCTCGCATCAGGGGTCTGTGCGATCTCGGGAGTCACCCTCGCGATCATCGCCATCTCCCTCGGGCGCTACGAGGCCGGTGTGCTTGCGGCGCTCACCGCCGGAGCCTCGCTCGGTTTCCTTCGCCACGGATTCCCCCCGGCCTCGAGCTTCATGGGTGACACCGGATCGAACCTGCTCGGCTACCTGCTCGCGACCGTCGCGATCCTCGGATCGCTGAAGACCAACGCGGCTCTCGCGCTCGCCCTTCCGCTGGTGATCCTGGCGGTGCCGATCCTCGATACCGGATTCGTGGTCGCGAAGCGCCTCAAGTACCGCCGTCCGATCTATCAGGCGGACCGTTGGCACTTCCACCACCGGATGGCGAACATCGGCTTCTCCCAGCGGCGCACTCTCGCCTACCTCTACGGGTGGACCCTGGTTCTCGCGGGCCTGGCCCTGGCCCTGCGCTTCGTGCCTTACAGCGACGACCGGGGCAACTTCGACCTCCTCTGGACGATCGTGATGGTGCTGCTCATCGCCCTCGCGCTCGCAGCCAGCGTCTACGTGATCGTGGTCCTCGAGATCCTCAAGCTGCGACGCATCCGCCTGCGTCAGGCCGGTGGAGGCAAGGGCAAGGCGCGGGCTGCGGCGGTCGACCAGGGAGTGGTCAAGGAGCTCGAGACCGGCCGGTTCGAGACCAGAGACCCGAAGACCGGCAAGACCTCTCGCCTCGATCCCAAGACCGGAGAGATGAAGGTGGTGGGCGCAGGGAGGCGTAAGCGCTCCACTCCCACCAGGCGCCGAGGTTCGTGACCCGCTCCTGAAGTCGCCTGCCGGCGCCTTTCGGATAGCATCAACCTTCGCGCGGTAAGTGGGTGCGTCGGATGTATCCCCGACTGCGTCAGATCGCTTCGAGAGACAGATCTAGCCCAC
>JBJTBI010000073.1:0-5246 GCA_046091265.1 bacterium
CTCGAGGGAGTTGGGCAGATAGGCGACGATCCGATCTCCCGACTCCACGCCGAGGCTCCGCAGACTCGCGGCAATCGCAGCCACCTGAGCGCGAAGCTCACCCCAGGTAACCTCCGTCGTCTCCCTGATCTCTGACGCATGGATGATCGCCAGATCCGAGTCGTCCTTGCCACGGAAGATGTGTTCCGGATAGCTCAGTCGGGTCCCTTCGAACCATCGCGCTCCCGGCATTGTGCGATCGGTCAGCGCGGGTCCTTCACCGTCGGCGTCGATCTCGAACCACTCCCAGAGTGATTCCCAGAAGTCCTCGATCTGTCGGACTGACCAGGACCTGAGATCCGCGTACTCGGAGAATTCGAGGCCGTGGGCTTCCTCCAGCCATCTGGTGTACGCGGTCAATTGTGCGGAGGCGATTCGCTCGGCAGAGGGCTGCCAGAGCAGCGTTGGTTCGGAGCTCATCCGCTCGCTCCGGCGCGCCGACCGAAATCCTCCGATGGTTCGGTGCCAGCGTCGATCCTTCGAATCAGACCCTCCGCCGTGTCGACGGCATGTCGCAGCACCGCGGGATCCACGGTGACCGCGAGGTCCGCCATGGTGCTTCTCCACGGCTGGGGCAGGCCCCCCTCGAGGGCCGTGAGGGTGACAGCGTCTGCTCCCGCCGAGTGGGCGGCCACTGCGTCGCCACTGACCGGCTCGGGTGCCGACGGGATCTCGCTGAGACAGGCTTTCAACCTGGAGGGAGGCTGAATCCCCACTCCGGCGCCTTGCGAGGATCTGAAACAGACGACCCCCGCACCCACCGACTGCATCTCGACCACGGTGGTGCGGCGATCGGGATCGCGCAGTCCTCGGTCGGCGAAGAACGCCTTCATACCTTCGCCGAAGCAGGTGGATCCTCCTGTGAAGACGATCCAGACATCGGTGCGGTTCGGAGGATCGGCGCTCAGACGACGGGCGAGTTCCAGACACGCGGTGGCTCCTGATGCATTCTCGGAGGCGCCCGGACTCGGCTTCGCCAACGCGGAATCGATCAAGAGGAAGGCAATGTCGGCCAGGATGACGGTGGGTACGATCTGGACGATCGTCAACCAGGCCGGATCGAAGCCCGCGAGCCTCGCCCCGATCAACGGCATCAGTGGCGTCAGTCCGGCCCAGAGGAGGACTCGGTAGATGCCCAGCCGCGTGCCGATAGCGCCGGGCAGTCGGCGGCGTAGATCGAAAGCGCGGGCACCCTTGGCCCAGCCCGTCCGCGGGACATCACAGCCCGCAACGAGGATGATCCGCTCTGCTGTATCGGGGCGTTCCCCGTACGAGACCACGTTCTGCGATCCACGTCGGAACAGGAGCCTCCGCAGCAGGTAGAACCGGGAGGAGAGGTCGAGGTAGCAAGAGGCGATCACCAGCAGCAGCAATCCGAATCCGATCGGCGCGCTGTAGGCGGAGATCACGCTCGAGAGAGCGCCGAGGATCGCGTGCAGGGCCTGCACCGCCTCCGCGCTGCGGTGCACGTAGATGGCCTGGATCTCCGTCGAGCGGCCCAGTTGCCTCAGGCTGTCTCTGAGCAGGTTCGCGGCCCGACGCTCGGCATCGGTTCCGGGGGCGCGGCCCTCGATTGCCACCAGCGAATCGATTTCCCTATCGACCATGGTCGGGATTATCGCCCCGTCAAGGGGGGTAGTGTCGCGTCTATGGTTGCTCTGCTGGCCGGAGTGGCGGAACTGGCATACGCGACG
This sequence comes from bacterium, assembly GCA_046091265.1. Taxonomy (GTDB): domain Bacteria; phylum Actinomycetota; class Thermoleophilia; order Solirubrobacterales; family 70-9; genus CAIUSP01. The sequence goes on from JBJTBI010000073.1 coordinate 1,734, forward strand.
CACTCAAAATGCGTTGCCCGTAAGGGCTTGTGGGTTCGAATCCCACCTCCGGCACCTCAGCTTCAAGACGACCTGCGATAGCGTCGCTGCCATGTGCGGGAGGTACACGCTCACCGACCCCGATCCGCAGGCGTTGCGGATGCGGTTCGAGTTACCCGGGGACTCGGTGATCGATCAACCCGCTCGCTTCAACATCACGCCCACCAGCGAGGTGCTCGCGGTGAGGCGGGTGCCGGGGGATGCGGATGAGGTGCCGGTCAGGGAATCTGGACTGCTCAGGTGGGGGTTGGTTCCGTCTTTCGCCGATCCGACCACCTTCGACCGGCTGTTGATCAATGCCCGTTCCGAGACGGTCGCATCGAAACCGGTGTTCCGAGAGGCCTTCGAGAGTGGACGCTGTCTGATCCCGGCGGACGGCTTCTACGAGTGGCAGAAGACCGAGACAGGGAAGCGACCGCACTTCTTCTCGTTACCCGGGAGGGACCTGTTCGCCTTCGCGGGGATATCGTCGCGGGCTGAATCCGCGGACGGCAGCATCCTGGCCTCTTGTGCCCTTCTGACCTGTGAGCCGAGTGCCGAAGTGGCCCCCGTCCACAAGCGGATGCCGGTCATCCTCGCCGAGGAGGATGAGGCTCGATGGCTCAGTCCGAATGCCCCGGTCGAGGAACTACTGGAGATGCTGGCGCCCCTTCCGGGCCTCGAGGTGAGAGAGGTGTCGGAGTCGGTCAACTCTTCGCGTAACGAGGGACCCCAACTCCTCGAGCCGCCCATGAACCTCTTCTAAGCGGGAACCTGCTCGCCGATAGGACGCTCTTCCTCCACGTGCCAGTCCTGGTTGAAGGCGACGATCGAGAGGGCTACCAGCACGATCTGAAGCGGGACCATCGCGATCGTCAGCAGACCCAACACCTCCTCCGGTAGCGCGGGGCTGGTCAATCCATCCTTTGCGCGCTCGAACCAGCCAGGAGCAGCCAGGACAGAGAAGATCGCGAGGATCATCGCAAGAGCTGCTGTGACCGGAAGGACCCCTCTGCTCCAGTTGAACACCCGCCACGCGAGCAAGAGATAGATCACTACGTAGGCGAGGGCGAAGTTCTTGCCTCCCTCGAGCTTGCTCCATCCGCCCAGGATGATGATCAGGGCGAGCAGCGCCGACAGCAGGAGCACGAAGATCACGGCAACGCGGGCGCCCTGAGATGCGGACTTTTCCCGATTTGGTCTCCAGAGTTCATATCCCGGACGAGCGGTTGCGACCTCCATGGCTGTCAAGTCTAGAATCTCGGCGGGTCGCTCGCTTGGGGACCCGAGCGGACGTGGCGGAACTGGTAGACGCGCCAGGTTTAGGTCCTGGTGGGCTGACGCCCGTGGAGGTTCGAGTCCTCTCGTCCGCATTCGTTTCACCGGTTGCCCTTTGGAGCGAGATCTAGATGGGAAGCGGGACAGACAGGACTCGAACCTGGAATCGCCGGTTTTGGAGACCGGAGCCTTATCCAATTTGGCCACTGTCCCTACCTCTGTGATGCTAGCCAGACACTCCTCGACAGGGGCGGCGGGGCGATTCAGGTGGAGCGATGGTCACTTCCTCTTGAGGGGGATTCGCTGCGGACCGGTCTCCTGACGACATGCCTCGCCACTGCAGCCGGAGAGTTCGTCGAGCAGGTCGGTCAGCCAGCGTCTGACATATCCGTACCTGCGGTCGGCTGTCATGTTCCGCATCTGTGCGGGATCGCGCTTCATGTCGTAGAGCTCGCTCTGCCCGTTGGAATAGGAGGTGAAGAGGTATCTGTTCGTCCTCACCGCCAAGTATCCCGGAGCCTTCATGGTGATCCGTGCCCTAGTTCCAGCCGCGCGGTAGCGATCGGCGGCTGGCGCCACGGGTTCCTGCTCGAGATCACGGACTCCGATCAGTCCGGAGGCCAGACCGCTTCCATTGCCTGAATCCGCAGCATCCTCGTCGTCTGCGGAATTACCGGTGAAGCCCTCGATCAGCAAGGGCCGGTTGCTCCGGCTGTCCGGATCACTCGCATAGGGCAGCAGGGATCGGCCATCTGCCGTCGGGTCGATCGAGCCGGTGGCGATCTCGAGGATGGTTTGCGGAATATCGACCAGCGAGACCAGCTCCCGACTCGTCTCTCCTGCAGGGAGGTCCGGTCCCCGGACGATCAGAGGAATCCGCGCCGAGGGTTCGTAGGGCAGGAACTTCCCGGCCGGTATCCGATGCTCGGCGCGAAAGTACCCGTTGTCCGAGGTGAAGATGACATAGGTGTTCTCGAGATCTCCGGTGCGATCCAGCTCATCGAGCAGAGAGCCGATCGCCTCATCGACCGACATCAGCTGCTCGAGTCGGCGCTTCCGCTCGTCGTCGATCCTGCGGAGGCTCGTCTTGGGGAGCCTCCTCGTCGCCTTCCTCAACCAGGCTGGTTTGTCCGACATGTCCCGCTCATTGCTCCCGGGGACTGGTTTGAGCTCTTCGCCTGCCTTCAGGCCCCAGTGGCGGGGCGCGGGTTCGAACGGGAAGTGCGGCCCCCCTGGCCAGAAGGCAAACATGAAGGGTGCGGTTTCTTCCTCCTGACTCTCCAGGAACTGCAGGGCCTTCGCTCCGACGACATCTGTCATGTAGTCGCCGGGGGCGAATCCGTACTCGCTGTAGGTCATCGGGTCGCTCTGGTCGATGCTGCTCGCCAAATTGAAGTTGTAATAGAAGTCGAGGAAGTTCCCCTCTGAGGTCTTGGCGGACCAGAAGTCCCAGCCGGGAGTCTTGGGTGGCGCCTCCGGGTGGTCTTTGAGGTATCCGTTCATGTACTTGCCGGCAAGCCCGGTTCGGTAACCGGCTTCCTGCAACCGAACCGGCAGGGCCTGCTGTTCACCCGATTCCTGGAACTTCGTCCAGCCACCCTGAGGAGCGAAGTTGCCGCGCACATCGTGATTGTGGGCGTAGAGGCCCGTGAGCAGGCTTGCGCGAGACGGGCAGCAGAGTGGATAGCTCACATAGGCGCGTTCGAAGGTGACGCCTTCGCCTGCGATCAGAGTCCGCACGTTCGGCATCGCCTCGAGCTCGTCGTATCTCTGATCATCGGTGAGGATCATCAGGACGTTTGGTGGTGTCTCTCCAGACGCGAGAGACCCCGAGGCCGAAACGGCCCCCAGTGAACAGATCGCCAGCATCGCTGCCCAAAGCGCGACCACGCGGGTGCGGTGTGGCTCCCGGTGGGTCGGTAGTCGTCTGATCTGCATGGTCTGCCTCATGGTGGCGGGTCGCTCCCGCTCTCAGGTTAGAACCCGGTCTCGGTGGACAAGTTGCCCTGACCGGGGAATGGACTCCGGCTACCTATAATCGCTCAGGCAAATGCGGGCGAAGTGTTATTGGTTGCACAGAAGCCTTCCAAGCTTCTAGAGCGGGTTCGAATCCCGTCGCCCGCTCTCCCGCATCGCGACATCGGGGCGTGGCGCAGTCTGGTAGCGCATTCGGCTGGGGGCCGAAAGGTCGTCGGTTCAAATCCGACCGCCCCGACT
>JBJTBI010000074.1:0-2443 GCA_046091265.1 bacterium
GAGGAACCCATCGCGAACTCGTCCATGTTCGTCTTGGAGAGTAGTCCCGCACCCGCCTCGGTAAGCCTCTCCACAGCGGTGGCGGAGTAGGGCGGCCTGTAACCCTCGTGGATCCTCGATCCTGCCGTGGTCGGTATGCCCGATGTACAGAAGATGTCCTTGATCGCAACCGGAAGACCTGAGAGATGGCCAGTCCCCTCCTCAGCACCACCTTCGACCCCCTTCCAGAGGAATGCGTTCAGGTCATCACCTTCCATTGCCTCAGCCCAGGATTCGATCGACTCGGCTGGGCTGAAAGAACCCGCTTCGACGCCTGCGACCAGCTCGATAGCCGAGAGTCGGCGTATCTCCTCGCGGTCAGGCATCAGGCTTGCGGTGAAGGGACTTCGAAGCCCGCCGAGTCTGCACCGCCTTCAGGCGCCGCCTCCAGCAGGATCTCACGGGGCGGCGCCTCGACCGGGACATCAGGTCGAAATCTGTTGGTCAGCTCGATCACATGTGTAGTCGGCTCGACTCCTTCCAGGTCGAGAGCCGAGATCTTCTCGACGTGCTCGAGGATTCCAGAGAGCTGCTCGGTGATCCGGACCTCCTCCTCCTCGCTGAGGCTCAGCCGTGCGAGCCGAGCGACATGCCTCACCTGTTCGCGATCGATCACCGCGCAGATGATAGGCGCGCTGGCGTCCCGCCACCCATCGCCGCGAACGAGAGGATGAGGACTGCTGCCTGCAAGCTTAGACCCAGCCAGATCCCGAGCTCACGCACCGCATCCTGCCCGGGCGGATCGATCACCCGCCAACAGAGCAGCAGCGTCCCGACGAATGCGATGTTGGCGCTGACGGTTGCGATCGCGACTCCGAGCCCGCGGGCCTCCCAGAACAGGGCAGCCGGACCTACTGCGATCGCCACGACAGCCGAGATGGCAACGACCACATCCACGAAGCTGAATGAACTCCACATGTCCGTCGGACGGCCGGCGAACACGAACCACTCCGAGAGGAAAGAGACGAACAGCAGCGCGACGCCGAGCGCGGACACGAGTAGGCCGCATCTCCTGGCGGTGGAGGAGGTCATCCCCCGCACCGAAAGGAGCCCACCACTGTCGAGGCGGCGATCAGTAGGTGTCGTCCCAGCCGCGGGCCTGGTCTTCGGCGTTACAACGAAGACCGCCTACCAGAACCACTGCCGTGGCGATCAGGGCGAAGAAGATCCCGACCATCCGACCCCCACCTACCGGGAAGTCGAAGACGAGTCGCCAAAGGAGCAGGAAGAATCCGATGCCTCCGAGCAGCGCGGCGGCTCCTCCGGTCGAGACGCCCGGGATCAGTACCCCCCGGCCGACGCCGAAAGTGCAGGCGAGAGCGATACCAACAGTGATCAGGAGGTAGAGATCGAGGGTGCTCTCCCAGGAGAGGCCGCTCTGGTTGCCGAAGTCGGCCCCGTAGTTGGCCCCCGAGAGGGCGTACCAAGGCAGGAACAACGAGATGAAAAGCAGCGCACCGCCTGCTCCGACTATTCGCTGTCCAGTGGTGAAGCGACTGAGATCCATCGTTACCTCTCGTTCTTGCTTGACCCGGGCCTTGCTCAGGCACGGACACAGACGAGGTCAATCCTAACGACGGTTTCGGTCACCGTCCGAACGGATCGCTGCAGACCTCGAATCACGCCTGAACGGTCGCGGATGCAGCGTCGACTGTGTTCGAGAGCAGCATCGCGATCGTCATCGGACCCACACCACCGGGAACCGGTGTGATCAGACCCGCTACCTCGCGGACCCCGTCGAAGTCGACATCACCTACGAGACCGTCGTCGGTCCGGTTCGTACCCACGTCGATCACGGTAGCCCCCTGGGACACCATCCCGGCATCTATCAGCCTGGGCCGACCCGCAGCCGCAATGAGGATCTCGGCCTCACGGCATATCGAGGCGAGATCGACGGTCCTGCTGTGAGCCATGGTGACCGTCGCATCCGCAGCAAGTAACAGAGCGGCCACCGGTCTGCCGACCAGGGTCGATCGCCCGACGACTACCGCACGCTTGCCTCGGGGCTCGATGCCCTCGCTCCGGAGCAGTTCCATGACTCCCCGTGGAGTGCAGGGGACCAGACCGGGCGCTCCGGTCGCGAGCAGGCCGGCGCTGTAGGGGGTCAGCCCATCCACGTCCTTCCCCGGTGCGATGGCCGCTATCAGCGGCTCGGTCTCGAGATGCGCGGGTAAAGGGAGCTGCAGGAGGATCCCATCGACCTCTGAGTCCGAGTTGAGCCGGCCGATGAGTTCCGCCAGATCCTCCTGAGACACATCGCCTCCCGGCTCGTGGTGGAACGAGGCGATCCCGACCTCCTCGCAAGCCTCGTGCTTACGGGCGACGTAGATCGAAGAGGCAGGGTCGTCCCCTACGAGGATCGTGCCGAGCGGAAGCTGATGGCGGATTACGCACCGATGAGTCT
>JBJTBI010000075.1:0-2280 GCA_046091265.1 bacterium
TACGACCAGATGGCCTATGGAATCTTCGCCAGATGCCCGGGTGGTGCGACCCAGGTAGCGGCCGACTCTTCGAACCCCTTCCTCGCCGGAGGGCAACTGACCGCGAACGAGTGTGACTCGTCGCAGATGCCGCCGGGGCCCCCATGAGGCGGCTCCTCTCGACAGCTGGAGTCCTGACCGCGCTCGGATTCGCCTTCTGGGCCTGGCCGGCCGAGGGCGGGGACGGAGGCCGCTACCTGGTCCGTGCGATCTTCGACAACGCGGGCTTCGTGGTGCAAGGCGAGGAGGTTCGCGTCGCGGGTGCGACGGTCGGCCTGGTCGAGTCGGTCGATGTGACGCGTCCCGGCGAGATAGTGAGTTTGCGTGACGGCGACGAGGCCATTGCCGGCAAGGCGGTGATCGTGATGGAAATCACCGATGGCGGATTCAAGGACTTCCGCGCCGATGCGAGCTGCATAGTCAGACCGCAGTCGTTGATCGGTGAGCGCTTCATCGACTGCCTCCCCACCCAGCCACGCGCTGCCGGCACCCCACCACCGCCGGAACTCGAACAGGTACCTGAGGGTCAGCCCGGGGAAGGTCAGTACCTGTTGCCGCTGGAGAACAACGGGAAGGTGGTCGATCTCGACCTGGTGCAGAACGTTATGCGCTACCCGTACCGGGAGCGGTTCAGGATCATCTTCAGCGAGCTGGGCGCCGGCCTCGCCGCGCGGGGTGATGATCTGCGCGGCGTGATCAAGAGGGCGAACCCCGGCTTGCGCGCGACCAATCAGGTACTCCGGATCCTCGCCGAGCAGAGGGACTCTCTCGAGACCCTGGCCGAGAACGGGAACAAGGTCATGGCCCCTCTGGCCAGAGACCGGGAGGCACTGGTGGGCTTCCTGCGGAACGCGTCGATCTCTGCCGAAGCCACGGCCGAGCGGCGTCCAGCGCTCGAAGAGGGGATTCGCAAGCTGCCGGCATCTCTGGTGCAGGTGCGGAAGACGATGAACGAGTTGACCAAGGTGGGCAAGCAGGGAGCCCCGTTGATGGAGAACTTCAAGAAGGTTGCCCCGTACCTGAACGTCGCGACGAAGAAGCTCGCGCCCTTCGCTCAGGCGGGTATTCCAGCCCTCGAGTCGCTCGGTGACGCAGGCGACCTGGTCGGGCCCGACATGGCGGCCACATATGCGAACGATTTCTTCGGTGACCTCCAGGACCTCGGTGACAACCTCGGCACGGTCCCCGATCCAGGCAACCAGTACTCGGTCTCCACGGCCACCGAGATCCAGAAGACCTTCGGGACCTTCGCTCAGACCAACGGAATCGAGTATCTGATGGACACCGTCTACAACCTGGCTGGAGCCACCAACGGCTACGACCAGTACGGCCACTTCCTTCGCGGGAACGTTCTGATCACCGGTTGCCCGGACTACCGCGGGACCCCGCTCTCAGGTTGTATCGCCAACTGGGGAGGTCGTACCTCGACCGCAGCCCAGGCACCTCTCTCGCGCTACATCGCGACCCCTCCGCCCGGCGCTCGCCTTCTCACCAAGCCGCCTACCGATCTCGAGGGCCTGCCCGAGATAGATCCCACCGACCCTGCTGGAGATGACGGCGAGCCGGGGACCGACTCACCGACGGATCCCTCGACGGATGAGGGAGAGTCCGGTCAGCCCGGAGGTTCCAGCGACCAGGCTGGCGAGCGAGATCTCACGCCGAGGGAGAGGGAGTCTGTGAAGCGGAGCCGCGCTGCGATGGCGAGGGCGGAGATACTGCTCCGTTATCTGTTGGGGGTGAGCGGATGAACGGGCGGAAGCGAGTCCAGTCGCTGGCTGCCAGTCCCGTCATGGTCGGCGCGGTGACGGTGCTGGTCGCGACCGTAGCCGTGTTCCTGGCTTATCAGGCCAACACGGGCCTGCCCTTCGTACCGACCTATCGCGTATCGGTGTTGGTCCCGAACGCGGACACCGTCGTGCCCAACAACGAGGTCCGGATCGGCGGAGTGCAGGTCGGAACCGTCGAGGGCGTCGAGGCGGTCCAGAACGGCTCCTCGACCGGCTCCACCTCTACGGGGACCGACGAGGAGGTCACTTACGCCACCGGCGAGGCGGGGACCTACAGCGCACGACTCGACCTGAAACTCAATCGCTCGGTCGCGCCTTTGCCGGTCGATTCGACCGTCCTGATTCGCGCCAAGTCGGCACTCGGGCTGAAGTACATCGAGGTGACCCCGGGAGAGTCCCAGGAGGGTTACCCGGAGGGCGCGACGATCCCACTCTCTCAAGCCCGGCCAGAGCC
>JBJTBI010000076.1:0-2244 GCA_046091265.1 bacterium
CAGGCGGGTTCGTGAAGATCACGGGGATGAATCCGGATGAGGTCCTTCCTCCGGACATCGCACACCGCGGTTACTACCACCAGCCCGTATGGAAGCGCATCGTGGTGATCGCCGCGGGACCCGCCATGAACCTATTGGTCGCCTTCCTGATCCTGTTTGCCCTCGCCTTCGGGGTGAAGGAGGCGGTTGGCACGAGCCTCAAGGTCGGGAGTGTCCAGCCCGCCAGTCCCGCTGTCGGGAAGCTGCAGCCCGGCGATCGCATACTCACCGTCGATGGCAGCGCTGGCAAAGGGGATACTTTCGATGCACGAGCAGAGGATCTCCGAGAGCGCATCCAGAGCCATTCCTGCCCGGGGGAGCCGAGCGACGGCTGTGCAGCCGAGATTCCGGTCGTGATGAAGGTCTCGCGCGACGGCGCCGAGCAGACGCTGCGCATCAAGCCGCGATACGACGCGGCCAGTGACCGTAACCTGATCGGCTTCAGCTTCGAGCCTGGGCGAGTCGTGCCGGTGGATCCGACGATTCCCCAGGCAGCGGTTCGCTCGGTCGAGTTCATGGGGACCGTTACGGGGGCCACCCTGACGGCGATCTCGAGGCTATTCGACGCCGAGCAGCGAAAGCAGATCTCCGGCGTGGTCGGCAGCTACGAGGTGACCCGACAGGCGATCGAGTTCGATGCCCGTACGGCGCTCACGCTCCTCGCTGTGATCAGCCTTTCACTTGCGATCATCAACCTCTTCCCGTTCCTCCCGCTGGACGGGGGTCACATCTTCTGGAGCCTGGTCGAGAAGGTGAGGGGGCGGCCTGTCTCCTACCGGGTGATGGAGCGCGCAGGGGTGGTCGGATTTGCCTTGGTCCTCGTCCTGTTCGTGATCGGACTGACGAACGACATCGGGCGACTTACCGGAGAAGGGTTCAACCTCCGCTGACGAGATCGTCACCGGCCCATCCCCGACCGAGCAGAAAAGCTGTCGCCGAGAGCGCGCAGAGCAAGACCAGCAGTCCGTAGGCGACCGGGCGCCCTGCGGCTCTCTGCCAATCCACCCGCCGCGAGCGAGCCGATGGCGGCCCCACCGGCCCAGGCGAGGTTCGTAAGTGCCCCGGTGATCCCCTGATCCAGCCCCAGCCGGTCGCAGATATCGGCAACCAGCGCCATTCCGGGAGTCCAGAAGAGCTGAAGGGCTGCGAAGACCAGAGTGACACCGATTGCGACTGTGGGCACCGAGGTCGCGAACGCGAGAGCCAGTATCAGCAGCGTCGTCGTGATCAGACCCAAGCGCAACGGAAACAGCCTCCCGCGCCGGTCAGAGAGGCGTCCGATGAGAGGAGCGAATACCGCCTCGACCGCCGCAGATCCCGTGAAGATGGCCCCGATAACCAGAGCCGAGGCCCCGAACTCGTCCAACTCGAGCGGGATCACGACCTCGAGGCAGCCGGCGAGGATTGCTGGGAGTGTGACGAGCCATACGGCGAACCAGAGAGGGGCCCTTCCGTGACCCAGGATCTCTCGTAGTTTCGTACCGACTGGTGTGGGAGCAGGAACCAGGGTGCTCCATACGGCAACCAGCGATCCAACCACGGCAACGGCGGCGAAAGTGATCTCGATACCGATCTCAGAGGCGAGAGCACCTATCGCGGGCCCTACGATCAATCCCACGACCGCAGCAGCGACCACGCGTCCGATCGCCTCGCCCCGGCGCCTCGGGCCAGCCTCGGCCGCGATCCAGGAGATCCCCGCAGTCCATGCCAACGCCCCTCCGATGCCCTGTACGAAGCGAGCGCCCACCAAGATCTCGAAGTTCCCGGCGAACCCGAACAGCAGGCAGGACCCGGAGAGGAGCGTGAGTCCTGCCACCAGCGTCTTCTTGATTCCGACACGGGTGACCAAACCGCTCGAAGGGAGGGCCGCGAGCAGGTTGGCGACCGCATAGGAGCCGACCAGAAGTCCGGCGCTACCGTCCGAGAGTCCGAACCTCGAGGCGTACTCCGGCAGCAGCGGAGCGATCGCCGAGTAGAAGAGTGTGTCGAGGAAGATGACAGCGGCGACTATCCAGAGAGGTTTCTTCACCGGGCAATCGTAGGGGTTATTTTCAGGGGAGAGGCCCCGCAAACTCTGCGCTACTCTCCGTTTCGGAGAGATGGAACGGACAACCGCCAACCAGACAGCGGTCGGCGCTGCGATCGACCAGACGCTTTCCCCAAACCTCGCGGAGGCATTTCTCGCGACCGTGAACGAGGTCGGTG
>JBJTBI010000077.1:0-2104 GCA_046091265.1 bacterium
TGATCTCGGCCAGCGTCATGTCGTTGTCGCGGAACAGGCTCGCCAAGCGGGCCAGCACGGGTGTTGCGCGATTCAGTTGGGAGCCGGTCACACCGGTGGCGGCAATCACCTTCTTCGCCTCGTAGTCGGAGATCGGGAGGAGATTTGAGACGTGCCCCCGACCCACATGATCGGGGTGCTTCTCCGCCACCTCTTCGATGTCGATCCCGCCCATGTCGCTGAAAAGCATCAGCGGTCGCTTTGCCGTCCCGTCCCAGACCACTCCCGCGTAGTACTCCTGCTTGACCTGGGCCTTGGGGTCCACCAGAACGCCTCTCGGCACGTGTCCGTTGATCTCGAGCTCCAGGATCTCCTCGGCTAGGGCGGCTGCCTCCTCGGGCGAGTCCGCGAACTTCACTCCACCGGCCTTCATACGACCGCCGGTCAGAACCTGCGACTTGACGACGACAGGTCCGCCGATTCGTTCGGCAGCCTTCCTCGCTTCGTCTGCCGTCCTACAGAAGCCGTATTTGGTGACCGGGATGCCGGCCAGTTCGACGATCTTTCGGGATTCGAATTCGTAGAAGCGCAAGAGGTGGTACCCAAGCCGGCTCCTCGTGCCGGACTTCGGTCGAAGAACCCTAGCCGACCCGGACGTGGAAGGGTCGGCAAGTCATCGCTGCCCGATTTCGTAAAGAATGGAGGACCGCTGGCACCAGATTCGGTCAGTCGCCGCGACAGTTTCCACGATCGATCCGAGAGGAGCAGCCCCAGAACGTGAGTGAGAACCCGAGCAATCCGCCAACCGACAACCCCAAGCTCCTCGAGTGGGTGGACGAGATCGCAGGGTTGACGCAGCCCGATTCCGTCTACTGGTGTGACGGGTCTCAGGCGGAGTACGACCGGCTCTGCGAGGAACTCACCGAGGCAGGAACCTTCCTCAGGCTCTCCGAGGAGAAGCGACCCAACTCCTTCCTCGCTCGCTCGGATCCCGATGACGTCGCACGTGTCGAAGACCGCACCTTCATCTGCTCGGAACAGGAGGTCGATGCAGGCCCCACCAACAATTGGGCAGACCCGGCAGAGATGCGAGAGCGGCTGAAGGGATTGTTCGCTGGATCGATGAAGGGTAGGACCATGTACGTGATCCCGTTCTCGATGGGCCCAATCGGTTCTCCGGTTGCCCGCCTCGGGGTGGAGATCACGGACTCTCCTTACGTCGTGGTTTCGATGAGGATCATGGCGAGGATGGGAGCCGCGGCGCTCGAGGCGCTCGGATCCGACGGTGACTTCGTGCCCTGCGTCCACTCGGTCGGCGCTCCGTTGGACGACGGTGCCGAAGACGTTCCTTGGCCCTGTAACACCGAGAAGTACATCGTCCATTACCCCGAGACTCGCGAGATCTGGTCCTACGGTTCCGGCTACGGCGGTAATGCGCTCCTGGGCAAGAAGTGCCTGGCCTTGCGGATCGCCTCAGCGATGGCGCATGACGAGGGCTGGATGGCAGAGCACATGCTGATCATCAAGGTGACGTCGCCAGACGGCGTCTCGAAGAACATCGCGGCAGCGTTTCCGTCTGCTTCCGGTAAGACCAATCTGGCCATGCTCATCCCCACGCTCGAAGGCTGGAAGGTCGAGACCGTGGGTGATGACATCGCCTGGCTCAGGTTCGGGGAGGATGGTCGCCTCTATGCGGTCAATCCCGAGGCCGGGTTCTTCGGCGTTGCCCCCGGCACCGGAGAGAAGACCAACCCGAATGCGATCGAATCGATCGCTCGTGACACGATCTTCACCAACGTCGCACTCACCGATGACGGCGATGTCTGGTGGGAGGGGCTGACGGACGAAGCACCCGACCACGTGATCGATTGGCTCGGTCAGGACTGGACGCCCGATTCAGACAATCCGGCTGCTCACCCGAACTCCCGCTTCACCGTGGCGGCAGCGCAGTGTCCCGTGATCAGCCCCGACTGGGAGGATCCTGCCGGAGTGTCGATCGATGCCATGCTCTTCGGTGGTCGACGTGCGACCGTCGTGCCGCTGGTCAGCGAGGCACGCAGCTGGGAGCACGGCGTATTCCTGGGCGCAACCATGTCGGTAGAGACCACTGCCGCGGCCGCCGGTG
>JBJTBI010000078.1:0-4156 GCA_046091265.1 bacterium
GTCGGGGGGTCGAAAGCGAGCCAGACCGAGCTAGCCAGCTCGACGATCATCGGGATGATCACCACCAGGCTGGTTCGGGAGGAGTGCTCTGTGTGGTAACTGCGGAACTCCGCTCTGCCCACTCGGGCGAACAGCGGATAGTGGACGACCTCGACGAACCAGGCCACGCCGAGCATGAACAGGGTGGCGACTGCGTTGGCGAGGAGGAGCGCGCTCAGTCTCGGTCTTCCTTCGGTTCCATGTCGTCGCCGGCCAGAGCCTGTTCGAGGCGGCTCAAGGCGCCAGCGCCGTTGCCGTCACCGGACGCCGTCCCCTTGGTCTCGTCCGGTGCTGGAGCACCCTCGGCAGGCACACCGAGTTCGTCTGCTTCCTCGTCTTCGGCCCGGTGCATCTCGGTGCTGGCGAGTCCCGTCCTCATCCGCCAGTCCTCGCCGGCATCGGTGCCGAAGAGGATCCCGGCCTCCTCTCGGGCCGCCGGGTGGATGCGGAGCGCGTCGGGCCAGAGCTTGATGGCTGTCTTTAGGTTGAAGATCGTGGTGCGAAGGAGCGCCTCGCGAGCCGGATCCCAGGAGAAGCCGTACATCCGGCGGATCTCGTCTGGCAGGAGGCCGATCGAGGTCAGCTTGACCACCTCTCCCACCGGTGTCAGTGCGACTCGAACCCATCCCTCGAAGGGCGGATCGAAGATGATCCCGACCGACATATCGCGGACCTCGCCGGAGATCCAGAGGCTGCCGTCGCGGCAACGCGTGTTCACGTAATCGCGCAGCTCGGGCTCGGTCTCGGGCATCGAGCCGTCGGGCATGCCCAAGAGGCCCCCGATCTTCTTGTAGTCGTCCCAGTAGGCCTGACGCTCCTCGGCGGTTAGTGACCCGATCAGCTGCTCGTAGTAGAGGAGGGCGGAGTCGGCGAGGGTCGCAAGGACCCACAACCCGAGCACCGGATCGTCTCCGGCGTAGGGCGTACCGGCGGGTATGGGACCGTAGTCGGCGCCGGTCTTGCCCTTGACCCGCGAGTGCATCTGACGGATCTCGCTGCCGGTCTCCTCGGCCTGCTCGACCGTGCCGAAGTACATCCGGCTCATCCGCTCGTCGGTAGATTGCAGCCTCGTCTGCGGATCACTGAAGATGATCGAGTGTCGCTGGAAGCCGACTACCGCGACGGGGTCGCAGGCCTGCATCAGGAGGGCCCGCACACCGGAGAAGGCGATCATCCTCTCGCCGTGGAGGCGGCGGATCATCGAGTCGGCGGGGAAGTAGCCGTCCACCTCGGCTGCGGAGAGTTGCGTATCGCCGGAGCCGATCAGCGGCAGGTGCGACGCACCGGGGATCTTGCGCGCCAGACCGGCCGCCTCGGAGGCAGCGAGTCTTGCCCCTGACACGGCGCCGGAGGCCGCAGAAGCGGCAGTCGTCTTGAGGTGGTCGCGAAGGCCCATCAGTCCAGAAGGGTAGCCGTCCAAAGCCCCGGGGCCGAGACTAGCGATAGGCTTGAGCACGAGGAGAGCAGAGGAGTGGAGAGGAGACAGGTCGTGTCGCAGGCAGCCATGGAGAGGGTCGAGTTCGAAAGCCACGGGGTAACGCTCGTCGGGCAGCGCTTCCGGGGCGAAGGAGACGCCTTCGCCACAGGGACCGACGCACACGGGCAGACGGGAGCGCGTCCCTGCGTCCTGATCGCCCACGGATTCGGCAACACAGCCGACAGCGGTCTCTTCCAGTTCGGCGAGGCGTTTGCGGGCATCGGCCTGGACGCAATCGTCTTCGACTACCGGTGCTTCGGCGCCTCTGCCGGCGAGCCGCGGCAGCTGGTCAGCTACAAGCGCCATCGCGAGGACTACCACGCTGCCATCGCCTTTGCCCGTCGGCTGGAGGGTGTCGATCCCGAGAGGATCGTCTTGTGGGGCACTTCGTACTCGGGAGGGCATGTGATCGCGGTCGCTGCAGAGGACGACCGCATCGCGGCGGTGATATCCGTCGTAGCGTCGCTGGACGGCGCGGCAACGCTGAAGCAGCTGGTCAAGACAGCCGGCGCGGGGCAGCTGGCCAAGGCGACCGCACGGGGTATGCAGGACAGGCTCGCAGCGCTCGCCGGAAGGGAGCCCGTGATGATGGCGACCGCCGCGGTGCCGGGAGAGTTGGCGGCGCTGTCCACCCCGGATGCCTTGGCAGGTGTTCTGGAGATAGCCGGCCCGACTTACGTGAACGAGTTCTGCGCTCGCGAGGCGCTGGTCGCCTCCAACAATCGGCCGATCAAGGTCGTGGGCAAGGTGAAGTGTCCGGTGCTGTTCCAGATCGCGGTCGACGACCAGATCTCTCCGAACGCATCGGTCGAGCAGGCCGCCGAGAGGCTCGGTGCCCAAGCGGAGTTGCGTCGCTATCCCGGAGGGCATTTCGATGCGTATCGAGGCGACACCTGCGCCGAGATCAAGGCCGACGAGATGGCCTTCCTGCAGCGGGTTTTCGGCGCCTAGATCACGCCTTGAGCTTGCGGCCGGTCGCAAAGAGGTACTGAGACCACGCGAGCAGTCCGAGAGCGATCGCGGCGAGGATGCCGAACGAGAGCAGCGGGCTCGCATCCGAGATGCCGAGGAAGCCGTAGCGGATCGCGTTGACCACATAGAAGAGCGGGTTGACGTGGGAGATCTGCTCCCACGGGCTACCTAGACGATCGACCGAGTAGAAGACCCCGCCCAGGAAGACGAGGGGCAGGATAACGATGTTGTTGATGAAGCTGGTGTGATCGAAGCTGTCGGCGTAGATCCCGACCACGGTGCCGAGCGAGCCGAATCCGATGGTGAGCAAGACCACCGCGAGGATCAGGAGCAGCGGATTCTCTATCGGAGTGCCGGTGAGCGGTGCGGCGACCGCCGTAATCGCCGCACCGATGATCAGCGCGCGGAATACTCCACCGGCGAGGTAGCCGAGGTTCATCTGCCAGGAGCGCATCGGTGCGGCGAGCACGTCGTCGATGTAGCGGTCGGAGCGGCCTTGGTAGATCGAGGATGCGTTGTTCGAGTAGGCAGCCTGCGCCATCGCCATCGCGACGAGCCCGGGCACGATGAAGACGCGGTAGTCGAAGCCCTGGATCTCGCTGATCCGGGTGCCGAGCGAGAGCCCGAAGACGATGATGAAGAGGACCGAAGCCACGATCGGCGCGAGGGTCGGCTGGCTCCAGAGCTTGAGCACGCGGTGGCACTCGCGCGCTGCGAGCCAAGCGAAGCCGCTCCATGGACGCGGGGCGTCGTTCATGCGTTTGTGCCCGCCTCGGACCCTGCGCCGACCGTGCGCAGGTAGACGTCTTCCAGAGAGCCCCCTCCGTGGGACTCCTTGAGTCCCTTCGCGGTGCCACGGGCTACGATCCGGCCGCCGCCGATCAGCGCGAGATCCTCGCAGAGCTCCTCGGCTTCCTCGAGGTAGTGGGTGGTGAGCAGGATGGTGGTCCCCTGCTCGTGCAGGCGGCGGATGTAGCGCCAGAGTTCGTGGCGGAGTTCGAGATCGACTCCCGCGGTCGGCTCGTCCAGGATGACCAGCCGCGGTTCGTGGAGGAGCGCTCGAGCCAAGAGGAGGCGACGCTTCATACCGCCGGAGAGGCGTGGAGCGCGGGTGTCACGCTTGTCGGTGAGGTCGAAGACCTCCATCATCCGCTCGGCTCTTTCGGCTGCCTCGGCGCGGGTCATCCCGTAGTAGCCGCCGTGGTAGAGCAGGGCCTCACGCACCGAGAGGAAGCGGTCGAGGTTCGCCTCCTGCTCTGCCACACCGAGCAGGCGTCTGGCCTGGAGAGAGCTTCCCGGGTGTCCGAACACCTCTATCTCGCCAGAGCTCGGCCGGATCAGATTGCAGACCGCGCTGATCAGGGTCGTCTTGCCAGCCCCGTTCGGCCCGAGCAGGCCGAAGAAGGACCCCTGCGGGATATCCAGATCGAGCGAGTCGAGGGCGAGCGGGCCGTCCTCGTACTGCTTGCTGAGGCCTCGAATGGAGAGTGCGGGTCGGTCGTTGTGTGACGTCACGGACCCATGATGACGGTCGGTCACGCCCGTCTGCCTCGCGCCGACCCTCGAAGGCCCAAAAACCTGTCGGGTTCCCTACGATTCCAGCGGTCAAGTCTGTCCACAAACCCCGACTCATCTAGGAGAGGAATCAACAAATGCCCAGAGCACGTG
>JBJTBI010000079.1:0-2083 GCA_046091265.1 bacterium
CGCGCTCGAAGCGACGCGTGCGGAGACCACCCGCGTCCCCGTCTCCTCCGCACACGGCGCCTACACGCAGTCCGCCCATCCGGTCGCGGCGGCGGCTCGTGCCCGCGACGTGGCCGCCGCGGAGCTGCCGACGCTGAGAGAGGCTGTCGAGGATGCAACCAGTGCAGTCGGTCGGGCGACCAGGGCCCGTGACATGGCTCGGGCCGAGGCGGAGAAGGCCGCATCTCGGGTCGCCGCGCTGAAGGGTGAGCTGATGGCTGTCGAGGCCCGGCTCGCCCGTGCCGCGCAGGAGGTTTCCGGGGAAGCGCTTGCTGGCTCGATCGAAGCTGCCTCTGGACTCGAATTGGCCGTATCGGCCGCACTCGGAGAACGGCTCCGCGCCGCCATCGTCGGCGATCGAAGCGAAGGCTCCCGTCGGCTCTCCGAACTCGAGGGTGCGGGCAGGGCGCTGGTCCGCAGCAGTGACCAGCAGGGTTCTCCAGCCGGCGCCCCTCCTTGCGATGGCGCTCGACCCATGCTCGATCTGGTCGAGGTATCCGAGTCCGCTCGTGGGCCCGTGGAGCGCCTGCTCGGGGATGTCTGGCTGGTGGCTGATCTCGGAGACGTTCCCGATTCCTTCTCTGGCGTCGCTGTCACCTCTGACGGCGAGAGGTGGGACGGCACGCTGCGAGAGCTCAGTCGCGTTCCACGTGAAGGGACCGATCCGGCCCTCGCTGCGAGATCTGTCAGAGAGGAACTCCTCGGACGCGTTGCGGAGAGAGAGAAGACCGCGGAGCGAGCCAGTGGAGATCTCGAGAAGGCCACTCGAGCACTGCGTGAGGCAGATACAGCACGCGAGGCCACAGAGACCGCCCTCCGCGAGGTGATCCGTCGGCACGACGAGGCGGCCGAAGTCGCGGATCGTGAAGAGTGGCTCGCAGCGCAGCGGGCGGGCCGCGGAGACGAGCGCCTCGCAATCGAGAAGGCACAGATCGAGGCCGAACTGGCGGCCGAGCAGCGCTATGCGGAGCGCGATGCGGCCGCAACCGCCAGCCGTGAGGCGGAACGACGCCGGCTCGAGCGGCGGGTGGCCCTCGAGCAGGAGACGCTGCCGGGGCTGGTCCGCCTGCGCACCGCGCTGGAAGAGCTCGCGCACAGGCTCGAGATCCATGCCGACACGCTTGCCAAGCCCGGGGAGGACGAGAGCGGTGAGGTCGCTACGGAATTACGCGAGTGTTCGAAGATCGAGTACGAGCTCGGCGGTGAGATGAGGGGCGCTTCCGAGCAGTCGACCAAGGCCGAGGTAGAGGCGACCCGGCTCCGTGACCAACTCAGTCGAACGGCATCCGAGCTGGCCGAGGTCTCGGCCCGGCTCGGCGAGGAGCTGACCGAGACCGAGCATCCCCTCTCCGCCGAAGAGCGGACCGAACTGGAGGCAAAGCTGAGCCGCCTCGCGCGCAGGAGGGAGAGCCTCGGTCCGGTCAACCCGCTGGCCAAGCGCGAGTACGAGGAAGCACGGGAGAGAGTGGCGGAACTCCAAGAGCAACGAGAGGACATGGAGAAGGCACTCGGGGAGCTCAAGTCGCTGATCAAACGGACCGACCGTGAGATCTCCGAACTCTTCGAGCAAACCTTCGAGGCAACCTCGCGTAACTTCGAGGAGATGATCTCCGAACTCTTCCCGGGTGGCAAGGGTCGCTTGCGCAGGATCGAGTCCGATCAGTCATCCAAGCCGTCCGTAAGCGAGGCGTCGGCAGGTGAATCCGATCCAGAGTCAGAGGATGAGGTCCGCGAGGATTCCGATGGGGAGTCGGCTCGGGTCGACGACGGCGGTGTGGAGATCGAGGTCACGCCAGCGGGCAAGTCGATGAGGAGGCTCTCGCTCCTGTCGGGCGGCGAGAAGTCGATGGTCGCACTCGCATTCCTCTTCGCGGTAATGATCGCTCGTCCCTGTCCCTTCTACATGCTCGATGAGGTCGAGGCGGCGCTCGACGATCTCAACCTCGACCGGTTCCTGCGGGTGGTCAAGCGCTTCGCGGACCGTTCGCAGTTCCTGATCGTCACTCACCAGAAGCGCACGATGGATGCGGCCGATGCTCTCTAC